>NZ_BAAAIX010000003.1:0-112959 GCF_039526385.1 Luteococcus peritonei | reverse complement strand
TGACCGCATGCCCGCGGCCAGCACCACCCAGTAGAACCCGCCACTTACACCGTTAATCGGACACTCCCCATCGAGGGGCCGATTTTCAGGGTTGGACGTCTGCCCCGATTCGCGCCACGGGTGGGTCGCTCTGTCCGAACGGCCAGACCACGCCAACTATGTAGCGGCGCCGACTAGTTAGGCGTACCGTCGAGGGCATGGAAGAGGCTTGGCCCACCGAGTGGCTCCGCGGCGTGCTGGAGCTGGGCGTGCTGCGCGTGCTCACCGAGGGCGCGGAGTACGGCTACGCGATCATCACGCGGCTGGAGGCCGAGGGCTTCGGCACCATCAAGGGCGGCACCCTGTACCCGCTGCTCACCCGGCTGGAGCAGGCAGGCATGGTCGTCACCGAGTGGCGGGCCGGACAGGGAGGCCCGGGGCGCAAGTACTTCGCCCTCACCGCGGCCGGACACCTGCACTTCCAGCAGGAGTCGGCCCGGTGGAATGCCTTCACCCGCCGTACCCAACCCTTCATCTGCCAGGAGACGCCATGAGCACCGATCCGTACGTCGCCCAGGCCGTGAGCCATGAGGCCGACCAGAAGTGGGACCGCAGCTTCGAGGAACAGATGCGCCTGCGGGGTGCCACCGGCACGTCGATCGGCGACGCCCTCGCCATGATCGACTCGCACTGCCAGGAGACCGGCGAGTCCCGTCAGCAGGCCTTCGGGGATCCCGCCCGCCAGGCGGGCCTGCTGCACCCCGGCGGCCTGAGGCCGCACGGTTGGCTGCTGCGCCAGTTCCTGCCGAGCCTGCTCACCGTCGTGACCTTGAATCTGTCGCTGCCCAACGTGGGCCTCGACGGACGGGCCATCGTGCCGCTGTGGGGCGTCATCGCCCTGGCTGCGTCCCTGCCCCTGGTGCTCACATTCCCTTGGATCGAGTACCGAATGCCAGGCAGGAAGGGCTCGGCCCTGCAGCTGGCCACGGTGGGCATCCTGCTGATCGTCATCATGGGCCTGAGCTGGACCCACCCCGCCGAGCTGCACCTCGACCTCCGGCTGGTGAAAGGCCTCAGCGTCCTGTTCGGACTGCTCGCCACCCTGTCCTGGTCGACGCTCAACCAGGACCCCGCCATCGATCCGCGACGGCCCCGCTCCGAGCAGTTGGTCTCGCCCTGGCTCAAGAACCTGCTGGCCCTGATTCCCCTGGCCTGGGCAGTGGCCCAGTGCTTCGCCTGACAAGCAGGATCGATGGCGCGCCCACATCTGAACCACCCGTTCATCTGCCAGGAGGGCTGAGATGACCAACAATTCCCGAGGCACCGAACAGCTGCCCGTGACGAGCTGGTACGAGGCCTTCATCGCCGAGATGGAGCAGCGTGGCGCTAGAGCCCACCAGATCTCCGACCAGGTGGCGACGGTGCACAGCCACTGCCTGGAGGCCCAGGAGAACCCCCAGGTGCTCTTCGGCCCGCCCCACGACTATGCCCGCGATCTGGTGCCCACCCCGGGCGCCTTCCGCCCGATCCGATGGGTGCATGGCCTGGGGTCCTGGGCCTTCATGGCCCTGTGCTTCACGGCCCCGGGCGCAGCACGCTGGCTGATGGGCAGCACCGGCGGTGCCACCTGGTTCTCCATCACCCTGCTGGTGCTGGTCGTGGTGGCCTTCTGCCTGGAGGCGGCTCTGGCCGGGATCGTGGGAGCGCGGGCCAGGTGGATCCCGCTGCTGGTCCTCCTCTGCGGTCTCGCGATGGCGTGGTGGCGTATACCGCTCGATGCGATGGCGCCGGGTTGGCTGGCCTGCCTCATCACGGGGACGGCAGTCGTGGCCGGTCTGGCTGCCGCTTGGCTGGGGCGCAGGCAGCGGATCACCGACCCGGTCACTGGGCGTCCCTATGCCCTGACCAGCAACCAGCCGACCTGGCTCTGGCTGGGGCTAGCCGTCGTGGTGGTCACCCTGCTCGTCGTCCTCACGAACACCGTCTGGAGGTGACCGCAACCATGGATCCGCACGAGGTCTCGAGGCTCGACGCCCTGATGGAGTCCGGCGAGGCCATGGACAACCACGACTGGCACCGGGTCTTCGTCGAGCAGATGAGGTACCGGGGTGCAGGTGGGACGGCCATCGGTGAGGCCTGGGCCGAGGTGGAGAGCCATTGCGCCGAGTCCGGGCAGCGGGCGGTGCACGCCTTCGGTGACCCCACCGACTATGCCGACCAGCTCGCAGGACCGGCCCGGCTGTGGCCCGCCTTCCGGCACCAGATGCTGGCAGTGGCGCTTGGCAGCATTGCGCTCGCCTGCGTGGCCCTCCTGCCGTGGACCCTCGCCCGGCCGGCGGTCATCAGCTGGGGCACGCTCGCCCAGGTGTTGGCCTTCCTGCTCTTCGGCCTGGTCACCACCGCCGTCTACCTCTGGTCGCGCAGCTCCACCGGCCGACGGGTCGCGGGCTTCATGGCCGCCATGGCCGTCTGGCAGCTCAGCATGCCCGCCCTGCGCAGCTGGGACGCCACGGCCTTCACCGCGTCGGCCTGGCAGCTCTGGCTGCTCGCCGCGTTGCTGGTGGCCGGCGCCACCTGGGCAACGGTCCGACAGGTCGGGAACCACGTCGTGGACCCGCGCGGCGCCGACGACCCGGCCGCTCGCTGGTGGTTGCGAGTGGCTCCTTGGCTGGTCCCCGCCCTGGCGCTGGGCATCCTGCTGGTCCGGGCCATCGCCCATCTGTGACGGCTCGCTCCCCACGGCCCAGGCTGGCGCGCCGAACCCCGAAGGGGCGAAGCAGGATTCCACCTTTCGGTGGAAGCCGGCCAGGGCCCCGAGCGGCCCGGACCAGGGCTCAGACCAGGATGGTGGAGATCGGCAGGCCCGAGTTGGCGCCGATGTCCATGCTGGAAGGCTTGCCGCCGGCCTTGACCACCTCGGAGCCGAGCACGGCCATCATGGCGCCGTTGTCGGTGCACAGCGCAGGACGCGGGCGACGCAGCTCGACGCCAGCGGCCTTCATCCGCTCCTCCAGCAGGCCGCGCAGCCGCGAATTGGCCGCGACGCCGCCGCCGATCAGGAAGTGCTCCAGACCGCGCTCCTGGCACAGGTCAACGGCCTTGGCGGTGAGCACGTCGCAGACCGCCTCCTGGAAGCTGGCGGCCACGTCGTTGAGCGGCACCTCCAGCCCGTCGCGCTCGCGGGTCTCCACCCACCGGCTGACGGCGGTCTTGAGGCCGCTGAAGGAGTAGTCGAAGCGGTGCTTGGCCAGGTCGTGCCGGGCGGTCAGGCCACGCGGGAAACGGATCGCGGTCGGGTCGCCGTCCTGGGCGGCCTTGTCGATCACCGGGCCGCCCGGGTAGGGCAGGCCGAGCACGCGGGCCACCTTGTCATAGGCCTCGCCGGCGGCGTCGTCGATGGTGGAGCCCACCTGGGTGATGGAGGTGGCGATGTCGTCGACCACCAGCAGCTCGGTGTGCCCGCCGGAGACCAGCAGGGCACCGGCCGGGGTGGGCAGCGGGCCGTGGTCCAGCAGGTCGACGGCCACGTGGCCGGCCAGGTGGTTCAGCCCGTAGAGCGGCTTGTTGGTCCAGGCGGCCAGTGCCTTGGCGCTGGCCAGCCCCACCACCAGGGCACCCATCAGGCCGGGGCCGGCGGTCACGGCGATGCCGTCCAGCTCCGAGAGGTCCACGTCGGCGGCGGCCAGGGCGCGCTCCAGGGCCGGCACCATGGCCTCCAGGTGCGCCCGGGAGGCCACCTCGGGCACCACGCCACCGAAGCGGACGTGCTGCTCCACCGAGCTGGCGACCTCGTTGGCCAGCAGCTCGTTGCCGCGCACGATGCCCACGCCGGTCTCGTCGCAGGAGCTCTCGATGCCCAGGATCAGCGGTTCACTCATGGTCTGCCTCGTCCTTCTCGTCGGCCAGCGGTGCGGCCATGACCAGGGCGTGCGCCCCCGGTCCGTAGTAGTTCTCGCGACGGGCCAGCTGCTCGAAGCCGCAGCCGTCGTACAGGCCGAGCGCGGCCTCGTTGTCCTCGCGGACCTCCAGCAGCATCCGGCTGGCGCCGATGGCCTGGGCCCACTGCATGCCGGCCTGCATCAGCTGCTTGGCCAGCCCCTCGCCGCGGTGCTCGCGGGCCACCATGATGCGGTGCAGGTCTGCGGTGTCGGCGACGCACTGGAAGGTGGCGGCCGCCTTCACCCGGTCCTCGGCATCGCGGGCGGTGATCACGAAGCGGTCGCCGGCCTGCAGCTCCTCGCGCCAGGCCTGTTCGCTCCACTGCTCCGCGGCCGGGAAGGAGCCCTGTTCCAGCTCCAGGATGGCGGGCACGTCGAGGTCGCGGGCGGCGGCGCAGATCACCGGGGCGCCTTCAGGGTGAGCCGCTGGCCCACCAAGGTGGACTTGCGGGTGGTGGGGGCCACGGCATCGGGCTTGCGCAGGTAGAGCGCGTCGGAGCCGGCATCGGGCAGCTCGGCCCAGTGCGCGGCCAGCACGCCCGCGTCGAGGGTGTCCGGTCCGTCGACGAAGATCTGGGGCCAGGCCTCGCGACCGGGGCCGGCCACCGGCAGGTCGGGCAGCTCGCTGGGGGCGCTGACCTGCGGCTCGCCGATGCGGCGACCGTCGGCACCGTAGCGGGCCCAGTAGAGCTCCTTGCGGCGGGCGTCGGAGGCGATCACGAAGTCACCCGTGGGCGGCTGCTCGCCGTGGGCCCACTGCCAGGCCACGACGTCCAGACTGCACACGCCGTGCATCGTGGTGCCGGCCAGCGAGGCGATGGTGTGGGCGGTGACGATGCCCACCCGCAACCCGGTGAACGGGCCGGGGCCCAGGCCGACGGCCACCTCGGTCACGTCGGAGACGGCGATGCCCTGGCCACGGCACAGCTCCACCACGGCGGGCATCAGCTTCTCGGCATGGCCGCGGCGGTCCGCGATCAGCTCGGAGGCCACCACCTGGCCGTCGCGGGCCAGGCCCAGGCAGATGTCGGTGGAGGTGTCCAGGCCCAGGGTCCAGGTGGTCATCGGTCGTCCTTCGTCAGGTCGTGCAGGTCGACGCCCTGCCAGCGCTCGCCGAAGCCGGTGAGGTAGACCACGCGGGTCTCGTCCTGCGGATCGGTGCTGCGGCGGATGTCGACGTCCAGCACGGCGGGTGCGAGACCCTCGGCCAGCCCGGCGCCCCACTCGACGAGCGTGACGGAGTCGGCCAGGGTCAGGTCGAGGTCCAGGTCGAAGAGCTCGGCCTCGGAGCCGAGCCGGTAGGCGTCCACGTGCACCAGGTCGGGGCCGCCGCTGCGCGAGCGGTGCACCCGGCTGAGCACGAAGGTGGGTGAGATCACGGGGCCGTCGACGTCGAGGCCGCGGCCGATGCCCTGGGTGAGGGTGGTCTTGCCGGCGCCCAGGTCCCCGGAGGCGACGACCACGTCGCCGGCGCGCAGCAGGCCGGCCAGCCGCTCCCCCAGCTCCTGCATCGCCTCGCCGGTGGCCACCACGTGGCGGGCCGGCAGCTCGTGGCCCATGGTCCAGCCCAGCGGCTGGGCGCCGACCTCGCTGAAGCCGTGCTTGGTCCACCACTGCTTCACCTCGGGGAACTCGCGACGGCACAGGATCTCGACGCGGCGGGCCCCCAGGTCGGTGAGCACCTCGCACGCGCCGCGCACCATGACGGCCGCGACGCCGTGCTTGCGGGCCTCGGGATCGACGCTGACGCGGTGCAGGCCGCCCACGGTGCCGTTCAGCGAGGTGAGCAGGCAGCCGACCATCTGGCCGTCCACCTCCGCCACCACGCCGGGCGAGGCCTCGAGCGCTTCCTCGATGTCGGACAGCGTGTCGGACAGCGCGGCGGCGGGCGGGTCCACCGCCGGCCGGGCGCCGAAGGCCAGGTGGACGAGCCGCAGCATCGCCGGGGCGTCAGCCGCCCCGGCGATGCGCAGGTCCACGGAGGTGTCAGTCACGTCGTCCCACTCTAGTCCTCGTCACCGGCGGTGCCGGGCGTGGCTCAGCGCTCGCGGCGCCAGCCCTGGTTGCCACCACGATCGCCACGGTCGTTGCCGAAGCGTCGGCCGCCACCGCCCTGGCCGCGGTAGCCACCGCCGCCCTGGCCGCGGTAGCCGCCGCCACGTCCGCCCTTGTAACCACCCTGACGGGGGCCACCCTTGCCGCCACCGCGACGCGGGGCGATCAGGCGTTCGTACTCGGCCTCCTCGATGGGAGCGCTCTCGCAGACGCGGGCACCGGTGGTCTCGTGCAGCTTCTCGTCGCCGGGGCGCACGGGCAGCGGGTCCACCTTCACGCCGGCCTGGCCGGCGATGCGGGCCATGGTCTTGCGCTGGTGCGGGAGCACGATGGAGGCCACCACGCCCTTCTCACCGGCGCGGGCGGTGCGGCCGGCGCGGTGCAGGTAGTCCTTGGAGCTCATCGGCGGGTCCACCTCGAGCACCAGGCTCACGTCGTCGACGTGGATGCCGCGGGCGGCGACGTCGGTGGCCACCAGCACCGGGACGGTGCCCTCCTTGAAGGCCGCCAGGATCCGGGTGCGGGCACCCTGGGTCAGGCCGCCGTGCAGCGCACCGGCCATCACGCCGGCGCCGCGCAGCTGCTCGGCGACGCGGTTGGCGCCCATCTGGGTGCGGACGAACAGGACGCTGCGGCCCTTGCGGTTGGCGATCTCCGCGGTGATGGCGTTCTTGTCGTGCGGCAGCACCTGCAGCAGCTGGTGCTCCATGGTGCTGACCGAGGCGCGGTCGGTGTCCACCTGGTGGGTGACGGGGTCGTGCAGGTACTTCTTGACGATCCGGTCCACGGCGTGGTCCAGGGTGGCCGAGAAGAGCAGGCGCTGGCCGTCGGCCGGCACCGAGTCGAGCAGGGTGGTCACGGCGGGCATGAAGCCCAGGTCGGCCATGTGGTCGGCCTCGTCGAGCACGGTGACCATGACCTGCGAGAGGTCCACGGCGCCCTGCTCCAGCAGGTCGATCAGACGGCCGGGGGTGGCCACGACGATGTCGACGCCACGCTCGAAGGCGCGCAGCTGCGGGCCGTAGCCCATGCCGCCGGCGATCAGCGTGAGGTCCAGGCGCAGGGTCTTGGCCAGCGGGGCCAGCACGTCGGCGCACTGCAGGGCCAGCTCACGGGTGGGCACCAGCACCAGGCCGCGCGGGGCGCCACCGGTGGGGTCCGCCTGCGAGATCCGGGTGAGCATCGGCAGGCCGAAGCCCAGCGTCTTGCCCGAGCCGGTCTGGCCACGGCCCAGCACGTCACGCCCGGCGATCGCGTCGGGAATGGTGGCGGCCTGGATCGGGAAGGGGGCGGTGATGCCCTGCTTGTCCAGCGCGGCGACGATGATCTTCGGCACGCCGAGGGCGGCGAAGCCCTGGCCCTCCTCCACACCGGTCTCGTCGATCTCGCCCAGGTCGGTGGCGGTCCAGCTCATCTGGTCCGGGTCCTCGCTGAAGGGACGGTCCTCGCGACGCTCCGGGTTGAAGCGCGGCTTCTCGTCGCGGCCCCAGGCCGGGCGACGCTCGTCACGGCCGCGACGCTCGTCGCGGTCGAAGCGGGGCTTGTCGTCACGCTGGAAGCGCGGCTTGTCGTCACGCTCGAAGCGCGGCTTGTCGTCACGCTCGAAGCGGGGACGATCGCCACGCTCCTCGCGACGGGGGCGCTCGGGGCGGTCCCAGGGCTTGCGCTCGGCACGGGGCTCCCACCGGGTCGGGGGCTCCTGGCGCACCGGGCGCGAGGCGTAACCGGGGCGCGCACCGCGCTCCTCGCGGTCGAAACGGGGACGATCGTCGCGACGGTCGTCACGCTCGAAGCGGGGACGGTCGTCACGGCGCGGGCGGTCGTCGCGCTGGAAACGCGGCTTGTCGTCGCGCTCGAAACGGGGGCGCTCGTTGCGCTCATCACGACGGTCACCGCGGTGGCCGCGGTCATCGCGCTCGAACTTGCGGGGGGCGCGGCCGCCGAAGCCGCCCTCCCGGCGCTCGGAGGAGTAGCCGCGACGCTCATCGCTGGGGCGGGCGGACTCGAAGTTGCGGCCGCGGGAGTCGCTGGTGCGGGGGCTGTCGGTGCGGGGGGCATCACGACGATCATCCGCGCGGAAACCGCGACGATCATCCGCGCGGAAGTCGCGACGGTCGTCGGAGCGCTGGTCGCGACGGTCGTCGGAGCGGTAGCCGCGGTCCTGGCGCTCCTCACGGGGCTCCCAGGCCTTGCGGGGCTTGTGGCCCTGGGCGGCGCGCTGCTCGTTGCTCCAACGGTTCTTGGGGCCAGCCTTCTTGGCGGGCTTGAAACCGGGGGCCTTGGCGGCCTTGCGGCCGTGCGGGGTGGGACGGGGCATGGTGGTACTCACTTCTGGGCGCCGCTGGGCGCCCGTCGGGGCAGCCGATGGTGTCTCGACTGGTTCGGCCGTTCCTCGTCGAGGAGACGGATGGAACCGCGGCGCACCAACATGCACTTTCACAACGCAGGTGATGGCGGCGGAACATGGCGCTCGAAGCCGGGGCTGGATGGGCCATGTGGCGTCAGGCGCTTGGGTGGCGAATTGGTCGCCTCATCCAAGCTGCAACTGATTCGCATCATGGGGCAACTACCGCTGGTCGACCTCGGGGAGGTGACCCGCGAATTGCCCTTTCAGATGGCAACACTACCAGTCAAGGGCGTTTCGCAACGAATCGGTGACGATCCGGGGCTCAGCCGGCTGCCAGTGGCCAGCCGCCACCCCGGCCGCCACCACTCGCCCAGGGTGCCTTCGCGTGTGGTTCATGTGCGTCGTCGGCTGTTCAGCTTCGTCGCCCAACGTTCAGCCGCTGGTGGCCCAGGCTGGGCGGTGAGGCCTGGTCACATGGTTACCATCGAGATGTGCGTGTAGCTTTCGCGGCGGAGTCCTTCCTTCCCCAGGTGAACGGTGTCACCAATTCGGTGCTCAGGATGCTCGAGCACCTGCGGGCCACCGGCCACGAGGCCATGGTGCTCGCCCCCAACGACGGCGGGCGCGTCCCGCACGACTACCTCGGCTTCCCGGTGGTGCCGCTGGCCTCGGTGGGCCTGCCCGGCTACAACGACGTGCGCGTGAACACCGCACCCCGCTTCATGATCGAGCGGGCGCTGGCTGACTTCCGCCCCGACGTGGTGCACCTGGCAGCCCCCTTCGCCATCGGCTACAAGGCGGCGCTCAGCGCGGCCCGGCTGAACACCCCCTCGGTGGCGATCTACCAGACCGAGATCGCCACCTATGCCGCCCAGTACGGCTTCCCCGCCCTGGAGCCGGTGCTCTGGTACCGGCTCAAGCAGGCCCACAACCTGGCGACGCTGAACTTCGCCCCCTCCACCTATGCCCGCGACCAGCTGCTGCAGCAGGGCATCCCGCGGGTGGGGATCTGGGCGCGCGGCGTCGACTCCACGCGCTTCCACCCCGCGCGGCGCGATGAGCAGCTGCGCCGCTCCTGGGCCCCCAACGGCGAGCGGATCGTCGGCTACATGGGACGGCTGGCGGCGGAGAAGAGCGTGCACCACCTGGCCGCCATCGCCGACATCCCCGGCATCCGGCTGGTCATCATCGGCGACGGCCCGGAGCGCGCCGAGCTGGAGCGCCAGCTGCCGCAGGCCCTCTTCCTGGGCCTCAAGACCGGCGACGAGCTCCCCCGCTGCCTGGCCAGCTTCGACCTGTTCGTGCACACCGGTGAGCTGGAGACCTTCTGCCAGTCGATCCAGGAGGCCGAGGCCAGCGGGCTGCCGGTGATCGCCCCGCGCCGCGGTGGCCCGATCGACCTGGTGGACCCCTCGCGCACCGGCTGGCTCTACGAGCCCGGCCGACTGGACCAGCTGCGCGGCTACGTCGCGGACCTGGTGGGCGACGACTACAAGCGCCAGGCGATGGGCCAGGCCGCCCGCACCAGCGTGGAGCACCGCACCTGGCCCTTCATCTGCGAGCAGCTGGTGGGCCACTACCGCGAGGCGGTGCGCACCGGGGTGCGGATCCCGCGGCTCACCAACTCCACCCGCTGATCAGCCGAGCACCAGGACCAGCCCGGGCAGCAGCACGATGAAGGCGCCGACCCACCACAGGTGGTGACGCATCTCGCGGTCCGCCTCGAACAGGCCCAGCAGCCCCAGGCCCAGCCCGCATCCGGTGGTGCCCGCCAAGGAGCCCACCAGCATGGTCCGGCGCGGCAGCACCACCAACGGGGCATTGACCAGCACCCCGGCGGTCACGGCCACGACCAGGGCGGCCGTGCCACCCAGGACGCCCCAGACGTAGTGGCGCAGCCAGAAGTGGCCCCAGCGGATCAGCACCACCAGCGTCAGCGCGATGCCCACCAGTGCCAGGGGCAACCCGGCGCTGATCGGCAGCCGGCTGCGGTGCGGCTGCAGCAGCGCGAAACTGGCGCCCATCGCGAGGACGATGCCCGCCCCCAGCAGCAGGATCGCCGTCGGGTGGACCCGCTGGGCGTGGTCCACGCGCCTCACCGCACCACCTCGAAGCCGCCCACCACGGCGGGCACCTCGCGAGCGATGTCGTCGGGCGGGTAGGGACCGGGACGACGTCGCGCCGCCATCGCCTGTACCGAGGCTCCCAGCAGCGCCGCCCGGGCCGCGTCGAGCCCTGCGGCGAGCAGGGTGGCGCAGATCCCCGCCAGGACGTCGCCGGAGCCGGCCTGGGCACTCCAGTGCGGTCCCGGCACGGCCAGCCACACCGCCCCGTCGGGCTGCACCACGTACTGGGTGGCGCCCTTGAGCAGCACCACCGCCTGCCAGCGGTCCGCAGCGGCACGGGCGTGGCCGATCGGGTCGGCGGTGACCTCCTCACGCTCCACATCGAGCAGGCGGGCGAGTTCTCCGGCATGCGGGGTGAGCAGGCAGCCGGCCGGCAGATGGTCGGGCAGCAGGCGCAGCGCATCGGCGTCGACCACGGTGGGCAGGCCGTCGGCCAGGCGGCCGGCCAACCGCTCGGCGTCGCCGGGCTCGTCGCCCCAACCGGAGCCCACCAGCCAGGCCTGCACCCTGCCCTCGCCGTGGGTGACACTGGGCAGGGCGGCGCGGATCAGGCCATCGGCAGGCCCGGGGCCGCAGAAGCGGATCATCCCGGCGCCGGCGTGCAGCGCACCCACGGTGCCCAGCACCGCGGCACCCGGGTAGTGCACCGAACCGGTGTCGATGCCCACCACGCCGCGGGAGTACTTGTCGCTGGTGGGGCCGGGGAGGGGCCAGCGCTGGGCGATGTCGCCGGGCGCGGCGGCGAGCGCCCAGGGCTCCCCCAGCTCCAGCCCGATGTCCACCAGGCGCACCTCACCGCAGCGCGAGGCGGCCGGCTGCAGCACGTGGCAGGGCTTCAGGGCACCGAAGGTGACGGTCAGCGTGGCGTGGAAGCTCTCCTCGGCAGGAGTGGAGGAATCGGCGTCCAGCCCCGAGGGCAGGTCGACGGCGACCACCGGGATCCCCAGGTCACGGGCCTCGCGGGCCAGCGTCGCCACCGGCGCATCCAGCCCAGGGCGTCCGCCGATCCCCAGCACGCCGTCGAGCAGCAGGTCCGCCTCGGCCAGCGCCGTGGTGGCCTGGCCGGCGTCGATCTGCTGGCAGCCGGCTGCCTGCGCCTCCGCCAGGCCGGCCTCGTGGGCGTCGCCGTGGGTGGCCCACAGCTCCACCCGGCACCCCAGACGGGCCAGCCGGGCGGCCGCGAACAGGGCATCCCCGCCGTTGTTGCCGGGCCCGACAGCCACCAGCAGCCGGGCACCGTCGACGCCGGGGCCGCGTCCCTCGAGGAAGTTCTCCACGGCCTCGGCCAGGCCATCGGCGGCGCGCTGCATCAGGTCGACGCCCGGGTTGGCGGCGAAGAAGGCCTGCTCGGCCTCGCGCACCTGCTGGGCGGTGTGGACGGCGATCATGCCGGCTCCTCTCGGCTCATGCGTCCTCACAGATCACGATCGCGGTGGCCATGCCACCGTCGTGGGACATGGACAGGTGGATGGTGGTGATGCCCAGCTCGGCGACGCGGGCGGCGACGCTGCCCCGCACCTCGAAGCGTGGCGCACCGGACTCGGTGCGCACCACCTCGGAGTCCAGCCAGGCCATGCCGGCCGGCGCGCCGATGGCCTTGGCCAGCGCCTCCTTGGCGGCCCAGCGGGCGGCCTGCGAGGCGGTGGAGGTGGCGGCCTCGGCCGGGTTCAGGATGCGCTGCAGCAGGCCGGGCCGACGCTGCAGCATCGCCTCCCAGCGCGCGATGGAGCACAGGTCGATGCCGACCCCGACGACGGCCATGCTCAGTTCCCGGTGCGGCTCGTGGCGACGGCCAGGGCGTGGCGGGTGCTGGCGACGGTGGCCGGTGAGGAGCCGCCGCTCTGGCGCAGCATCAGGGCCTGGGAGAGTTCGTGGACGGCCTCGGCCGGGCGGCCGGCGTCGAAAAGGGCGATGCCCAGGTGGTAGGCCAGCAGCGACTGCGCCCCGGCCGGGGAGGAGGCCTGCAGCTCACGGTAGGCGGCGATGGCCTCGTCGTGGCGGCCCTGGTCGCGCAGCGCGTCGGCGCGCAGCGCCCGGGTGCGGAAGGCATCGGGCTGGTCGGCCAGCAGCTGCTCGGCGCCTGTCGGGTCCCCGCCCCACAGCGCCACCAGCACCTCGGTGTAGGGGTCGGCCTGCCGGTCCGCGCGGAAGGCCTCGGCGTCGGTGATGGTGGGCCGCAGCGTGGTGCGGTCCATCTGCCAGCCGGGCCCCTGCTCGATCTGCTCGCTCACGAGCGCGAGCCTACCGGCTGCAGGCACAGCACCGCCCCCGCCACAAGGGCGGGGGCAGTGTTGAACTCAGGCGCGGGGATTGGAGAGGGTCGTCCCCGTCCTTCCGTTCCCTGCGTGCCGGTGAGCGAGGTACGAGCGAACCGTGAACGCACCCAGGGCGCGGGGGTTGAAGGGGGTCGTCCCCCTTCCCTCATTCAACCGTGACGGACTTGGCCAGGTTGCGGGGCTGGTCGACGTCGTGGCCCAGCTGGGTGGCCACCTCGCAGGCGAAGAGCTGCAGCGGCACGATCGACAGGATCGGCTGGAGCAGGGTCGAGGCCTTGGGGTGGCGAATGATGACGTCGGCATAGGGAACCACCGAGTCGTCGCCCTCCTCCACGATGACGATGGTCTTGGCGCCGCGGGCACGCACCTCCTGGATGTTGGAGACCACCTTGTCGTGCAGCTGGTCGCGACCCTGCGGCGGAACGGCGATGAAGATCGGGATGCCGTCCTCGACGAGGGCGATGGAGCCGTGCTTCAGCTCGCCGGCCGGGAAACCCTCGGCGTGCTTGTAGGCGATCTCCTTGAGCTTGAGTGCACCCTCCAGGGCCGAGGGGTAGCCCACGTGGCGGCCCAGGAAGAGGAAGGACGGGTCGTCCTTCAGCTCGGCGGCCATGTCCAGCACCTGCTGGTCGGCGTCGAGCATCTTCTGGATCTTCTCGGGCATGGTGGCCAGCTCGTCGGTGACGGCCTTGATCTCGTCGCCGTACTTCATGCCGCGCACCTGGGCCAGGTAGAGACCCAGCAGGTAGCAGGCCACCACCTGGGTCAGGTAGCCCTTGGTGGAGGCGACGCCGCGCTCGGGGCCGGCGTGGGTGTAGATCACGGCATCGGACTCGCGCGGGATGGTGGCGCCGTTGGTGTTGCAGATGGCGATCACCTTGGCGTGCTGCTCGCGGGCGTGGCGGATGGCCATCAGGGTGTCGGCGGTCTCGCCGGACTGGCTGATGGTCACCACCAGGGTGTTGGGGTCGATGATCGGGTCGCGGTAGCGGAACTCGCTGGCGATGTCGACCTCGCAGGGGATGCGGGTCCAGTGCTCGATGGCGTACTTGGCCACCAGACCGGCGTGGTAGGCGGTGCCGCAGGCCACGATGACGATCTTGTTGATGCGACGCAGCTCCTCGGGGCTGATGCGCACCTCGTCCAGGGTGAGCTGGCCCTCGGCGTCGTAGCGGCCCAGCAGGGTGTCGGCCACGGCCTGGGGCTGCTCGTAGATCTCCTTGCGCATGAACCAGTCGTAACCACCCTTCTCGGCGGCGGCGATGTCCCAGTCGATGTGGTACGGCTTGACGGCGGTGGCCTCGGTGCCGTCGAAGTTGGTGATGGTGACCTCGTCGCGGGTGATCTCGACCACCTGGTCCTGGCCCAGCTCGATGGCCTCGCGGGTGAACTCGAGGAAGGCGGCGACGTCGGAGCCGAGGAAGTTCTCGCCCTCGCCGACGCCCACCACCAGGGGGCTGTCGTGACGGGCGGCGACCACGCGCTCGGGGTCCTGGCCGTCGATGGCGACCAGGGTGAAGGCGCCCTGCAGGCGGTTGGCCACCTGGTGCATGGCCTGCGCGATCGGGGTGCCCTCGTCGACCAGCTTGCCCAGCAGCTGGGCGGCGGCCTCGGTGTCGGTCTCGGAGGTGAAGCTGACGCCCTGGCCCTCCAGCTCGGCGCGCAGCTCGGCGAAGTTCTCGATGATGCCGTTGTGCACCAGCGCGACACGGCCGGACTGGCTCACGTGGGGATGCGCATTCTGGTCGGTGGGGCCGCCGTGGGTGGCCCACCGGGTGTGGCCGATGCCATGGTTGCTGGCGGGAAGCGGGTTGGCCTCCAGCTCAGCGTCCAGGTTGGTGATCTTGCCCGACTTCTTGCGGGCCTCGATCCTTCCGTCCGCCTCGACGGCGATGCCCGCGGAGTCGTACCCGCGGTACTCGAGCCGACGAAGGCCCTCAATGACAACGTCCTGGGCGCTGCGCGGCCCGATATATCCCACAATTCCACACATGGCAAGAAGTGTACAAAACCATTGAGCGTTTTGCGAATGCGCACCGCAACCGCACCGAGGGACGGGCTGCGGCCGGATGGACAGCAACGCCCCCGCAGTGTGAATCTAGCCCCTGAGGAGGCGCCGCACCGCGATTCGGCGCGCAACGATGACAGACCTTCAGCACGACGGCGGCGGCCAGGCCTCCCCCGAGGACGACAACCCCTCGGGACCCTACGTGGAACTCAGCCGCGGGGACTGGGCCGGGCTGGCCGACCACACCGACATCGACCTCGACGAGCAGACGCTCGCCCGGTTGCGCGGCCTGGGCGACCCCACCGGCCGCGACGAGGTGGAGGCGGTCTACCTGCCGCTCACCCAGCTGATCCACCTGCACATGCGCCACACCGGCCACCTCTACCGCGCCAGCAATGCCTTCCTGGAGCTGGAGGTGCGCCGCACCCCCTTCGTGATCGGCGTGGCGGGCTCGGTGGCGGTGGGCAAGTCCACCACGGCGCGCCTGCTGCGCGAGCTGCTCTCCCGCTCCCCCGGCCGTCCCAAGGTGGACCTGATCACCACCGACGGCTTCCTGCGCCCCAATGCCGAGCTGGAACGACGCGGACTGCTGGACCGCAAGGGCTTCCCGGAGAGCTACGACCGGCGCGCCCTGCTGCGCTTCGTGGTGGACGTGAAGTCCGGCGTCCCCGAGGTCAGCGCCCCGGTCTACTCCCACATCACCTACGACATCACCGACGAGGTGGAGGTGGTGCGCCAGCCGGACATCCTGATCGTCGAGGGCCTGAACGTGCTGCAGCCGGCCCGGACCCGCAGCGACGGCGCGGTGGGCCTGGCGCTGAGCGACTTCTTCGACTTCAGCGTCTACGTCGACGCGCAGGAGCAGCACATCCGACGCTGGTACGTGGAGCGCTTCCTGGCGCTGCGCGAGACCGCCTTCAGCGATCCCGACAGCTATTTCACCCGCTTCGCCACGATGGGCGATGCGGAGGCGATCGCCTTCGCCAACCAGGTCTGGGACGAGATCAACGGACCCAACCTGCGCGTGAACGTGCAGCCCACCCGCCCGCGCGCCACGGTCATCCTGCGCAAGGGCGCGGACCACGACGTGGAGAGCGTGCGGATCCGCAAGATCTGATCAGTAGCTCTGGTGGCGCTCAGCGGTGCGTCGCAGGACCATCGCCAGCACGGCGCCCGAGATGTTGTGCCAGACCGAGAAGACCGCACCCGGCAGGGCGGCCACCGGGCTGAAGTAGGCCCCGGCCAGGCCGGCTGCCAGTCCCGAGTTCTGCATGCCCACCTCGATGGCGACGGTGCGGGCGGTGCGCTCGCTCTGCCGGAACAGTCGGCTGAAGCCGTAGCCCAGCGCATAGCCCAGGCAGTTGTGCAGCACCACCGCCAGCAGCACGATGCCACCGGCCTTGACCAGCTTGTCCGCGGACGGGCCCACCACCCCGGCCACGACGCCGGAGATGGCCAGCACACTGATCCAGGGCAGCAGGCCCAGGATGCGCTTCACCCAGGGGCCCAGCAGCAGCCGCAGCACCAGGCCGCCCAGCACGGGGAGCAGCACGATCTTGACGATGTCGCCGGCCATCTTGGCGCCGTCGACCGGCATGTAGGTGCCGGCCAGCCAGAGCGTCAGCAGCGGCGTGAGCAGCGGGGCCAGCAGGGTGGAGATGGAGGTGATGGTGACGCTCAGCGCCGTGTCGGCCTTGGACAGGTAGCTGATCACGTTGGAGGCGGTGCCGCCGGGGGCACAGCCCACCAGGATCACGCCGGCCGCCAGCTCCGGGGACAGCCCCAGCAGCTGTGCCACGCCGTAGCCGAGCAGCGGCATGATGCCGTACTGGGCCACCACGCCGAGCAGCACCGGCAGCGGGCGCCGCACCACCAGGGCGAAGTCCGGCACGGTGAGCGTCAGGCCCATGCCGAACATGATCAGCATCAGCAGGGTGGTGACGTGCGGGGTGATCTGCTTGGCGGCACCGGGCACGAAGAAGCCGAAAGCGGCCGCGGCCAGGATCAGCAGCGGGAAGACGGTCACCGCGATCCGGGCGCTGCGCTCCTCCCCGGCCCGCACGGGGGCCTCGGGGATGGGGGCGGTGGGGGCCGCGGGGGTCTGGGCGGGTGACGTCATGCGGCCGAGGCTAGGCATCGGGCGACGCCCGCGAGGCCCTGACCAGCCAGCGGACAGGCCACGGGCCCGCCACCGCTGGTGACGGGCCCGTGGTGCCGGCGCCGGGCCGGGAAGGGTTCAGAGACTGACGCGCTCCTTGACGACGTCCGCGAGTTCCTCGCAGACCTGCTGGGCGCGCTCCATGGTCTCGGCCTCCACCATGACGCGGACCACGGGCTCGGTGCCCGAGGGACGCAGCACGACGCGGCCGGTGGTGCCCAGCTCCTTGTTGGCGGCGCTGACCGCCGACTGGATCTGCGGGTCGATGCCGGCACGCAGCTTGTCGACGTCCTTGACGTTGATCATGGTCTGCGGCAGGCGGGTCATCACGGCGCCCAGCTCCCTGAGGCTCTTGCCGGTCTGCACCATCCGCGCAGCGATGTGCAGGCCGGTGAGCACGCCGTCGCCGGTGGTGGCGAACTCGCTCATGATGACGTGGCCGGACTGCTCGCCGCCCAGGGTGAAGCCGTTGGCATTCATGCTCTCCAGCACGTAGCGGTCGCCCACCTTGGTCTGGTCGACGCGGATGCCGTTCTCACGCATGGCGTTGACGAAGCCGAGGTTGCTCATGATGGTGGCCACCACGGTGTCGGAGTGCAGCTTGCCGTCCTCCTTGAGCGCCAGCGCCAGGATCGCCAGGATCTGGTCGCCATCGATCAGCGTCCCCTCGGCGTCACAGGCCAGGCAGCGGTCGGCGTCGCCGTCGAAGGCCAGGCCCAGGTCAGCGCCCACCTCAACCACCTTGGCCTGCAGGTCGCCCATGTGGGTGGAGCCGCAGTCGCGGTTGATGTTCTCGCCGTCCGGGGTGTTGTGGATCGCCACCACCTCGGCACCTTGGGTCTCGAAGGCCGCCACGGCGGTCATGGAGGAGGCGCCGTTGGCGCAGTCCAGGACCACCTTCAGCCCCTCCAGGCTGCCCTCGCTGCCGAGGCTGCGCACCAGGTGGGCGACATAGGCCTCGACGGCCCCGTGGTCGTCGGTGACGCGACCCACAGCGGCGCCGGTGGGACGCTCCCACTCCTCGCCCATCCGCTCCTCGATCGCGTCCTCCAGGGTGTCGTCCAGCTTCACGCCGCCGCGGGAGAAGAACTTGATGCCGTTGTCGGGCATCGGGTTGTGGGAGGCCGAGAGCATGACGCCCAGGTCGTAGTTGCCGTCGTTGACCAGGAAGGCGGCGCCGGGGGTGGGCACGACGCCCACCCGCACCACGTCGACGCCGGCGCTGGCCAGGCCGGCCACCACGGCGGCCTCCAGGAATTCACCCGAGGCGCGCGGGTCACGGGCCACCAGGGCGGTGGGGCGCTTGGCGCCGAAGACGCCCGCCTCGCCCAGGACGTGGGCCGCGCCCACCGAGAGGTCCAGGGCCAGTTCGGCCGTCAGGTCCTTGTTTGCCAGTCCGCGCACGCCGTCGGTGCCAAAAAGTCGAGCCATGGGACACGAGCCTACCGCCCGCACGGGCCGGATCCGGACAAGCGGAAGGCCGCCACCCCGATGGGATGGCGGCCTTCGCGAGCCGTGCTGCTGGTGCAGCGCAGGATCAACGCTTGCTGTACTGCGGGGCCTTGCGGGCCTTCTTGAGACCGGCCTTCTTGCGCTCCTTGATGCGGGCGTCGCGGCTCAGCATGCCGGCCTTCTTCAGGGCGGGACGGCTGGCCTCTTCGTCGATGGCGTTCAGCGCACGGGCGATGCCCAGGCGCAGGGCACCGGCCTGGCCGGTGATGCCGCCACCGTTGATGCGCACGATCACGTCATAGGAGTCGGCGACACCGGCGGTCACGAAGGGCTCGTTGACGATCTGCTGGTGAACCTTGTTCGGGAAGTAGTCCTCGAGGCTGCGTCCACCGTTGATCGAGAACTGGCCGCTGCCGGGCACCAGGCGGACGCGGGCGACGGCCTCCTTGCGACGACCGGTGGCACCGCCGGCGGCGATCACCGCGGCGCGACCCGAGGGGTTGGTGGCCGGGGTCGGGTTCGAATCCGTGCGGTAGGCGATCTCGCGATCGTTCTCGTCGGTGAACGGGGTGACCTCGGTCTCGAGGTTCTCGTCAGTCGTCTCTACGGTCTCAGACACAATTGTTCCTTGGCTCACGGTTTCGATCGTCACTGGGCGATCTGGGTGATCTCGTACACCTGCGGCTTCTGCGCGGCGTGGGGGTGCTCCGGGCCTGCGTAGACCTTGAGCTTGCTCATCAGCTGACGGCTCAGCTTGTTCTTGGGCAGCATGCCCCAGACAGCCAGCTCGACGGCCTTGCGCGGGTCCTTGTCGAGCAGCTCGCCGATCGGGGTGGCGGTCAGGCCACCGGGACGGCCGGAGTGGCGGTAGCGCATCGAGTCGGTGCGCTTGTTGCCGGTCACCGCGATCTTCGAGGCGTTGATGATGACCACGAAGTCACCGCCGTCGACGTGGGGGGCGAACGTGGCCTTGTGCTTGCCGCGCAGCAGGGTGGCGGCAGTCACCGCGAGGCGTCCGAGGACGACGTTCTCGGCATCGATCACATGCCAATTCCTGGTGATCTCGCCAGGCTTCGGGCTGTACGTAGACACGGGTCGCAGACCATCTTCCGTTAGATTGCTGAACAGTTGGGCAGCGCAGTCACGGTCGGCGATTCCTCGCCACGACCATTCCAAGGCGCAACAGCGACTCAGGCTACCCCGCGGCCCCGGCACGGGTCAAAACGAGCCGGTGCCGGAATCGACGGCGCTGGTCAGGAGCGTCCCACCAGGGCATCACGGGTCAGGTGCAGCACCGCACCCGAGTAGGCGCCCAGCAGCACCTTTCCCTCGACGATCTGCACGTCGCCGACGCGCAGCAGCACCTCGGAGGAGTCCTCCAGCTCGATCTCCACCGGGTCCGCGTCGAAGTTGACCACCACGCTCATGGTCTCGCCGCGGTCCAGCTGGAACCAGTGCGAGTCCGGGTCGAAGAGCGTCTGCACCCACTCGAAGCGGGGGTCGGTGAGGTCGGGATAGGTGCGGCGCAGGGCCAGCGCCTCGCGATAGGTCTGGGCGATCTCGCGGTGCACGTCGCCGTCCACCTCGCCCCAGTCCAGCACCGAACTGCGCCAGGCCTCCTCCGACTGCGGGTCCACGATGGTGGACAGATCCCAGTCCATCTTGGCGAACTCCTCCAGCCGGCCCTTGCTGACCGCCTCGGCCAGCTCCGGCTCGGGATGGGAGCTGAAGAAGCGGAAGGGGGTCGAGGCACCCCACTCCTCCCCCATGAAGACCATCGGGGTGTAGGGGCTGAGCAGGGTGAGCAGGGCGCAGATCTGCAGCTGCCGGGTGGAGCACATGGCGGCCAGCCGGGCCCCGTCGGCGCGATTGCCGATCTGGTCGTGGTTGTCGCTGCAGACCACCAGCCGCCAGGTGGGCAGGGTGGGGGTGTCCAGCCGTCGCCCGTGGCGCCGGCCCCGGAAGCTCGACTTGGTGCCGTCGTGGAAGAAGCCGTTCTCCAGCACCTTGCCCAGCGCGTCGAGGCTGGCGAAGTCGGCGTAGTAGCCGGAATCGACACCGGTGACATTGGCCAGCAGGGCGTGGTGGAAGTCGTCGCTCCACTGCCCGTCCAGACCGTAGCCGCCGGCCTCGCGCGGAGTGATCATCCGCGGGTCGTTCAGGTCGCTCTCCGCGATCAGCGAGAGCGGGCGGCCCAGGAAGGCGCTCAGCGCACCCACCTCCACCGACAGCTCCTCCAGCAGGTGGATCGCGGAGGTGTCGATCAGGGCATGCACCGCGTCGAGCCGCAGCCCGTCGACGTGGAAGTCCTGCAGCCACATCAGGGCGTTGTCGATGATGTAGCGCCGCACGTGGTCCGAGTCCTGCTTGGTGAGGTTGATCGCGCCGCCCCAGGGGGTGCTGACGCTCTCGTCCAGGTAGGGGCCGAAGAGCGGCAGGTAGTTGCCGCTGGGGCCCAGGTGGTTGTACACGACGTCCTGGACCACGCCCAGGCCACGCTGGTGACAGGCGTCGACGAAGCGCTGGTAGGCGCGCGGACCGCCGTAGGGATCGTGCACCGCGTACCAGCAGACGCCGTCGTAGCCCCAGCCGTGGACGCCGTTGAAGGCATTGACCGGCATCAGCTCGACGAAGTCGAAGCCCATCTCGGCGATGTGGTCCAGCCGCTCGATGGCCGCCACCAGGGTGCCCTGCTCGGTGAAGGTACCCACGTGCAGCTCGTAGATGGAGTGGCCGGCCAGCTGGCGGCCGGTCCAGTCGCCGTCGGCCCAGTTGTAGCCGGCCGGGTCGTAGGCCTGGCTCAGGCCGTGCACGCCGTCGGGCTGCCAGCGCGAGCGCGGATCCGGGTAGACCTGCTCGGAGCCGTCCAGCCGGTAGCCGTAGCGTGCCCCGTCCACCGCCAGGTCGGCGTGCTCGTCGCCGAGGCGCCACCAGCCCTCCTCGGCGCGCTGCAGCTCGACGGTCTGGCCGTCGACCACCAGCTCGACGCGTTCGGGGGTGGGGGCCCAGACATCGAAGGACAGAGGCACAGGGATCTCCTGAGGGGTTGCGTGCGGGGGTGCTCACCAACCTAGCGCCTGCCGCCGACATCGCCGCCAGCCGTGGGCAGCCTCCACGCCGAGGGCGAACTAGCCTTGGCCCATGCCCCTGCCCCGCCCCGGCACGCTGGTGCCCGCCCTGCTGCGCCCCGGCAGCCGTCGCCCGCCCGAGCCCCTGCCGCTGCCCGAACCGGTGCGCGCACTGCTGGAGCAGCGAGGTGAGGCCGTCGAGACCGCGCTCGGCCACGGGATGGGAAGGCTCTACCGCGATCTGATGGGCGACACCTGGACGCGCACCCTGCGCCCCGGCCGCGACGGCGTCTTCGTCGTCACCGGCGACATCCCGGCGATGTGGCTGCGCGACTCCTCGGCCCAGATGCGCCCCTGGCTGGCGCTGGCCGCCCACAGCACCGAGGTGGCCGGGATGCTGCGCGGCGTGGTGCGGATGCAGTGGCACCTGCTGGGCCACGACCGGCGCGCGAATGCCTTCAACCGTGGGCCGGTGGGCGGCACCCACCACCTGCTGGACGACCACGTCTGGCGGCTGGGCGCCGACCCGTGGATCTGGGAGCGCAAGTACGAGCTGGACTCGCTCGCGCTGCCGATCCAGCTCGCCCACCAGCTCTGGCGGGCCACCGGACAGCCCGACCACCTCGGCTCCGAGGTGCGGACCGGCCTCGACCGGGTCGTGGAGCTGTGGCGCCTGGAGCAGGACCACGAGTCCTCCGACTACCGCTTCGTCCGGCTGGACGCGGTGCTGCGGCGCCAGGCCTCCGAGAGCCTCCCGCGCCGCGGCCGGGGTGCCCCGGTGGCGCGCACCGGGATGACCTGGCAGGGCTTTCGGCCCAGCGACGATGCCTGCACCTTCGGCTACAACGTGCCCGGCAATCTCACCGCCGCGCACAGCCTGCACCTGGCCGCCGAGCTGGCTCGCGAGGTCTGGGCCGACGAGCCGCTGGCACTGCGCTGCGAGCGCCTGGCCGAGGAGATCCGCGCCGGCGTGGCGGCCCACGCCCACCACCCCGAGGGCGGCTGGTACTACGAGGTGGACGGCCTGGGCGGCAGCCTGGCCGCCGACGACGCCAACCTGCCGAGCCTGCTGGGTCTGCCGCTGACCGCCGGGGTCGACCGCCAGGACCGTGACTACCTGGCCACCCGGGCGCGGGTGCTGAGCGGCGCCAATCCCTGGTGGCACCGGGGCCGGGCAGCGAGCGGCATCTCCAGCCCGCACACCCCGGGCGCCCGCGTCTGGCCGATCGCGCTGGCGGTCCAGGGCCTGACCGCCACCTCGCGCGAGGAGGCCGTCGGGCTCGCCCGGCTGCTGGCCGCCACCACCGCGGACACCGGGATGATGCACGAGTCCTTCCACGTCGACGACCCGGCCGACTTCACCCGGGCATGGTTCAGCTGGGCCAACATGATGTTCTGCGAGCTGGTGGACCAGCTGGCCCACGGCGACGAGGAGGTCCGGTGGGCCCGGTGACCAGCGTCGAGCGGCTGGGCTGGAGCCCTGTGAAGGGCACCAGCTGGTTGTCGGCCGAGCGCCTGGAGCTGGACGGCGACGGCATCGAGGGTGACCGGCTCTGGTCCCCGGTCACCCCTGACCTGCGCTGCGTCCGCGCCACCGACCTGCCCTGGCTGGCCGGTCTGCGGGTGGAGCCCACGGAGCTGCCCGGGCCGGACGACCTGCTGCTCGACGGCCGGGAGCGCACCGTCCTGTACTACGACCGTCGCTTCAGCGCGCTGGTGCACGGCGGCGAGGTGGCGCGCAGGCTCTCCGAGGCCGCCGGCCAGGAGCTGCTGCTGGCCCGCACCACGGGGCGCCGGGGATTCATCTGGTCCTCCCCGGTGAGCCTGCTGCTGCGCTCCGAGCTCGACGACCTGCCGCTGGACACCGACCGCTACCGGCCCAACATCGTGCTCGACGACCGTGCCGAGCCGATCCGTCCGGAGCCGGGGATGCGGCTGCGGCTCGGGCCCGTGGTGCTGCACGTGGAGGCCCCACTGGAGCGCTGCCTGGTGATCGACCACCACCCGGTGACCGGGCGACGCGACCAGCGCCTGCTGGGCCGCCTGCGCCCCGGGGTGCTGCTCGGCTGGGGCTGCCGGGTGCTGGCGCCGGGGAGCCTGGCGCTCGGCGAGCTGGAGGCAGCGCTGCTGCCGGGCTGACCGTGGCTGTGGCAT
The DNA here is from genome assembly GCF_039526385.1 of Luteococcus peritonei. Classification (NCBI taxonomy): domain Bacteria; kingdom Bacillati; phylum Actinomycetota; class Actinomycetes; order Propionibacteriales; family Propionibacteriaceae; genus Luteococcus; species Luteococcus peritonei. The sequence goes on along the minus strand of NZ_BAAAIX010000003.1, from coordinate 89,398 downwards.
TCCCCACAACCATCTGCCCTTGTCGGAGGGCTCACAGGGGAGCAATGTTTTGCCATGAGTTCAAAGGTGAGCGCTTCCGCAAACAAGGTCTCCAGCCCCGTCGACCTACGCAATGTGGTCCTGGTCGGGTCGTCCGGGTCGGGCAAGACCACACTGTTCGACAACCTGCTGGCCGCCCGGATCCCGGGGCACCGGCCCGCCAAGGACGACACCGAGCGTGCCGCCGCCCTCACCCTCGCGTCGGTCTCCAGCGGCGACGTGGTGATCAACCTGCTCGACGCCCCCGGCCATCCCGACTTCGTCGGCGAGCTGCGCGCCGGCCTGCGCGCCGCCGACGCCGCCCTCTTCGTGGTCTCGGCCGCCGACGGCGTCGACAACGCCACCGCCGCGCTGTGGCGCGAGTGCAAGGCCGTGAAGATGCCCTGCGCCATCGTGGTCACCAAGCTCGACGTGGAGCGCGGCGACTACACCAGTGCCGTCGAGCAGTGCCGTCAGGTGCTCGGCGAGGGCATCGTGCCCGCCTACCTGCCGTTGACCGACGGTGGTGGGGAGATCGTCGGCAACATGTCGCTGGTCACCCAGAACGTGCACGAGTACTGCGGCGGCCAGAGCAGCACCCGCCCGGCCAGCCAGGAGGAGGCCGAGCAGATCGCCGCCTACCGGGGTGACTTCCTGGAGGGCGTGATCACCGAGAGCGAGGACGACTCGCTGATGGAGCGCTACCTCGAGGGCGAGGAGCTGGCCGTCGACCAGGTGCGCCGCGACCTGCTGGTCTCGATGAGCCGCGCCACCCTGTTCCCGGTGATCCCGGTGCAGGTCTCCAATGCGGTGGGCACCGAGGAACTGCTGCGGCTGGTGGAGAACGGCTTCCCCACCCCGGCGGAGAAGGCGATGCCCACCATCACCACCGTGGACGGCACCGACCTGGTGGAGATCGGCTGCGATCCCGACGGCCCGCTGGTGGCCCAGGTGATCCGCACCACCTCCGACCCCTATGCCGGCCGGCAGTCCATGGTGCGGATCTACTCCGGCACGCTGCGCACCGACGACGTGGTGCACGTCGCCGGGCACCGCGAGGTCTTCACCGGCACCGAGGACGCCCACCACCCGGGCCACGAGGAGGACGAGAAGATCGGCCCGCTGGCCTTCCCGGTGGGCCTGGAGCTGAAGACCAAGGACGTCGCCATCTCCGGTGACATCGTGCTGGTGGCCAAGCTCTCGCACGCCGAGACCTCCGACACGCTCAGCGCGAAGGACTCCCCCGCTCTGGTGGAGCCCTGGATGCAGCCCGAACCGCTGCTGCCCACCGCGCTGAAGCCCGCCACCCGCAATGACGAGGACAAGCTCGCCGGGGCGCTGGCCCGGTTGGTGGTCGAGGACACCACGGTGCGCCTGGAGCGCACCGTGGAGGCCGACCAGGAACTGCTGTGGACGATGGGCACCGCGCACACCGACCTGCTGCTGGGCCGGCTGAACGACCGCTACGGAGTGAAGGTGACCACCGAGCCGGTGAAGGTGGCGATGCGCGAGACCTTCATCGCGCCGGCGAAGGCCCACGGCCGCCATGTCAAGCAGTCCGGCGGGCACGGCCAGTACGCGGTCTGCGACATCGAGATCGCGCCCCGGGAGCGGGGCGCGGGCTTCGCCTTCGTGGACAAGGTGGTGGGCGGCGCGGTGCCCCGCCAGTTCATCCCCTCGGTGGAGAAGGGCGTGCGGGCCCAGATGGAGCGCGGCACGGTCTACGGCTTCCCGATGGTCGACGTGCAGGTCACCCTCCACGACGGCAAGGCGCACTCGGTGGACTCCTCCGACATGGCCTTCCAGTCCGCCGGAGCGCAGGCGCTCAAGGAGGCGGCCACCGAGCAGAACGTCGCCCTGCTGGAACCCGTCGACGAGGTGGAGGTTCGGGTGGCCGACGAGTACCTGGGCGCGGTGATGACCGACCTGTCGAACCGGCGGGGCCAGGTGCTGGGCACCGACACCGACGGCGCCGGCCAGTCGATCCTGCGGGCCCTGGTCCCGGTGGCCGAGCTGGAACGCTATGCCGTGGACCTGCGTGGCCTGGCCCGGGGCAGCGGCTCCTTCCGTCGTAGCCCGCACGGCTACGAGCTGGTGCCGCCGCAGCTGGCGCAGAAACTGCTCGACAGGGCGTAGTATTCAGCAGGGCCCCACACCCCAAGGGGTGCGGGGCCCTGCCGCGTTGTACCCAAGCCAGTGGAAACTGGCTGTTCTTCAGATGTCGGTGTGGCGGTCATCATCCGGAGGCACCCAGGTGATGCCCACCACACCGACGCCGGGTCCGAGGACCCGGGTCCGTGGGGTCACTTCTCCGAGACCGCCTGGGCCAGGTTCCCCAGCGAGGCCTCGAGGGCCTCCTTCGGGATCATCGGGAAGCGCGCCTTGAGCTTGGCATCGGTGACCTCGCTCCAGTCATAGCTGAGGGTGACCTCGGTGGCCTCGGAGCCCTGCGGCTCGAGGGTGTAGACCCACTCCCAGCCACCGGGCTGCTCCCCCGGTTTGGCCGGCTTCCAAGCCACCACCTTGTTCTCCACCAGGCCGCTGACGTGGTTGTCGCGCTGGTAGTCACCACCCTGGCTGTCGGCGTACATGTCCATGGTGAAGACGTCGCCCACCGCGGACAGCCGCTGGTCGCCGTTCACGGCGCCACGCACCATGTCCGAGCCGTCGAGTGCCACGTGGTTGCGGGGCAGGGTCAGGAATTCGTAGATGTCCTTCGCCGGGGCGTCGATGACGCGGGAGACGGTCACGTTCTCGTTGTCAGCCATGGGCTCCACACTGCAAGGGCTGCGGCAGCGCGGCAAGCCATTTCGCCCTGCGCGATCAGGCGCCGGGCAGCCTTGGCGGGTAGCACGTTCAAAGCCGCGTTAGCCTCGACGCCATGACCCTGCAGATCGACATCTGGTCCGACATCGCCTGCCCCTGGTGCCTGATCGGCAAGCGTCGCTTCGACGCCGCCGTGGCACAGCTGCCCTTCGCCGACCAGCTCGAGGTCGACTACCACTCCTTCCTGCTCGACCCGGAGCTGCCCACCCGCTACGAGGGCAGCGAGGCGCAGTACCTGGCCGAGCGCAAGCAGATGCCCGTCGAGCAGGTGGCGCAGATGCTGGCCCAGGTCACCGAGGTGGCCGCCGGGGAGGGGCTGGCCTATGACTTCGAGAGCCTGGTGGTCGCCAGCTCCCGACGCGCCCACCGCCTGCTGCAGGCAGCCCGGCGGACCACCGAGCAGAACCGGGCCGACGGACTGGTCGGTCGCCTCAACGAGAGGCTGATGCGCGCCCACTTCGAGCAGGGGATGGACATCGGCGACGACGAGGTGCTCGTCGAGGCCGCTGTCGCCTGCGGGATGGAGGAGCAGCTGGCCCTCCGGGCCATCGACGACGCCTCCCTGGACGAGGCGGTGCAGTTGTCGGTCGCCACGGCAGGCTCGTTGGGGATCAGCGGCGTGCCCTTCTACGTGGTGGACCAGCGCTACGGCATCTCCGGCGCCCAGCCCACCGAAGCCTTCGTCCAGGCCCTGCAGCAGGTGTGGAGCGAGAAGCAGGCCAACGAGCAGCCCGTGCTGGCGCCGCTGGCCACCGAGGGCGAGGCCTGCGGCCCCGAGGGCTGTGCCTGATCGCGGGCGGTCCTCAGGCGGGATCGCCCAGCCCCAGGTGCCCCGGTAGCCAGAGCGCCTCCCAGTCGGGGATCTCCTGCGCCATGTGCGCCGGACGCACCGGAAGCCGGCGGGCCAGCCAGTAGCGGCCCGCCTCGCGCTCCAGGTAGCCGTAGTCCACCAGCTCGCGACGCCAGAAGGCGTGGTCCTCCACCACCTCGGCCAACCGCTGGTTCACCTCGGGCTCGCTCCAGATGCGTCCGCGCTCGAAACGGGCGGCCAGGTGGAGCAGCACGTGCGCCCGGGCCCGGCGTCGGGCGGGAAAGTTCACCAGGCGTCCGTCGCCCACGAAGCGGCCCACCACGCGTTCCTGCTCCTCCCGGGCCAGGCGCCAGCGCTCGCTCTCCTGCAGCACCGGCTGGGCGCTCGGGGCCGGGGTGGCGCCGGAACCGCCGGGCCCTCCCCGACCACCGGCCTCCTGCTCGTCGGCCAGGTGGGCCCGCGCAGCGGTGTAGGTCTGGCCGGTCTCGCGCATCCGGGAGCGCACCAGCGCCTTGAAGTCCTTGTCTCGAGTCATCTCTCACCTCGACCACGGGCACGCCCCCAGCACGGCACCACGGTCGGACGAGAACGACAAGTCCAGGTGCCCGAGGATCTGCTCCCCTTCGCCGTGACGCGGGAGCTGGGGTCCTCGCGCGAGCTCGGCGCGGGCGGCGCCGTCACCACCACTGTGCCAGACCGTCCGCTGCGGCGCACCCGGATTTCCGCCCGGGCCACTGGGCGTCACGCAGCCGTCGCGGCGACGGCCCCCAGCCCCGTCGCCGGTAGGCTTGCCCGGTGCCCACACCGCCACCGCTCGAGCCCCACCGCCGCACCGGAGAACGTCGCGTCCGCCGCGACGTGGTGAGCTTCGTGCGCCGCAGCGCCCGGATGAACGACTCCCAGCTCAAGGCCTGGACCACCTGGAACCAGAGCCGGGTGGTGCGGGTGTCCGAGGGCGAGACCGAGACCTCCATCGCCGAGGACGCCAGCATCGACTGGGACGAGGTCTTCGGGCGACGGGCCCCGCTGATCGTCGAGATCGGCTCCGGCACGGGTGATTCCCTGGTGCCCATGGCGGCCGCCCATCCGGAGGCGAACGTGGTGGCCTTCGAGGTCTTCCAGCCCGCGGTCGCGAACACCCTCGGCAAGCTGGCGCGCGAGGGCGTCGACAACGTGCGGATCGTGATGGCCGACGGCCAGCAGGGTCTGGAGCGACTCTTCGCACCGGGCAGCATCAGCGAGCTGTGGCTCTTCTTCGCCGACCCCTGGCACAAGAGCCGCCACCACAAGCGTCGCCTGGTCAGCCCCGAGTTCGCGCAGCTGGTGCGCAGCCGGCTGGTCGACGGCGGCCGCTGGCGGCTGGCCACCGACTGGGAGGACTACGCGCTGTGGATGCGCGAGGTGCTCGACGTCGCCGAGGGCCTGACCAATGAGCACCTCGACCCCTCGGACCCCGAGGGCACCGGCTGGGCGCCCCGCCTGGAGCTGCGCCCGGTGACCAAGTACGAGCGCAAGGGCCTGGCGGCCGGCCGCACCATCCACGACCTGACCTACCGGAAGAGCTCATGAGGCGCTGGCGGCTCGACCTGGCCTATGACGGCACCCACTTCTCCGGCTGGGCCGCCCAGCCGGGGCTGCGCACCGTGCAGGGAGAACTGGAACGCTGGACCACACAGGTGCTGCGGCTGGCCTCCCCCGTGCAGCTCACCGTGGCCGGACGCACCGATGCCGGCGTGCACGCCCGCGGCCAGGTGGCCCACCTGGACCTGGCCGACGAGGTGGACACCTCCCGGCTGCAGCACCGGCTCTCCCGGGTGCTAGACGGCGACATCGTCATCGCGTCGGTGCGCGAGGCCCCCGAGGGCTTCGACGCCCGCTTCTCCGCCGTCTGGCGCCGCTACTGCTACCGGCTGTGGGACACCGAGAGCATCCCCGACCCGCTGCTGCGCGGCCACGTGGTGGGGCTGCGCGGCCACCTCGACCTGGAGCGGGCCAATGCGGCGGCCACCATGCTGCTGGGCCTGCACGACTTCGCGCCCTTCTGCAAGCCCCGCGACGGGGCCACCACCATCCGCACCCTGACCGGGCTGCAGGCCGCGCGGCGCGCCGACGGGGTGGTGGAGTTCACCGTCGTCGCCGACGCCTTCTGCCATTCCATGGTGCGCTCCCTGATGGGCGCCATGACCGCGGTGGGCACCGGGGCCCGCGACGAGGCCTGGCTGGCCGAGGTGATGGCCAGCCCGAAGCGCCACAACGGCGTCACGGTGATGCCCGCCAAGGGCCTGTGCCTGGAGGAGGTGGGCTATCCCGCCGACCACCGGCTGGCCGAGCGCGCCGAGCTGGCCCGCGCCGTGCGCACCCTGGACGAGACACCCAGCCTGGACGAGGAGGAGCGATGAGCCACTACTTCACCACCCCCGAGGGCGAGGAGAAGCGTCGCGAGGTACGCGCCACCATCTGGGGCCGCGAGCACGTCCTGGTCACCGCCAACGGCGTCTTCTCCGGTTCCCGGCTGGACCCCGCCACCCGGATCATGCTCGACGAGCTGCCCCCTCCCGAGGACGGCGCTCGGCTGCTCGACCTGGGCTGCGGCTACGGTCCGATCGCCGTGGCCCTGGCCGCCGAGTGCCCCACCAGCACCGTCGACGCGGTGGACGTGAACGAACGTGCGCTGGCCCTGACCGCCGAGAACGCCCGTCGTGCCGGTGCCGATGACCGGGTGCGGACGCTGCTGCCCCAGCAGGCCGATCCCGAGGTCCGCTACGACGAGATCTGGTCCAACCCGCCGATCCGGATCGGCAAGGCGGCGCTGCACGAGCTGCTGCTCACCTGGCTGCCGCGGCTGGCCCCGCAGGGCCGTGCCGTGATGGTGGTGGGCAAGAACCTGGGCGCCGACTCGCTGCAGCGCTGGCTGGGCGAGCAGGGCTGGGAGTGCACCCGACTGGCTTCGCACAAGGGCTTCCGGGTGCTCGAGGTGCGTCGGCCCGTGGCAACCGGGGCCGCACCCACCGTGCAGCGGCCGGCAGGGCTGCAGTAGTCTCTGGCGGGTAACCACGTCCAGGGGAACCCGGTGCAAGTCCGGGACTGACCCGCAGCCGTCACAGTCGGAATGCCTGGCATGGTTCGGACTCATCATGCCTGTCGCGGAGAGCGGGCCGAGCCGAGGACCGCCCGGTCATTCCGGTGGTTCCCGACGCTGGCACTCGAGGCGCGGGCCCACCCGAAAGGACCCCTCGTGCAGACCCTGCGCACCGCCCTCGCCACCACCGCGGCCCTCGCCGCCCTGGCCTCCGCCCCGCTGGCCGCCCAGGCCGCCCCGATGAACGACGCCACCGACTGCCTCGACCAGGGCAAGGTCTGGCTCGCCATCCAGGACTCCAAGGGTGAGCTGCTGGTCAACAGGTGCGTCGAGAAGGCCGCCACCGGCAGCCAGCTGCTCACCGACGCCGGCGTCAAGGTCACCAAGGACGCCAAGGGCTTCGTCTGCGCCATGGAGGGCGAGCCGGCCACCTGCCCGGCCAAGTTCGACGGCAACTACTGGCACTACTGGCTCGGCACCAAGGACGGTGGCTGGAAGATGAGCGAGAAGGGCGCCGACAACAGCGTCCCGGCCGCCGGCACCCTCGAGGGCTGGTGCTACGGCAAGGAGTGCAGCATGCCGGCCGTCGCATCGCTGCCCGCCGCCACCGACGCCTCCGCTTCGCCCTCGGCCTCCGCCGAGGCCACCGCCCCGGCTGGCGAGAGCAAGGGCACCCCCTGGGGCGTCATCACCACCGTTGCCGTGCTGGCCCTGGCCGCCATCGCGGGCCTGGTGCTGGCCCGCCGTCGCAAGGCCTGAGCATGAGCAGGCTGGTCGGCATCGAGCGCGAGCTGCCGGCGACGGCGCCCCGCGTCGACGCCGGCCGGCCGCAGCCTGCCCTGGACCCGCGCGACCGCCGGCCCGGCACCCGGCCCGAGTCGGCCGCGGAGACCCGCAGGAGCGCCGGGCCCAGACGCAGCCTGCACCCGTGGGCCTGGTGGGGCTGGGCGCTGTGCGCCGCCACCGCCATCTCGCTCACCCTCAACCCGCTGATGCTGCTGCTGTGCATCGGCGCCGTGGTGGCCGTGGTGCTGGCCCGCCGCACCCGCGCGCCCTGGGCCCGCTCGGTGCGCGCCTACCTGCTGCTGGCAGGTTTCATCCTGGCCATGCGGATGTTCTTCCAGGTGGTGATCGGGCGGATGCGCAGCGGCACCGTGCTGTTCACCCTGCCCTCGTGGACCGCGCCGGACTGGCTGGCCGGCCTGCACTTCGGCGGCCCGGTCACCCTCGACGCCCTGCTCTTCACCCTCAACGACACGCTGCGGCTGGCCGGCATCCTGGTCTGCGTCGGGGCGGCGAATGCACTGGCCAACCCGCGCCGGGCGCTGAAGTCGGTGCCCCCGGCCCTGCACCAGATCTCCACCGCGGTGGTGATCGCCCTCTCGGTGGCGCCGCAGCTGATCGAGTCCGGGCAGCGGGTCCGTCGCGCCCGACGGCTGCGGGCCTCCACCAGCCGGGGGCGCGGCGCCCTGCGCGGCCTGCTGGTGCCGGTGCTGGAGGACTCCATCGAGCGATCCATGCAGCTGGCCGCCTCCATGGAGTCGCGGGGCTACGGGCGCACCCTGTCGCTGCAACCGCTGGGCCGCGCCACCGCCACCACCCTGCTGGGCGGCATGATGCTGATGGTGCTGGGCAGCTTCGCGGTGCTGGGCATCCCCGGCGCCACGCTGCTCGGCGTCGCCGGCATCCTGGTGGGTCTCGGCCTGGTGGTGGCCGGCCTGCGCATCTCAGGACGACGGCTGGCCATCAGCCACTACCGGCCCGACCCCTGGCTTCCCGCGGAGACCGGGGCCATCTGCTGCGGCCTGGCCGCCGTCGCCCTCAGCCTGCTGCTGCTCCAGCTGGCCCCCGGTGCCATGACACCGGTCACCAGCCCGCCGCAGTGGCCCGAGCTGCACCCGCTGATGCCGCTCACCGCCCTGGCCCTGGCGCTGCCCGCCGTGCTCACCCCGGCACCGTCGAAGGACAGCCTGTGATCAGCTTCGACCAGGTCACGATCAGCTATGCCGACGCCGCGCACCCGGTGCTGCGCCAGGCCAGCTTCACCATCCCCGAGGGCGACCTGTGCCTGGTGGTGGGCCGCACCGGCACCGGCAAGTCCACCCTGCTGGGCGCGATCAATGCGCTCGTGCCCTGGTTCAGCGGCGGCACGATGTCCGGCGAGGTCCGCATCGACGGCCGCTCCACCCGGGACTGCCGCCCCCGCGAGCTGGCCGACCTGGTGGGCTGGGTGGGACAGAACCCGCTGGTCAGCTTCGTCACCGACCGGGTCGAGGACGAGCTGGCCTATGGCATGGAGCAGCTGGGGCTGAGCCCGGCGGCGATGCGCAAGCGCGTCGAGGAGACCCTCGACCTGATGAACATCGCCGACCTGCGCGGCCGCGCGCTCACCGAGCTCTCCGGCGGCCAGCAGCAGCGGGTGGCCATCGCCGCCGTGCTCGCCGCCCAGCCGCGCGTGCTGGTGCTCGACGAACCCACCAGCGCCCTCGATCCCACCGCGGCCCAGGACGTGCTGGGCGCCATCACCACCCTGGTGCACGACGTCGGCATGACCGTGGTGCTGGCCGAGCACCGGCTGGAGCGCGTGATGCAGGCCGCCGACTCGGTGGCCTGGCTGGACGGCACCGGCGGGGTGCAGCTGGGCCCGGCCCGCGAGCTGCTGGGCCGCTGCGACGTGGTGCCGCCGCTGGCCGCCCTGGCCCGTCGGCTCGACTGGCAGCAGGTGCCGCTGAGCGTGCGCGAGGCCCGGCGACGGGTGATCGCCGAAGAACTGCGCATCGCCCCCGCCCCCGAGCCCTGGCGCCCCGGCCCGGACGGGGCGCTGGCCGTCGAGCTGCAGGGCCTGTCGGTGCAGCGCGGCGACGTGCTGGCCGTCAACGACCTTCGGGTGGGCTTCGCCCCCGGCACGATCACCGCCCTGATGGGTCGCAACGGTGCCGGCAAGTCCTCGCTGCTGTGGGCGATGCAGGGCGCCCTGCCCTCGACGGGTGGGCTGGTGGTGGGCGGCCGGGACCCCCGCGCGGTGGACGCGGCCACCGCCCGCAGCCTGGTCACCCTCGTGCCGCAGAGCGCCGCCGACCTGCTCTACCTGCACAGCGTCGAGCAGGAGTGCGCCCAGGCCGACGCCGAGTCCGGTGTGCCCGCGGGCACCACCGCCGCGCTGCTGCAGGGGTTGGGCGCCGACCTGCCGCCCGAGCGCCACCCGCGTGACCTGTCCGAGGGGCAACGGCTGGCGCTGGTGCTGGCCATCCAGCTGGCCAGCGAGCCGGGCGTCATCCTGCTCGACGAGCCCACCCGCGGCCTGGACTACGAGATGAAGGAGCAGCTGCGCACCATCCTGCGCCGGCTGGCCGCCGACGGACGCTGCATCCTGCTCAGCACCCACGACGTCGAGTTCGCCGCCGCCTGCTGCGACCGCACCCTGGTGATGGCCGACGGCGACGTGGTGGCCGACGGGCCGACCCGCGAGGTGCTCACCAGCTCACCGGCCTTCGCGCCGCAGGTGGCCAAGGTCTTCCGCCCCTCGCCGCTGCTCTCCGCCGCCGAGGTGCGGCGGCTGGCGCCATGAAGGCTCCCGAGCCTCGACGCGCCGACGCGGTGCGGGTGCGCGGCCACCAGTGGCTGATGCTGGCGGTGGTGGCCCTGGCCGGCCTGCTGGCCTTCACCTGGCCGCTGCTGGTGCCGCCCTCGGCCCACCTGGACCAGGCCCAGCTGGGCCCGCTGCTCTTCGCACTGGTGCTGCCCGCCCTGCTGGCCGTGGTGCTCAGCGAGCTGACCAGCAATGACCTGGACGTGAAGGCGCTGGCCATGCTGGGCGTTCTCACCGCCGTCGGCGCGGTGCTGCGGCCGTTGGGTGCCGGCACCGGTGGCCTGGAGGCGGTCTACCTGCCGATCATCCTGGCCGGGCGGGTCTTCGGGCCCGGCTTCGGCTTCGTGCTGGGCTCCACCACCCTGTTCACCTCCGCGCTGCTCACCGGCGGCGTCGGGCCCTGGCTGCCCTACCAGATGATCGCCGCGGGCTTCGTGGGGCTGGGCGCCGGTCTGCTGCCGCGGCTGCGCGGCGCCGCGGAGGTGGCCCTGCTGGCGGCCTACGGCTTCGTGGCCGGCTTCGGCTACGGCTGGGTGATGGACTTCGCCTTCTGGCCCTTCAACCTGGGCAACGGCACCCAGCTCTCCTTCGACCCGGCGGCCGGGCCGCTGCGCAACCTGCACGTCTTCGCCCTCTACAAGCTGGCCACCGCGATGGCCTGGGATGCCGGGCGCGCGATCAGCAATGCGGTGCTGATCGGGGCACTGGGCGCTCCCCTGCTGCGGGTGCTGCGACGCGCGGCCCGCACCGCCCACTTCGTCGAGGCCGGGGAGAGCCGGGTGACAGGTGTCACGTCGAAGCACTGACGCTTGACCATCGCCCCGGGGGGCAGGCCGGGCGGCACAGTGGGTGCCATGAACACGCCAGTCCTCGAACTGTCCGGCCTGCGCAAGGTCTTCCCGGGCGCCTCGGATCCCGTCGTGGCCGTGGACGGCCTGGACCTGGTGGTCCGCAGCGGTGAGATCGTGGCCTTCCTCGGACCGAACGGGGCCGGCAAGACGACCACCCTCGACATGGTCCTGGGCCTGACCGAACCCAGCGCCGGGAGCGTCCGCGTGCTCGGGACCGGCGCCCGGCAGGCCGTCCTCGACGGCAAGGTCTCGGCCGTCCTGCAGTCCGGGGGCCTGCTGGACGACCTCACCGTCGAGGAGACCGTTCGGCTGGTCGCGTCGATGTACCGCCGGCACCTGGGTGTCGACGAGGTGATCGCGCGTGCCGGGCTGGAACCGCTGCGCGGCCGCCGGGTGCTGAAGTGCTCGGGCGGCGAGCAGCAACGGCTGCGTTTCGCGCTGGCCCTGCTCCCGTCGCCCGAGCTGCTGGTCCTCGACGAGCCGACCGCCGGCATGGACGTCTCCGCGCGCCACGAGTTCTGGCAGACCATGCACCGCGATGCGCAGTCCGGGCGGACGGTGATCTTCGCCACCCACTATCTCGAGGAGGCCGAGGCCTTCGCCCAGCGCATCGTGCTGGTCGCCCACGGCAAGGTGGTGGCGGACGGGAGCACCGCGGAGCTGCGGGCCAGCACCAGCGCCCGCACGGTCTCCGCCGACCTCTCCCCCGCGCGGGCGGACCAGGCCCGCGCCGCGGTGCGGGCCATGCCCGGCGTGCTGGACACGGGTGCCAGCCAGGCCCCCGACGGTGGCCTTCGGCTGACCGTCCGGTGCCACGACTCGGACGCGGTCGCCCGTGCCCTGTTCGACCTGGGCGGCCGCGAGCTCGAGGTCTCGCGCGGATCGCTGGACCAGACCTTCCTCGAACTGACCGGCCAGGACCTGAGCGGAGCCACGCGATGAATCCCACCTACTACCGCTACGAACTGCTCCGCGAGTTCCGCGACCGGATCGGCCTGTTCTTCACCGTCGCACTGCCGGCCTTCATGTATGTCGTCTTCGGGGCCACCCAGTCCTACGCGGAGCAGGACGTCGGCCGGGGCAACATCGCGGCCCACATCATGATCTCGATGGCCATGTACGGAGCGGTGACCGCCACCTCGTCGGTCGGCGCGGCCGCCGCCACCGAGAAGATGCTCGGCTGGGGGCGCCAGCTCGGCCTCACCCCGCTCACCGACCGCGGTTTCGTGATGGTCAAGGCAGCCTCCGCGATCACCATCGCGGCCCTCCCCGTGGCGCTGATCTACACGATCGGCGCCGCCACCGGGGCACGGGCCGAGGCCAGCGTCTGGTTGCTCAGCGCCCTGCTCGCGCTGCTCGGTTCCGTGGTCTTCTCCCTGTACGGGCTGTGCTTCGGGCTGGGGCTGAGGTCCCGTTCGGCGGCCGGCGCGGCCAGCGGCTCACTGGTCATCCTGGCCTTCCTGGGCAGCCTTTTCATGCCCCTGTCGGGCACGATGCTCACCCTCGCCCGCCTCACGCCGCTGTACGGCGTCTCGCAGCTGGCGCGCCGGCCGCTCACCGACGGGATGGTGCTGGCGCGCGACGGGTCGCTGCAGCAGGAGTCGCTGTGGATCCCTACCGCTAACGTGGCCGCATGGCTCTTGGTCTTCGCCGGGCTGGCGATCCTGCTGGTGCGGCGCAGCCGTCATCGGCAGTGAGCCCCCTGCCCACCGGGCCCGAGCATGCTGCGGAAGGCCTGCCCAGTCCCTGGTCGCGCTACGGCTGGCTCTTCGCCGCCGTCTGGCTGGTCTTCCTGACGGGACCGCTCATCAGCGCGGTCCAGGCGCCCCACGCCCCCTGGCAGCGCGCCGTGACCGTCGCACTGGTCGTGAGCTTCGGGGCGGCCTTCACGGTGGGCATGGACCGGCAGTGGGGCTCGGGCCGCGAGGGCCGTCTCGATCCCGTGTCGGGGGCCTGGCTCGCCGGCCTGCTCCTCCTGTCGCTGGCGACGGTGCCGGTGATCGGTCTCGATGCGCTGGCCATGACGCCCTTCCTGGCCAGCTTCGCCATCTACACACTGCCCCTGCAGGCCGGTCTGCCGCTCGCACTGGCCCTCCTGCCGGCCGCCGTCGGCCTGCCCCTGGCGCGGGGGCAGTTCGGCAACTGGTCCTTCTTCGGGATCGTGCTGGTCTCGGTGATCTCCATCAGCACCCTCAGCCGGGTGGTGGGCGACAAGGATGCGAAGTACTCCCAGGCCCGCGACGCGCTGCAACTGGCCCGGGAACGTGACCGGGTCGCGCGTGATGTCCACGACCTGCTCGGCCATTCCCTCACCCTGGTCGTCGTCAAGACCGAGGTGGCGGAGCGGATGCTGGACGCGGATCCGCAGCGGGCCCGCACCGAGCTGGCCGAGATCAGGTCGCTGGCACGCTCCGCCCTGGTCGAGGTCCGCGAGACGGTTGTCGGACTGCGGGTCCCCACCTTGGCCGACGAGCTGGCCTCCGCCCGGTCCGCGCTCGACGGGGCCGGCATCACGGGGGACCTGCCCGAGGACCCCGCCGTGGTGGACCCGCGTCACCGCACCGTCATCGCCTGGGCGCTGCGTGAGGCCGTCACCAACGTCGTGCGTCACTCCGGCGCCGGCCACTGCGTCGTGGTGCTCGGCCCCTCCAGCCTGGTCGTCGGCGACGATGGGGGAGGCATGCGCGGCCGCGAGGGCAACGGGCTCTCCGGCCTCCGCCAGCGCGTCGAGGCCGCCGCGGGCCGGCTCACCATCGATGCCGGCCCCGAGGGGCGCGGCACCAGGTTGGAGGTGCAGCTGTGATCCGGGTGCTGCTGGCCGACGACCAGACCATGTTCCGCGAGGCCCTCGCCACCCTGCTCGGCCTGGAGCCCGACCTCGAGGTCGTCGCACAGGTCGGTCGCGGCGACGAGGTGCTCGCCGCCGTCCGCGCCAGTGCCCCCGACGTCTGTCTGGTCGACATCGAGATGCCCGGCCGCGACGGCCTGCAGGTCATCGCCGAGCTCGCCGACGCCGCCCCGGGGGTCAGGGCGCTGGTGGTGACCACCTTCGGACGGCCGGGCTATGTCCGTCGCGCACTCGACGGCGGAGCCTGCGGTTTCGTGGTCAAGGACTCGCCGGCCTGCGAGCTGGCCGAGGCCATCCGGCGGGTCCACGCCGGGCTGCGCGTGGTCGACCCCACCCTGGCCACCGAGTCGCTGCTGGGAGGTGCCTCTCCACTGACCGCCCGTGAGCGCGACGTGCTGCGCATCGCCCTGCTCGGCCACCGCGCGCCCGAGATCGCACGCCGGCTCCACCTGTCCCCCGGCACGGTCCGCAACATCCTCTCCTCGGCGATCGGCAAGACCGACGCCAGCAGTGCCGCCGAGGCCGCCCGGGAGGCCCAGGACAAGGGCTGGCTCTGAGGGCGGACAGCCATGCCTGGCGGTGCCGAGGCGGGTCAGGAACCGTCAGCCGGTCCAGGTCACCTCACGCAGCACCTCCGGCCAGCGCCGCTCCAGCAGGGAGCCACCCCACCGGATGCCGAGCCAGCAGGCCAGACAGCCATAGGCCAACCCCCAGGGCAGCAGCGCCCAGCCGACCCAGTGGCCGATCGCATCCTGCAGCAGGGCGGGCAGCCAGACCGGCGCACTGACCACCAGCCCGCCCACCATGCTGGCCAGCGACATCAGCAGTGCGGCCACGCCTCCACCGGAGGAGCGGGCCAGGCCGCCGTTGCCGGGCGGCGGTTGCGGCACCTGCCACAGCGCGCCCGTGACGCTGCCCACCCCGGCGCAGGCCAGCGTCGCGCCGAGCGAGGCGCCGACCAGTGCGGGGGCCTCGGACCAGTAGCCGCTCACCGCCAGGAAGACCAGGTCGATCACCAGGACCAGCGGCAGCAGCAGCCAGGCGCAGGCCACCAGCCGGCCCAGCCGGTCCTCGTGGCCCCGCACCCCGGCGGAGATCTCCATCCACAGGGCGCTGCCGTCGTAGCCGATCTCCTGGGCCACCACCATGCCCATCACCACGATCATGGCCCCCACCGGGAAGGCGAGCACGCCACGACCCATCGACATCGAGTCGCCCTGGTTGACCAGCACGGGGGCGGCGATCAGCACCGGCATCAGCGCGACGCTGGCCAGTTGCACCAGGTGGCGAGGGTCTCGTCGCCAGTAGCGCAGCGAACGTCCCGCGATCGCACCCACCGGGCCGGTGGGCACCAGCCGGTCGGCCAGGCCGTGCTCCTTGGCCCTGCCCCCGCCGCTGCGTGCCTCCAGCGGGCTGACCAGCGCGCGATCCAGGGCCCGCCCCCAGGCCCACCAGAGCAGCACCACCAGGCCGGCGGCGAGCGCCAGCCGGAGGCCCGCGGCCAGCCAGTCACCACGTCCCACCGCCCAGGGCAGCGACCAGGCCCACCCGAGCGGGCTCCAACCGAGCGCACCGGCCATCGCCCGGGCCCGGTCGGCCACCTGGTCGGCAGCCTGCACCCAGCGGCCGAGGAACTGGGCGCCGACACCGAAGACCATGCCCAACAGGCCGAGCACCAGCGCGGCGGAATCGCGGTAGCGGCGGCTGGTGAGCGCGCTGGAGAACCAGCTGGTCAGGGTGCGGGCCAGCAGCACGCAGGTCAGCACGCCCAGCACGGCGCCCACCACGGCCGCGGCCATCTGGCCGGCGTCGGCAGACCAGCTCACCACGTAGGCCAGCGCACAGGCGCAGGTGAAGATCCCACCCAGGCCCACCAGGCCCACCACCAGCAGCCCGGGCAGCAGCTGGCGTGCCCGCACCGGGTAGAGCGCGAAGCGTCCCGGGTCGAGGGTCTGGTCGGAGCCCACCACCACCAGCGTGGTCAGTGGCCAGGCCAGCGTGAGGGCTGCGAAACCGGCGGTGGTCAGCCCGCCGCGAAGGTCGAGCGCCTCGCCCCGCAGCAGGAACAGGCCGCCGGCGATGACGGCGAAGGCGCCCAGCAGGTACAGCCCTGCCAGCACCGCGCCCAGGATCAGCACGGCCTTGCCCCGCAGGGCGCGCGACATCAGCCTCAGTTTGAGGCGGACGAGTGTCCCAACCATGTCAGCCCCTCTCCTGCATCCGCTCGCCCGCCGCCGACCATCTCCACGAAACGTTCCTGCAGGCTCCGCCCGGCGCGCACCTGCTCGACGGTGCCGGCGGCCAGGATCCGTCCGGCGGAGACCACCGCCACGGCATCGCACAGGCTCTCCACCAGCTCCATCACGTGGCTGGACAGCACCACGGTGCCGCCCCCGGCGACGAAGTCGCGCAGGATCTGCCGGATCGCCTGCCCGGAGACCGGGTCGACCGCCTCGAACGGCTCGTCGAGCACCAGCAGGCGCGGGTTGTGCACCAGGGCGCAGGCCAGCCCGATCTTCTTGGTCATGCCCGCCGAGTAGTCACAGACCAGTGTGTTGGCGTCCCCGGCCAGCCCGAGCGCCTCCAGCAGCGCCTGGGAACGCTGCTCCACCTGGTCGGGCGGCACCCGGCGCATCTGGGCGCTGAAGCGCAGCAGCTCCAGCCCGCTGAGCCGGTCGAACAGGCGCATCCCGTCGGGCAGCACGCCCATCACGGCCTTCGCCCCGGCAGGGTCGCTCCACACGTCATGGCCCCAGACCTCGACGCGGCCCGCGTCGGGACGCAGCAGGCCGGTGGCCATCGACAGGCTGGTGGTCTTGCCCGCACCGTTGGGCCCGACCAGTCCGAACAGGCAGCCGGCCGGCACCCGCAGCGAGAGCTGGTCGACGGCCACCTTCCAGCCGGTCGCCGGGCTGCCGAAGGCCTTGCACAGGCCGTGCATCATCAGGGCCGGCACCGCCGGCGGGTTCTGGGCGATCACCCCTCCATCCAACTCCGCGCACCCGCCCGCCACAACGTCCGATCGTGCAGAGCAGCACCCCAGCGCACCACTTGAGGACGGCCGCCCCCCCGACCGCCTGCCGGAGCGCAGGCCAGCCGTCTTCACCACGGGCTGAATCGTCGCCGCAGCCCTCGCGGGTCGGGAACAAATTGCCTAGCATCGGGGTTGACCGCTACATGGGCCGCACCACCGGGCCCCGCCGGGCCACCCCGCCCGGTGATTGACGGAAGAGGAGAACATGGCTGTCTACACCCTGCCCGATCTCGACTACGACTACGGCGCCCTGGCCCCGCACATCGCTCCGGAGATCATGGAGCTGCACCACTCCAAGCACCACAAGACCTACGTGGACGGCGCCAACACCGCGCTGGAGAAGATGGAGGAGGCCCGCGCCAAGGGTGACTTCGCCAACATCAACAAGCTGGAGAAGGACCTGGCCTTCCACCTGGGCGGTCACGTGAACCACTCCGTCTTCTGGAAGAACATGACCCCCAACGGCGGCGGCCGCCCCGAGGGCGAGCTGGCCAGCGCGCTGGACGAGTTCTTCGGCTCCTTCGACGGCTTCCAGAAGCAGTTCAACGAGAACGCCAAGGCGATCCAGGGTTCCGGCTGGTCCGTGCTGGCCTGGGACGGCCTGGGCAAGCGCCTCAACGTGCTGCAGCTCTTCGACCAGCAGGGCAATGTCCCGCTGGGCCAGACCCCGCTGCTCCAGCTCGACATGTGGGAGCACGCCTACTACCTGCAGTACAAGAACGTGAAGGCCGACTACGTCGAGGCCTGGTGGAATGTCGTCAACTGGGCCGACGTCACCGAGCGCCTCACCAAGGCCCGTCAGGCCTGAGCCGCCCGCCGTTCCGATGAGCCCCCGCCCCCTCGTGGCGGGGGCTCTTCGCGTCCTGGGGCCCGCTTCTGGGGCGAACCTGAGAAAACCCGCGTCCCGTTCGGGATTTTCTCAGCAAGGTTGCACAATGGAGGAAGCCAAGGACGAGGGAGCGCAGTGAAGAACAAGACCATCGGGATCATCGCCTCAGCAACGGCGGCCGTGGCCGCCCTGGGCGGCGTCGGGTACACCGTCGCCGACAAGGAGGTCCAGGTGGCTGTCGACGGCGCACCGGCCACCGAGGTGCACACCTTCGGGGGCACCGTGGCCGACGCCCTGCAGGCCAAGGGCATCACGCTGGGCGAGCACGACTCGGTCGTCCCGTCGAGCAACAGCCCGATCAGCGACGGCACCGAGATCACGGTCAACTACGGCCGCCCCCTCACCGTCACCCTGGACGGCAAGAAGACGCTGGTGTGGACCACCGCCACCACCCTGGACCATGCGCTGCGCCAGCTGGGCGTCACCGACGCGGATGCGCGCACCTCGGTGAGCCGCTCCACGCCGCTGGGCCGCCAGGGCCTGGCCGTGGACGTGGTGACCCCGAAGCAGGTCAGCCTGGTGGTGGCCGGCAAGAAGAGTTCGGTGGAGTCCACCGCCGCCACCGTCAGGGACCTGCTCGCCGAGCAGAAGATCGCCGTGGGCGCCAAGGACGTCGTCAAGCCCGCCCTGAACGCTCCTGTCACGGACAAGCTGGCGGTGACCGTGCAGCGCGTCACCACCAAGCAGACCACCAGCACCGAGCCGATCGAGCACGAGACGGTGCGCACCCGCTCCGACAGCCTCGACGCGGGCACCACCAAGGTGACCACCGAGGGCAAGGACGGCGTCACCACCAAGACCTGGCTGATCACCCTCACCGACGGCAAGCAGACCGGCAAGAAGCTGGTCAGCAGCAAGGTCACCACCAAGCCCGTCACCGAGAAGGTCACCGTGGGCACCCGCCAGGACGAGCCCGAGGTGGAGAAGGCCTCCACCAGCTCCTCCTCGTCGAGCTCCTCCTCGTCGAGCACCCGCTCGAAGCCGGCCGAGAAGACCAGCGCCACGGCCTCGACGAAGACCGCCTCGAGCAGCAGCTCCAGCAGCGCCGGCGGTTCCAACCTGGCCCGCGCGGCCATGTGGGACCGGATCGCGCAGTGCGAGTCGGGCGGCAACTGGTCCATCAACACCGGCAACGGCTACTACGGCGGCCTGCAGTTCGACCGCCAGACCTGGCTGGCCAACGGCGGCGGCGCCTACGCCCCGACGGCCAACCTGGCCAGCCGCGCCCAGCAGATCACCATCGCCAACAAGCTCTACGCCCAGCGTGGCCTGCAGCCCTGGGGCTGCGCGCACGCCGCCTGAGCCAACCTCGGCAGCACGAAGGGCCGGCCACTCCCCCTCGGGAGCGGCCGGCCCTTCGTCGTCGGGACAGGACCGTGATGGCGTCTCAGAGCGGTTCGTCGAAGCCCCGGTAGAGCCAGCGCGGCAGATCACCGCCCAGCAGCATCCGCCAGCCCTCGACGGCCACCACGGGCACCAGCGCGGCCGTGACCACCTCACGGGTCCACGGGTGCACCGGCCGCACCTGGGTCATCGGCACGAAGCCCACCTGCCCGGCACGGTTGTCCGGCCGGGAGGCACAGACGTCCAGCGTGCGGCCCTGGTGGGTGACCTGCAGCCAGGTGTGGCCGGTCTGCCACCACGGGTTGCGACCCAGGCCGCGCACCCGGCTGGCATGGACCACGACCACCTGGAAGCCCAGTGAGCGCAGCACCTGGGCCAGCGCCCGGTTGTACTGTCCCGACCAGCCGCGGCCGTGCCGCAGGGCCTGCGTCGGGCTCTCCCACAGGTGCCACAGCGAGTGGTGGGTGAAGCCGTCGTGGACGCTGCGGGTGGCACGGTCCACCAGTTCCCAGCCCGCCAGACCGCTGGCACGGCAGCTGCTGGTCACCTGCTCCACGTCCAGGCCCGGCCCGGTGGGCCGCGGGGCGGTGAGCAGGGCCGGCGCCAGCAGGGCGGCGGATGCCCCGGTGAGGGCGAGGGTTCTCGACGTGCGGCTCATCGGCCTGCCTCCTGGTACTTGTCGGCCATCCGGTGGTGCAGCTCCAGCATCCGCTCGACGCTGGCGGCCCAGGTGAACTGTTCGGCGCGGGCCCTGGCGGCCCGGCGCAGGTCCGGCCCCAGCCGGGGCACCAGCCGTTCCACGGCATCCGCCAGTCCGGCAGGATCGGGCGGGCCGCTCTCCCCCGAGCCGGCGTCCACCAGCTCGTGGGCGCCCCCGCGGTCACTGGTGACCACGGGCGTGCCGCAGGCCAAGGCCTCCAGCACCGCCAGGCCGAAGGTCTCCGAGGGGCAGACAGACATCGAGATGTCGCTGCGGGCGAAGGCCTCCGCCACCTTCTCGCGGCCCCTGACGAAGCCGTGGAAGCTCACCGGGTAGCCGGCGGACTCGGCCTTCATCCGCTCCAGGTCCGGGCCCACGCCGTAGAGGTCCATCCGTACCGGCAGGCCGCGACGGTGCAGCTCCATGGCCGCCCGCATGCCCAGCTCGGGGTTCTTCTCGTGCGACATCCGGCCCACGTAGCACAGCTTCACCAGACCGTCGTCGGCCGGTTGCCCACGGCTGGGGTCGAAGGTGGCCAGGTCGACGCCCAGCGGCACCTTCACCAGGTCGGCGCCCAGGTCCGCGAACTCCTCGGCGGCATAGTCACTGGTCACCACGATCGCGTCGAACTCCTTGACCAGGCGCCGATTCAGGGCGCCGACGGCGGTCTCGACGCCGAACTGGGCCCGCAGCCAACCGGAGAGCATGTCGTCGAGCCGCTCGTGGCTGAACAGCACCGAGCCCACCTGGTGGCGCCGGGCCCAGCGCGCCGCCGGGGAGAGGGTCCACTTGTCGCTCACCTCCACCGAGGTGGGCCGGAAGCGCTCCAGCACCTTGAGCGCCCGCCACGGGGTCGCCACCATGCGGTAGTCGCGGCTGATCCGCGGCGAACGCACCTGCACCACGATGCCGTGCTCGGTCTCGGTGGTGCTGTCCTGCTCACCCGGGATCACCAGGATGCGCTCGTGACCCGCCTCGACATAGCCCTGGCCCAGGGCGTCGATCGCCACCCTCATGCCGCCCGAGACCGGACCCACGAAGTTGGCCAGCTGGGCGATCCGCAAAGTCATGGCCCGAGCCTAGCGAACGCGACGAGGGGCGCCCCACCGTGGTGGGGCGCCCCTCGGGCGGTTCGTATAGCGGACGGATCAGGCCTGCTCCACCTTGGTCTCGTCGGCGTCCGCGGTGGTGCCGGACTCGACCTCGGCGGCCTCGACGGCCGGCTCGGTGGCCTCGCCCTGCTCGGGAGCCTCGATGTTCTCGGTGCTCTCGACGACGGCGGGGGTCTCCGACTGGTCGGCGGCGGGGGTGGCGTCACCCTCCACCTCGGCCTCGGAGGGAGCCTGGGTCTCGGCGGCGGAGGCACCGGCGATCTGGCTCTTGACGTCCTCGGCCTGGGCGGCCTTGGAGCGAGCCGGCTTCTTGACGACGGCCTCGGTCACCAGCTCGATGACGGCCATGGGGGCGTTGTCGCCCTTGCGGTTGCCGATCTTGGTGATGCGGGTGTAGCCACCGTCGCGATCGGCCATCTGCGGGGCGATCTCGGTGAACAGGGTGTGGACCACACCGGAATCGGTGATGGTCTTCAGCACCAGGCGACGGTTGTGCAGGTCGCCGCGCTTGGCCTTGCTGATCAGCTTCTCCGCGAGCGGGCGAACGCGCTTCGCCTTGGTCTCGGTGGTGGTGATCCGGCCGTGCTCGAACAGCTGGCTGGCCAGGTTGGCCAGGATGATCCGCTCGTGCGTGGGGGTGCCGCCGAGGCGGGGACCCTTGGTGGGTGTAGGCATGTCAGTTCTCCAGATTCTTGGTCAGCAGAGCGGTTCAGTACTGCTCGGTTTCGGCGAAGTCCTCGTCGCCCTCGACGTCGTCCTCGTAACGATCCGCAGCCTGCAGCGGGTCGAAGCCAGGAGCGGAGTCCTTCAGGGACAGGCCCATCTCGTGCAGCTTCAGCTTGACCTCGTCGATGGACTTGGAGCCGAAGTTGCGGATGTCGAGCAGGTCCTGCTCGCTGCGCGAGACCAGCTCACCCACGGTGTGGATGCCCTCGCGCTTGAGGCAGTTGTAGGAGCGAACCGTCAGGTTCAGGTCCTCCACCGGCAGGGCCAGGTCGGCCGCCAGCTGCTCGTCGACCGGCGACGGGCCGATCTCGACGCCCTCGGCGTCGACGTTGAGCTCACGGGCCAGGCCGAAGAGCTCCACCAGGGTGCGACCGGCCGAGGCCATGGCGTCGCGGGGACGGATGGCGGGCTTGGTCTCGACGTCGACGATCAGCTTGTCGAAGTCGGTGCGCTGCTCGACGCGGGTGGCCTCCACCTTGTAGGTGACCTTCAGCACGGGGCTGTAGATGGAGTCGACCGGGATGCGGCCGATCTCGGCGTCCGGGTTGTTGTTCAGCGCGCTGGAGACGTAGCCACGGCCACGCTCCACGACCAGCTCCATCTCGAGCTTGCCGTTCTCGTTCAGGGTGGCGATGTGCAGCTCCGGGTTGTGGATCTCCACACCGGCCGGGGGCTGGATGTCGGCCGCGGTGATCTCACCAGCACCCTGCTTGCGCAGGTACATGGTGACGGGCTCGTCCTCCTCGGAGGACAGCACCAGGTTCTTGAGGTTCAGGATCAGCTCGGTGACGTCCTCGACGACACCCTCGATGGTCGAGAACTCGTGCTGGTTGCCCTCGATCTTGATGCTGGTCACGGCCGCGCCCGGGATGGACGACAGCAGGGTGCGACGCAGCGAGTTGCCCAGGGTGTAGCCGAAGCCGGGCTCCAGGGGCTCGATGATGAAGCGCGAACGGTTTTCGCCGACGGCCTCTTCCGACAGGGTCGGACGCTGTGCGATGAGCATCGTGTTCCTTTTCTCGGTCCCCCGCTATTTGAGGACCAGGGTGGGTGTTGGTGCCAACCGACATGTGATGGCACCGGACGGGCCGGGTCGGGGAGCCCCGCAGGGCGCCCCGACCAGGCCGGGTGAGGCACGGTGGCAGTGGCGCTGGGCCGCTACCGGTGCGGCCCAGGGCCGCAGGACCTCACTTGGAGTAGAGCTCGACGATCATCTGCTCCTGGACGTCCACGACGATCTGCTCACGGGTGGGCAGCTGGTGGATCAGGATGCGCATCTTGTTGGGACGCACGTCCATCCAGGCGGGAACCTCGCGCTCGCCGTGGGTCTCACGGGCCACCACCAGCGGGTGCAGGTCCATGGACTTCGGCTTGACGTCGATGACGTCGTACTGGCTGACGCGGAAGCTGGGGATGTTCACCTTCTGGCCGTTGACCAAGAAGTGGCCGTGCACCACGAGCTGACGCGCCTGGCGGCGGGTCTGCGCGAAGCCGGCGCGGTAGATCACATTGTCCAGACGGCTCTCGAGGATCTGCAGCAGGGCGTCGCCGGTCTTGCCGGGGACGCGGTCGGCCTCGGCGTAGTAGCGGCGGAACTGCTTCTCCAGCACGCCATAGGCGAAGCGGGCCTTCTGCTTCTCACGCAGCTGCAGCGAGTACTCGCTGTCCTTGGTACGGCCGCGGCCGTGCACGCCCGGCGGGTAGGGGCGCTTCTCGAAAGCCTTGTCGTTGCCGACCAGGTCGGTCCCGTAACGACGGGACTTCTTGGTCATGGGGCCGGTGTAACGGGCCATTGTTGATCAGTCCTTTTCTGTGTTCTCGGGATCAGACGCGACGGCGCTTGGGCGGGCGGCAGCCGTTGTGGGGCACGGGGGTGACATCGGCGATGGCGCCGACCTCGAGCCCGATGGCTCCCAGCGAACGGATGGCGGTCTCACGGCCGGAGCCGGGGCCCTTGACGAAGACGTCCACGCGCTTCATGCCGTGGTCCATCGCACGACGGCCGGCGGCCTCGGCCGCCATCTGCGCTGCGAAGGGGGTCGACTTGCGCGAGCCCTTGAAACCGACGGTGCCGGCGGAGGCCCACGAGATCACAGCACCGGTGGGATCGGTGATGGCGATGATCGTGTTGTTGAACGTGCTCTTGATGTGGGCCTGGCCGGCAACCACATTCTTCTTTTCCTTGCGGCGCACCTTGGTCTTGGCGGCGGCGCCCTTACGGCCTGCAGTAGCCATGTGTCAGTTCTCTCCTGGAATCTGTCGTGTCTGCACCAACCGCGAGGTCAGCGCGCCTTCTTCTTGCCGGCGACGGCCTTCTTCTTGCCCTTGCGGGTACGAGCGTTGGTGCGGGTGCGCTGGCCGCGGACCGGGAGCCCGGCGCGGTGGCGACGGCCCTGGTAGGTGCCGATCTCGATCTTGCGACGGATGTCGGCAGCGACCTCGCGACGGAGGTCACCCTCGGTCTCGTAGTTGGCCTCGATGTGGTCGCGCAGGGCGACCAGCTGGTCGTCGGTGAGGGTGTGGACACGGATGTCACCACTGATGCCAGTGGCGTCCAGGGTCTCCTTGGCACGGGTCTTGCCGATGCCGAAGATGTAGGTCAGGGCGACCTCCAGACGCTTCTCGCGCGGGAGGTCGACACCAATGAGGCGTGCCATCAGGCGGTTACCTTTCAATCTGTCGACCCGGGTCCCCTTGCGGGGCGCTCCCCCGTTTCCAGCGGGTTGTGGAGCTCGGTCTCTGGGCCGCGAAGGTGTGTGGCGTGACGCGTCCCCGATGCCTTGTGGCGGCCTGCTGGCTGCCGTCGGGGCCCTGGCCTTCGTCCAGGGGTGCGACCGGTATTCATCTCCGGCCTTGCGTTCACGTTTGTTGAGTTGTCCGGCAGGTGCCTCGTCGGTTGCCCGACGGGTGACCGTGCACCTGCGATGTTCTGCGAGTCACCGCCCGTCGCCCCTCAACGGAGGGGCAGCACTGCCTGGCTGGTCAGCCCTGGCGCTGCTTGTGGCGCGGGTTGTCGCAGATCACCATCACGCGACCGTGCCGGCGAATCACCTTGCACTTGTCGCAGATCTTCTTGACGCTCGGCTGAACCTTCATTCGAGCTTCTCTTTCGATCGGCGAACCGGTTGGGCACAGGGCCGTCCCCAGTTCTGTGGTGGATGTGTCTGCTGCGGGACCGGTTGCCCGGCCCCAGGGATCACTTGTGGCGGTAGACGATGCGTCCGCGAGTCAGGTCATACGGAGAAAGCTCGACGACGACTCGGTCGGACGGGAGGATGCGGATGTAGTGCTGCCGCATCTTGCCGCTGATCGTGGCGAGTACCTTGTGACCGTTCACCAGCTCGACGCGGAACATCGCGTTGGGCAGGGACTCGACCACGGTTCCCTCAAGCTCGAGGGCTCCCTCTTTCTTGGCCATGGACTCTCAATCTCTTCGACTGCTCCCCCGACCGTCCGGACGAGGGCACGAACGACCATCTGCGCAACCCCGCGGGTGCGGGGACACAGGTGACCGACACACCACTCTACGCCAGCAGTCCAGAGCGGCCAAATCAGTTGGCGGGCCTCGCTAGGCTCACCGCCATGGCCTACTACGCAGTCATCTACACCTATGCCGACGACGCCGTCGCCATGGACGAGAACCGCCCCGCGCACCGCGCCTACCTCTCCGAGCTGGCGGCCCGTGACCAGCTGGTGGCCTCCGGTCCGATGCTCGGCACCAGCCCCGCCACCGCGCTCATCCTGCTGCGGGCCGAGAGCGAGGAGCAGGTGCGGGCCCTGCTGGCCGGTGACCCCTTCCAGCAGCTCGGGCTGGTGGCCCGCACCGACGTCGCCGAGTGGAACCCGGTGATCGGCGTCCTGGCCGGACGGGACTGACCCCGAGGCCGGTGAGCCGCCGGCTCAGAAGAGCAGGATCAGCGCCGCCAGCAGGATGACCAGCACACCGGCGCCGCTGATCGCCTTCATCACCGTGCTGGCGGTGGCCTGGCTCATCCCGGCGGGCAGCAGTTCACCGGGCGGCAGGTCACCCTCCTGACGCACCAGCTCGGGCTGGTCGTGGGTGGACTTCGCCGGCAGCTGCTCCACGACGGGGACCAGCTCACCCAGGCTGCGGGCCGCGAAGACCCGGTCCAGCAGGGCGCGGTAGTCGTCCTGGCTGACGGTTCCCGCCTCAAAGGCCTCGTTGAGCCGCTTGGTCAGGTCCTCGCGCTCGGCCTCGTCGACGGGGCGCTCGGGCGTGCTGCGGTACTTGGAGGAGATCGGCAGGTTGCTCACGCCTCCAGCGTAGCCGCGAGCCAGCGCCTGACCCAGCCTGCTGCCCGGGACGGGCCACATCGTCGAGCAGGGGAAAATTCACACAAAATATGGGAATCCTGCTCGGCGATCCCTGTTCGTGGGGCGCCGATCGGACTAGCGTGGTGGGGGCAGGGACGCTGTCGGGCGAGGTCGCCCGACCAGGACGCGTCACATCGAAAGGACATTCCATGGCGACTCTCGTCGTTCTCGGCTCCGGCATCATGGCCACCGCGCTGGCCACCCCTCTGGCAGACAACGGGCACACCGTGCGGCTGGTGGGCACCCACCTGGACCGCGAGATCATCGACTCGATCCAGAAGACCGGCATCCACCCGAACCTGAAGCTCAAGGTCCCCGAGGGCACGACCGCCTACCAGCTGGAGGATGCCGCCGAGGCGTTCGAGGGCGTCGACCTGGTGATGAGCGGCGTGAACTCCTTCGGCGTGGAGTGGGCCGGCGAGCAGCTCGCGGGCCTGCTGCGCCCGGGGATGCACGTCATCGCGCTCGCCAAGGGCATGCGCGCCGATGACCAGGGCAACCTGGACATCCTGCCCAACGTGCTGATGCGCCAGGTGCCCGAGGAGGTGCGCGACCAGGTCACCTGGTCGGCCATCGCCGGGCCCTCGATCGCCGGTGAGGTGGCCGTGCACCGCCACACCTGTGTCACCTTCGCCGGCAAGGACCAGGCGGCCCTGGACATGTGGAAGGAGCTCTTCGAGACCGACTTCTACCACGTGTGGACCAATACCGACCTGACCGGCATCGAGCTGATGGCCGCCACCAAGAACTGCTATGCCTTCGGCGCCGGCTTCATGCACGGCACCCTCACCCGGATGCTCGAGGAGAGCGGCGAGTCCGATCCGCTGTACGTCAACTACAACTACGGCGCCGCCCTGTTCGGCCAGGCCTCCATCGAGATGCAGGAGTGGCTGCAGCTGCTGGAGTGCGATCCGCAGACCGTGATGGGCATCGCCGGCATCGGTGACTGCTTCGTCACCTCGATGGGCGGCCGCAATGTCAAGGTCGGCACCCTGGTGGGCACCGGCATGACCTTCAGCGAGGCCAAGGCCCAGATGCCCGGCGTCACCCTGGAGGGGGCCACCTGCATCGTCGTGGTGGGCGAGGCCCTGAAGAAGCTCACCGAGCGTGGCGTGGTCCCGCCCGAGCAGTTCCCGCTGCTGCGCCACCTCTACGAGGTGGTCGGCGAGGACAAGCCCGTCGACGTGCCGTGGAAGACCTTCTTCGGCCAGCACGGCGACGGCCGCTGAGCCTGCCCCGCTGCTGAACGACGACGCCCCCGCAGCCCGGCTGCGGGGGCGTCGTCGTGCCCGGGCTCAGAACAGGCCGACGATCTGGCCGTCCTCGTCCAGGTCGATCCGCTCGGCGGCGGGGTGCTTGCCCAGCCCCGGCATGGTGCGCATCTCGCCGCAGATGGCGTAGACATAGCCGGCGCCGGCGGCCAGCCGGACCTCGCGCACCGGCAGCCGCCAGCCGGTGGGGGCCCCGCGCAGCGTCGGGTCGTGCGAGATGGACAGGTGGGTCTTGGCGATCACCACGGGCAGCTGGCCGAAGCCCAGCTCCTCGAAGTGCGCCAGGTCCTTGCGGGCCTGGGCGGACAGCTCGATGCCCTCGGCGCCGTAGACCTGGGTGGCCACCTTGCGCAGCTTCTCCTCCAGCGAGTCGTCGTCGGCATAGGTGAAGGCGAAGTCCGTCTCGTCCTCGCAGGCCTCCACCAGCACCCGGGCCAGGTCGACGGCGCCTTGACCACCGTCGGCGACGTGGGTGCTCATCGCCACCCGGGCCCCGGCCGCCTCGGCGATCTCGCGCACGGTCTCCAGCTCGTCGGGGTGGTCGGTGGGGAAGACATTGATGGCCACCACCGGCGCCACCCCGAAGGAGCGCACGATCTCGATGTGCTTGGTGAGGTTGGCGGCGCCGGCCCGCACGTCCTCGGGGTTGTCCTGCAGCATCTCGGGCGGCAGCGGCTTGCCGGCCACCACCTTGTGACGCCCGGAATGGGTCTTGAGCGCGCGCACCGTGGTCACCAGCACCGCCGCGTCGGGGCGCAGTCCGGAGACCCGGCACTTCACGTTGAAGAAGCGCTCCGCGCCCATGTCGGCACCGAAGCCGGCCTCGGTGAGCAGGTAGTCGGAGGCCTTGATGCCCACCCGGTCCGCGATCACCGAGGAGTTGCCGGTGGCGATGTTGCCGAAGGGCCCGGCGTGGATCAGCACGGGGGTGTGCTCGATGGTCTGCATCAGGTTCGGCTTGATCGCCTCGCGCATGATGACGGCCATCGCGCCGGCTGCCTTCAGGTCCTCGGCGGTCACCGGCCTCCCCTCGAAGGTGTAGCCCACCACGATCCGCCCCAGCCGCGCCCGCAGGTCGGCCAGGTCGGTGGCCAGGGCCAGGATCACGCCCACCTCGCTGGCGGCGGTGATGTCGAAACCGGTCTGGCGCGGCACGCCGTCGAGCTTGGCGCCCAGGCCGACGATGACATTGCGCAGCGCACGGTCGTTGATGTCCACCACCCGACGCCAGGAGATGGACCAGGGGTTGATGCCCAGCTCGTTGCCGTGGTGCAGGTGGTTGTCGATCATGGCGCTGAGCAGGTCGTGCGCCGCCGTGATGGCGTGGAAGTCACCGGTCAGGTGCAGGTTCAGCGTCTCCATCGGTACCACCTGGGAGTAGCCGGCACCGGCGGCACCGCCCTTGACGCCGAAGGTGGGGCCCATCGAGGGCTGGCGCAGGGCCAGCATCGAGCGCTTGCCGAGCTGCGCCAGACCCTGGGCCAGCCCCACCGCGGTGGTGGTCTTGCCCTCCCCCAGCGGCGTGGGGGTCAGGGCGGTGACCACGACGTACCTGGCGTCGGGACGATCGGCCAGGTCGTCGACGGCGGCCAGGTCCACCTTGGCCACGTGGCGTCCGTAGTGCTCCAGGCGGGCGGCGTCGATGCCGGCGGCCGCGGCGATGTCCTCGATCGGCTCGAGCTGCGCTGCGCGAGCGATCTCCAGGTCGGAGGGCAGAGAATTCGTAGGCATGACCCCAGTAAACAGCACGCAATTTCCTGCCGTCAGCCAGCCCCGCCACAAATCATCGCGGCGCCGGGCCAGCGGGACAACGACGGCCCGAACCCCCGTGAGGGTTCGGGCCGTCCAAGTGGTCCTCAGTCGGCGAGTGGACCGAAGGGCAGGCCGCGGGCGGTGAGCTCCGCCTCGCCGCCGTCCAGCTCGGTCAGCACCCAGAGCCCCTTGGGGGTCACGGTCATGGTGTTCTCCCAGTGGGAGGCCCAGGAGCCGTCGCGGGTGACCACGGTCCAGTCGTCCTCCAGGGTGGCGGTCTCCTCGTCGCCGAGCACCAGCATCGGCTCGATGGCCAGCACCAGTCCTTCGGTGATCTTGGGACCCTTGCCCGGCTTGCCGTAGTTGGGCACGTCCGGCGGCTGGTGCATCGCGGTGCCGATGCCGTGGCCGGTGTACTCCCGCACGATCCCGTAGCCACGGCCGGTGCCCAGCACCGACTGCTCCACCGCATGGGAGATGTCGCTCAGCCGACCGCCCAGCCGTGCGGCGCCGATGCCGGCCCACATCGACTCACGGGTGTCGACGCTGAGCTGGTGCGCCTCGGGCGAGACCTGCCCCACCTCGAAGGTGCGCGCGGCATCGCCGTGCCAGCCGTCGATGATGGCGCCGAAGTCGACGCTCACGATGTCTCCCTCGGCCAGGGTGCGCTCGCCGGGGATGCCGTGCACGATCTCCTCGTTGACCGAGATGCAGGCCACACCCGGGTAGGGCGGGTAGCCCCATTCCGCTCCGTAGTTCAGGAAGTTGCTGGTGGCCCCCATCTCGGCGAGCATCTCGCGCGCGGCGGCGTCCAGCTCACCGGTGGTGACGCCGGGCGCCACCATGGTCTCCAGCTCGGCCAGGATCCGGGCGACGACCAGCCCGGGCCGTCGCATGGCGATGACCTGCTCGGGCGTCTTGCGTTCGATCCCGCGGGAGAACATCAGCGGCCGCTGAACTTGTCGATGGCGGCGAAGATCCGCTCGGCCACCTGGTCCACGGTGCCCTCGCCGTCGACGTTCACCAGGATGCCGCGGTCGCGGTAGATGTCCATCAGCTCGGCGGTCTCGGCCTGGTGGACGGCCATCCGGTGGCGGATGGTCTCCTCGTTGTCGTCGGCGCGGCCCTCGATCTGGGCGCGCTTCAGCAGCCGGTCCACCAGCTGGTCGATGTCCACGTCGAGCGAGACGACGCAGTCCAGGTTGGTGCGCAGGTCCGCCAGGATGATGTCCAGGGCCTCCACCTGCTCGCTGGTGCGGGGGTAGCCGTCCAGCAGGAAGCCACCCTTGGCGTCGGGCTCCATCAGGCGCTTGGCCACGACGGCGGTGGTGATCACGTCGGGCACGAAGTTCCCGCCCTGGATCAGCTCGTCGACCCGCTTGCCCAGCTCCGTCTTCGCGGCGATGTTGGCGCGGAAGATCGCCCCGGTGGAGATCGCGGGGATGCGGTAGTGGTTGCTGATCAGCTTGGCCTGGGTGCCCTTGCCGGCGCCGGGGGCGCCCATGATGAGAAGTCTCACTTCAGGAATCCTTCGTAGTTGCGTTGCTGGAGCTGGCTCTCGATCTGCTTCACGGTGTCGAGCGCCACGCCCACGATGATGAGGATCGAGGTTCCTCCGAAGGGGAAGTTCTGCGAGGCCCCGAGCAGCACGAAGGCCAGCGTGGGGATCAGGGCCACCAGGCCCAGGTAGAGCGAACCGGGGGCGGTCAGGCGACTCAGCACGTAGGCCAGGTAGTCCTCGGTGGGCTTGCCGGCGCGCACGCCGGGGATGAAGCCGCCGTACTTCTTCATGTTGTCGCTGATCTCCACCGGGTTGAAGGTGATGGCGACGTAGAAGTAGGTGAAGCCGATGATGAGCAGGAAGTAGACCAGGTTGTACAGCGGCTGGTGCTGGCTGCCCTGTCCGGAGAAGTTGGCCGAGATCCAGCGCGCCGCCGGGCTGTCCGGCTGGAAGGTGGCGTAGAGCACCGGCAGGTACAGGATCGAGGAGGCGAAGATGACCGGGATGACGCCGGCCTGGTTCACCTTGACCGGGATGTAGGTGGAGGTGCCGCCGATCAGCCGGCGTCCCACCATCCGCTTGGCGTACTGCACCGGGATGCGGCGCTGCGCCTGCTCGACGAAGATGATGGCGGCCATCACCAGCAGGCCGATGGCGATCACCAGCGCGAAGACCAGCCAGGCGTTCGCGCCCTGGCGGGAGGTCTTGATGGCCCACAGCGAGGTGGGGAACTGCGCCGCGATCTGGGTGAAGATCATCACCGACATGCCGTTGCCCACGCCGCGGTCGGTGATCAGCTCGCCCATCCACATGATGATCGAGGTGCCGGCGGTCATGGTGAGGATCATCACGATGATCGGGAAGATGCCCTCGTCGTACATGATGCCCTCGCAGCCCTGGAAGAGCTGGCCGTTGCGCGCCATGGTGACGAAGGCGGTGGCATTGAGCACCGCGAGCACCAGGGTCAGGTAGCGGGTGTACTGGGTGATCTTCTGCTGACCACCGGCGCCCTCCTTCTTCAGCGTCTCCAGCCGCGGGATCACCACGGTGAGCAGCTGCAGGATGATGGAGCTGGTGATGTAGGGCATGATGCCCAGCGCGAAGATGCTCAGCTGCAGCAGGGCGCCGCCGGAGAACAGGTTGATGATCGAGTACAGCCCGGCCGCGCTGCCGTCCTCGGCCAGCCGGCGGCACTCGTCGATTCGTGCGATGTTCACATTGGGCGCCGGCACCGTGGAACCCAGCCGGAAGACGGCCAGGATGAACAGGGTGAACAGGATCTTCTTGCGAAGGTCCGGTGACCTGAACGCATTGGCGAAGGCTGACAGCATTCGTGGAACTCTCTTCGATCGTCCGGCGCGGCCCCGACGGCCGTGGAACTTGGGCATGCTCCCGCCGACGGCGGACAGCCTTGGCAGCCTATCAACCGTTGCAGCCCAAACCCACATCGACGCCGGGGGCCCGCACCCTCGCGCCTCCCGGCAAAGCTTGGGCCGATGTGATCAAAAAGGTAACGATGTGATGTCACCGGCGCCGAGGCTGTTCCCCGCCCGGGAGCGCGCGTGTAGCTTTTCGGCCACCGCACCGCAGCAGGTGCCCGGGGCCGACGTCGACCACGGGACGGCGGGGCGCACTGTCGATCCAGGGGGCACGGTCCCCACCACACAGGAGGCACTTCATGCGAGTTTCTCGCTCTCTCGCCGCCGCCGCCATGGCCACCGTCGCCTTCGCGGCGACCGCCTGCGGAGGCAGCTCCAGCACTCCCGCCGCATCCGGCTCCGGCTCGGGTGATGCCGCGGCCACCAAGGACGGGGGCGCGATCATCATCCGTGGCTGCACGCCCGAGAACCCGCTGCTCGGCTCCAACACCACCGAGGTCTGCGGCGGCAACGTCGTGGACGCGGTGACCGCGAAGCTGGTCCGCTACAACTCCGAGACCGCCGCTCCCGAGAACGACATCGCCGAGAGCATCGAGACCAAGGACAACAAGGTCTTCACGGTCAAGATCAAGCCCGGCTACAAGTTCAGCGACGGCACCGAGGTGAAGGCCAAGAACTTCGTCGACGCCTGGAACTACGCCGCCTACATGCCCAACGGCCAGCAGAACGGCTACTTCTTCGAGCCGGTGGCCGGCTACGCCGACCTGCAGTGCAGCGACGAGGAGTGCAAGACCAAGCCGAAGGCCGACAAGCTGTCCGGCCTGAAGGTGGTGGACGACCACACCTTCACCATCACCACCAGCGAGCCGGTCTCCAACCTGCCGGTGCGCCTGGGCTACACGGCCTTCTCGCCCCAGCCCGACACCTTCTTCACCGATCCCAAGTCCGAGTCCTTCGGCAAGCAGCCGATCGGCGCCGGCCCCTTCAAGGTGACCTCCAACACCGCCACCGAGATCGTGCTGGAGAAGAACCCGGAGTACGCGGGCAGCTTCAAGCCGCACGTGGACAAGGTGACCTACCGGATCTACAACGACGCCGCGGCTGCCTATGCGGACCTGATGGCCGACCAGATCGACTTCACCGACATCATCCCCTCCGACCAGCTGGCCAACGACCAGTGGAAGAACACCCTGGGCGCGGACCGCACCCAGGTGCGTGACTCCGGCGTCATGCAGGTGCTCACCTTCTCCCCCGCCGACGAGCAGCTGAAGGGCAAGCCGGAGCTGCGCAAGGCGATCGCCCGCGCCATCGACCGGGAGTCGATCACCAAGCAGGTCTTCAACGGCACCCGCACCCCTGCCTCCAGCTGGGTGGCCCCGGTGGTGGACGGCTACAAGGCCGGCGCCTGCGGTGACTCCTGCACCTTCGACGCCGCCGCGGCGAAGACCGCCTACGAGGCGGCCGGCGGCTACAAGGGAACCTTCCAGATCTCGGTGAACGGCGACGGCGGCCACAAGCTGTGGGCCGATGCCGTGTGCAACCAGCTGAAGGCCAACCTGGGCATGGACTGCCAGGTGAACATCACCCCGGACTTCAAGACCCTGCGCACCCAGATCAAGGCCGGCGAGCTCAAGGGCGGCTTCCGCGGCGGCTGGCAGATGGACTACCCCTCGATCGAGAACTTCCTGACCCCGATCTATGCCAAGGGTGCGGCCTCCAACGACGCCAAGTACGACAATCCCGCCTTCGACGCCAAGCTGAAGCAGGCGGCTGCCGCCACCACCCCGGAGGAGGCGAACAAGCTGTACCAGGAGGCCGAGGCGATGCTCGCCACCGACCTGCCCACCGCCCCGCTGTGGAGCGCGGCCACCCCGGTGGCCTGGTCCACCAAGGTGACCAATGTGAAGGTGACCCCCTTCGGGACCCTGGACCTGAGCGCGATCAGCACCAAGTGATCCCGTGCGGGGGGCCGTGGTGACGGCCACAGCCCCCGGCACCCGACCCGCACATCCGGTGGTGCGTCGGCCCGTCCGACGCACCACCGGAGCGCGTGGGGCCCCTGTCGAAAGCGAGAGTTGATGGCCAAGTACATCCTGCGGCGGCTGGTCCAGATGATCCCGGTGATCATCGGCGCGACCTTCCTGCTCTTCGTGCTCGTCTACGCACTGCCCGGCGACCCGTGGGTGGGTCGTTGCGGCGAGCGTGACTGCACCCCCGCCTACATCGAGAACTTCAAGCGTGAGTACAACCTGGACAAGCCGCTGGTGGTGCAGTACCTGCTCTACCTGGGCAAGCTGCTGCAGGGCGACCTGGGCACGAACTTCTACCACAACAGCGTGGTCTCCGAGCTGGCGCTCCGCTACCCCACCACGCTCAAGCTGGCCCTGATCGCGCTGCTCTTCGAGGCCCTCGTCGGCATCACCGCCGGCGTGCTGGCGGGCATCCGCAAGGGTCGCTTCATCGACAGCCTTGTGACCGTCTCCACACTGGTCGTCATCTCCATCCCGGTCTTCGTGATCGGCGGACTGGCCCAGTTCACCGTGCTGCGCACCGGGCTCAACTCGGTCTTCCCGGTCACCGCCACCCAGGGCACCTGGCAGCAGCTGGTGATGCCGGGCATGGTGCTGGGCTCGCTCTCGGTGGCCTACGTCGCCCGGCTCACCCGTACCAACCTGGTGGAGAACCTGCGCGCCGACTACGTGCGCACCGCCAAGGCCAAGGGCCTGTCGAACGCACGCACCATCAGCGTGCACGCGCTGCGCAACTCGCTGATCCCGGTGATCACCTTCATGGGCTACGACTTCGGTGCCCTGATGGGCGGTGCCATCGTCACCGAGCGGATCTTCAACATCAACGGCATCGGTGGCTTCATCGTCCGCTCGATCTCACAGCGCGACGGTGTCTCGGTGGTCGGCGCGGTGACCTGCCTGGTGCTGGTCTACCTGCTGATGAACCTGATCGTGGACATCCTGTACAGCGTCCTGGACCCGAGGATCACCCATGACTGAC
This sequence comes from Luteococcus peritonei, assembly GCF_039526385.1. NCBI lineage: Bacteria > Bacillati > Actinomycetota > Actinomycetes > Propionibacteriales > Propionibacteriaceae > Luteococcus > Luteococcus peritonei. Next base: position 54,324 of record NZ_BAAAIX010000003.1, on the reverse strand, counting down.
AACACCCTCAACCCGCCCACCTCGGCCTCGGTCACCGGGGCCCTGGAGCCCGCCGACGCCGGCACCTCGCTGATCCCGGTCTCCTCCGATCCCGCCGCCGGTCCGGGCGGCACACCGTCCAACCCGGACAAGGGCAACTCGCTGTGGTCCGACGCCTGGGGCGAGATGCGGCACAAGCCGATGTTCTGGTTCTCGGTGGCCCTGATCGCGGTGCTGCTGGCGATCGCGCTGGTGCCGCAGATGTTCACCCGCACCGATCCCTACCTGTGCAACCTGAACATCGCCCGCCAGGCCCCCTCGGGACAGCACTGGTTCGGCACCGACGTGCAGGGCTGCGACATCTACGCCCGCACCATCCACGGCGCCCGCTCCTCCATCCTGGTGGGCCTGCTCACCACGCTGGGAACCACCCTGCTCGGCGGTCTGATCGGCATCATCGCGGGCTATGCCGGTGGCTGGGTGGACACCCTGCTCTCCCGGATCGGCGAGGTCTTCTTCGCCATCCCGCTGCTGCTCGGCGGCATCGTCATCCTCTACTCCTTCCCCAGCACCTCCGAGACCCCCTACCTGGTGGTGGTGGCCAAGGTGGTCGCCGCCCTGGTGCTGCTCGGCTGGCCCAGCCTGGCGCGGCTGATGCGCTCCTCGGTGCTGCAGGTCAAGCCCAACGAGTACGTGCAGGCCGCGCGGGCCCTGGGAGCCAGCCCCTGGCGGATCATCAGCCGCCACATCCTGCCCAATGCCATGGCCGCGGTGCTGGTGGTGGCCACCATCAACCTGGGCAGCTACATCGCCATCGAGGCGACGCTGAGCTTCCTGGGCATCGGCCTGAAGGCGCCCACCATCAGCTGGGGCATCGCCATCAGCGAGGCCTCCGGCCTGGGCTACATCTCCTCGGCCCCCTGGATGCTCGCCTTCCCCTCCCTGTTCCTGTCGCTGACCGTGCTGGCATTCATCATGCTGGGCGAGGTCATCCGCGACGCCCTCGACCCGAAGCTGCGGTGATTGCTGTGATGTCGAAGAGTTCGGCCAGGACCGCCCGACGCACCTGGACCCCGACCGACGGGCGGCTGCTGGAGGTCGAGGACCTCCACGTCGACTTCCACACCCGCGCCGGCGTGGCGCATGCCATCAACGGGGTCGACTTCACCCTCGACGAGGGCGAGACGCTCGCCATCCTGGGTGAGTCCGGCTCCGGCAAGTCGGTCACCGCCCAGGCCATCATGGGCATCCTCGACTCGCCGCCGGCCCGGATCCCCCAGGGGCGGGTGCTCTACTGCGGCACCGACCTGCTCGCCCTGCCGGAGAAGGAGCGCCAGCACGTCCGTGGCGCCGAGATCGCCATGGTCTTCCAGGACGCCCTCAGCTCGCTCAACCCGGTCTTCCCGGTGGGCTGGCAGATCGCCGAGATGTTCCGGGTGCACCGGGGGATGAACAAGTCCGATGCCAGGCAGCGCGCCGTCGAGCTGATGGAACGGGTGCGGATCCCGGCCGCCAAGCAGCGCGTCGACGCCTATCCGCACCAGTTCAGCGGCGGCATGCGCCAACGCATCATGATCGCCATGTCGATCGCGCTGGACCCGGCGGTGCTGATCGCCGACGAGCCCACCACCGCCCTGGACGTGACGGTGCAGGCGCAGATCATGGACCTGCTCAAGGAGCTCCAGGAGGAGCGCCGGATGGGCCTGATCCTGATCACCCACGACCTGGGCGTGGTGGCCGACGTCGCCGACCGGATCAACGTGATGTACGCCGGGCGGATGGTGGAGACCGCCGACGTGCTGGACGTCTACGCCCGCCCGGCGCACCCCTACACCCGCGGCCTGATCGACTCCATCCCGCGGCTGGACCAGAAGGGCCAGCAGCTGCGCGCCATCGGCGGGCTGCCGCCGAACCTGATGGCGATCCCGTCGGGCTGCGCCTTCCACCCTCGCTGCCCGCGCGCCGCCGAGATCTGCCGCGGCGGGGAGCCACCGGCCCTGCTGCCGGTGGTCGACCCGGCCGCCTCGCCCGACCGCGCCAGCGCCTGCCACTTCGCCGAGGAGGTCTTCCATGGCTGAGCCGATCCTGTCCGCCCGGGGTCTGAAGAAGTACTACCCGATCAAGGACGGCGTCATCCGTCGCACCGTGGGCCATGTCAAGGCCGTCGACGGCGTCGACCTGGACCTCTACCCCGGCGAGACGCTGGGCATCGTGGGAGAGTCCGGCTGCGGCAAGTCGACCCTGGGCCGGCTGCTGATGCGCCTGGAGGAGCCCACCGAGGGCACCCTGCACTTCCGGGGCGAGAGCGTCCACGACAAGTCGGGTGGGGCCATGCGCAAGCTGCGCAAGGACGTGCAGATCGTCTTCCAGGACCCCTACACCTCGCTCAACCCGCGCATGACGGTGGGCGACATCATCGGGGAGCCCTTCGAGATCCATCCCGAGGAGGTCGGCAAGGCTGGCCGGCGCGCCCGGGTGCAGGAGCTGCTGGAGCAGGTGGGCCTGAACCCGGAGCACATCAACCGCTATCCGCACCAGTTCTCCGGCGGCCAGCGCCAGCGCATCGGCATCGCCCGTGGCATCGCGCTGAACCCCAAGGTGCTGATCTGCGACGAGCCGGTCAGCGCCCTGGACGTCTCGGTGCAGGCGCAGGTGGTGAACCTGCTGGAGAAGCTGCAGGACGAGCTGGGCCTGGCCTATGTCTTCATCGCCCATGACCTGGCCGTGGTGCGCCACATCTCCGACCGGGTGGGCGTGATGTACCTGGGCAAGATGGTGGAGCTCGGCGACGAGCAGCAGATCTACGAGCGGCCCACGCACCCCTACACCCAGGCCCTGCTCAGTGCGGTGCCACTGCCCGACCCGACGCTGCGCGGCAGCCGCGACCAGATCGTGCTCTCGGGCGATGTCCCCTCCCCCGCCAACCCGCCCGCGGGCTGTCGCTTCCACACCCGTTGCTGGAAGGCCACCGACATCTGCCGCACCGAGGTGCCCGCGCTCGAACCGCGCCCCGACGGCACCAGTGCGCACGACAGCGCATGCCACCACGCGGAGCTGCGCGAGGTGGTGCCGGTGGAGCCGGTTCGTGCCGGCGGGGCCACCGAGGCACGACGCGGACTGCACGACTGAGGCCATCTCGACGGTGGGCTGCGTGGGCCACAATGGAGCCCATGCGCCCCACCGTCGTCGTCTCCTCCCGCACCGGCAGGTTCGGCAGCATCGCGCTGGCCGTGCTCGGCCTGCTCCTGCTGCTGCTCGAGCTGGTCACCGGCGGTCCCTGGGCCGCGCTGCGGGCCCTGCCCTGGCTCGGCCTGGTGGTGCTGGTGGGCTTCCTGCTGTGGGGCTCGGGCCGGCTGGTGCTGGCCGACGAGCTGGTGCTGGACAATCCCTTCCGTCGGGTCCACCTGCCCTGGTGGGGCGTGGACCAGGCCTCGGCCCGTTGGGGCCTGGAGGTCCGCGCCCAGGGGCGGGTCTGGAAGGCCTGGGCGGCACCGGCCCGCGGCGGTCTGAGGACCACCCATGGGCCCCGAGCGGCGCAGGCGACGCCGGTGCCCGACTACCGCACCGCCACGCCCGTCGTGCTGCGCCTGGACCTCCCGGCGGCCGCAGCGGCCCGCCTCGTCGAGGAGCAGGCCGCCGCCCGGGCCACCGACGCCCGAACCGGCGAGACCGGAGTCCAGGTGCGCTGGGAGCGGCTGGTCCTGCTGTTGGTGCTGCTGGCCGGCTGCGCCGCCACCATCCTGCTCTGAGGCCGGACACGGCACTGCGGGGGCCGGAGTCTCCTCCGGCCCCCGCAGTGGAGAGATCTGCGGCTCAGGCCGCGTCGATCACTTGGTGTAGCCGATGTCCTCGACCGGGATGGTCTGGAAGGTGGCCGAGCCGTAGTTGGCCAGGTTCTTCGGGGTGGCGGCGTAACCGATGCGACGGTAGATCGGCAGGGTGTGCACCTCGTCCCAGATCAGCTTGTCGGCCTGGTTGGTCAGGTCCTGGCGCTTGGTCTTGTCCACCTCGGTGGCGATCTGCGGGATCAGCTTCTCGATCTCCGGGTTCACCAGCTGGGCGTAGTTCGACTCGCTGGGCTCCGGGTCACCCTCGGTCTTGGCGCCGTAGATCTGGCGCACATTGGCCATCGGGTAGTTGGTGCCCTGCCAGGTGAAGGCCATGATCTCGAAGGAGTGTGCGGTCAGCGTCTTGCTCATGTCATCGGGGGCGATGTTCACGAACTTCATGTCGATGCCGACGGCCGCCAGGTCCTTCTGCAGCAGCTTGCCCTCGTTCTCGCTGGTGGGCACGCCGGTCAGCACGGTGTACTTCACGGTCAGCGGCTTGCCGTCCTTCTCGCGGATGGTCTTGCCCTCGGGAAGCTTCCAGCCGGCCTCGTCGAGCTGCTTCTTGGCGGCCTCGACGTCGTACTTGAAGTCGCCGGAGTTGTCCTTGTAGCCCTCCTGGCCGGGCATGAAGAAGTGGTTGCCCAGCATCAGCTCGGAGGCATTGACCGGCAGGCCCACCAGGTCGGACTTGGCGATCGCCTCGCGGTTGGTGGCCTTCACGATGGCCTGGCGCACGTTCTGGTCGGCCAGGTTGCCGGCCTTGCCGTTGAAGGTGAAGTGGCGCCACTGGCGCGAACCCGCCGCACGGATGTCGGCATCGGCGCGCTTCTTGGCGGTGTTCACCGCGGTGGCGTTGATCATGACGTCCACGACGTCGATCTCGTTGTTGGCGAAGGCGTTGACGTCGGCCGGGGTCTCCAGCTGGCGGAAGCTGACGCTGTCCAGCAGGGCCTTGTCACCCCAGAACTTGTCATTGCGCTTCAGGGTGATCATCTTCTGCGCCTTGTCGAGCTTGTCGAAGGCGAAGGGTCCGGTGTGCCACTCGTCCTTGTAGGTGGTCCAGCCGGTGTTGAAGAGCTCGGGGGTGGCCACGCCCTCCTTGGGGAGGATGCTGCTGAGGACGTTGGACCAGTCCGGGTAGGACTTCTTGAAGGTGACGACGACGTCGGTCTCCTTCTCGCCCTTGGTGACCGAGGCAATCTCGTTGAAGCCGTCGGTGGTGGCGGGCTTGAAGGCCTTGTCGGAGCCGTTCATGGCCTTCCAGGTGGCCTCGTAGTCGGCCCAGTCGATGGTGCGGCCGGAGTTCCACTTGGCATTGGGGTTCAGGTGCAGGGTCACGACCTGGCCCTTGCCGTCCTTGGGCTCGACCACCTCGTAGGACTCCAGGAAGTCCTTGTTCTCGGTGAAGCTGGCGTCCTCGTTGTAGACCCAGTTCACCGGCATGGTGTAGCTCGCGATGGTGCTGTTGTCCACACCGTTGCCGTCGATGCTGTTGAGGTTCCAGTTGCTGGGCAGGTAGCTGATGGCGAAGCGGACGGTGCCGCCCTCCTTCAGCTCCGAGCGGGGCTTGATGTTCAGCGCGGCCAGCGCGGGACCGGCGCCGTCACCGCCCTGGCTGGCCGAACCGCTGCTGGACTTGGGTGCTCCACAGGCGGTCAGCGCGAGAGCGCTGACGGCGAGAACGGCAACCGCGGATGCGGACTTGCGCACGTTGACCTCCGAGGTGATCGATGGGACGCACAGACCGTCTGCGGCGTCCGATGCGCTCAACGTAGGACAAAACCGGCTGGTCGAAAATCCCATGACCGTCCGCGGGGGCCGATCGTTACTGGAACGTGACGGCGCTTATCAGCCGCTCATTGTCGAAACGCGCGACGGCCGGCAGCCCGTGGCGGGCTGCCGGCCGTCGACGCAGGGCCTCAGAAGAGCTGCAGGGCCTCAGAAGACCTGCAGGGCCTGCGGATAGTGGCAGGCCACCTCCTGGTCGGCCCCCTGCACCATCAGCGCCGGCATCTCGGAGATGCAGCGCTGCTGCTCGCTCTCGCTCACCTGCTTGAACTTCGGGCAGCGGGTGTGGAAGGGACAGCCCGACGGCGGGTTCGCCGGGGAGGGCAGGTCACCGGCCAGCACGATCCGATCGCGAGAGCGCTCCTTGACCGGGTCCGGCACCGGGATCGCCGAGAGCAGGGCCTGGGTGTAAGGATGCTGCGGGGCGTCGAAGACGTCGTCCACGTCGCCGATCTCGACGATGTGGCCCAGGTACATCACGCCCACCCGGGTGGCGATGTGGCGCACCACCGAGAGGTCATGGGCCACGAACAGGTAGCTCAGGCCCATCTCGACGCGCAGCTGCTCCAGCAGGTTCAGCACGCCGGCCTGGATCGAGACGTCCAACGCGCTGACCGGCTCGTCCAGCACCAGCAGCTTGGGCTCCAGGGCCAGGGCGCGGGCGATGCCGATGCGCTGGCGCTGGCCACCGGAGAAGTTGCGGGGATAGCGGTTGGCGTGCGCCGGCTCCAGACCCACCAGCTTCATCAGCTCGCGCACCCGACCCTTGAGCTTGTCCTTCGGGTAGCCGTTGTGGCGCAGCGGCTCGGCCAGGATGTCGAAGACCGGCATCCGGGGGTCGAGCGAGGCCATCGGGTCCTGGAAGACCACCTGCAGGTCCTCACGGACCTTCTTGCGGTCGGCGCGCGAGAGCTCGGCCACGTCCTTGCCCATCACCACCACGCGGCCCTGCTCGGGCGCCTTGAGGTTCAGGATGCTCATGATGGTGGTGGTCTTGCCGCAGCCGGACTCCCCCACCAGACCCAGCGTCTCCCCGGCGCGGATGTCCAGGTCGATGCTGTCCACGGCGTGCACGGTGCCCACGCGTCGCTTGAAGACCGCGCCCTTCATCAACGGGAAGGTCTTCACCAGGCCCTTCACGTCGAGCACCTGCTCGCGCTCGGACCGCGGCAGGTCGGCCAGCGGGTGGCTGCGCAGCTTCGGCACCGGGTAGATCGTGGAGTAGTCCAGCTGCTCGGCGGCGATCCGGTCGGCATAGATGCAGGCGGCCAGGTGGTTCGGGGCGTCCGTGGGCAGCAGCGCCGGCTCACCGGCGGCGCACTGCTCGGTGGCCATCGGGCAGCGCGGCGCGAACGGGCAGCCGGGCGGCAGGGCTAGCAGCGAGGGCGGGTTGCCCTCCACCGGGGTGAGCATCTCGTCCCGGTTCTGGTCGGGTCGCGGCAAGGCGCCCAGCAGACCGATGGTGTAGGGCATCCGCGCCGAGTAGAAGATCTCGTCCACGGTGCCGGCTTCGACCACGCGTCCGGCGTACATCACGGCCACCTTGTCCGCCATGCCGGCCACGACGCCCAGGTCGTGGGTGATCATCACCACGGCGGCACCGGTCTCGCGCTGGGCCACCTTGAGCAGGTCGATGATCTGCGCCTGGATGGTCACGTCGAGGGCGGTGGTGGGCTCGTCGGCGATGATCAGGTCGGGGTCGTTGGCGATCGCCATGGCGATCACCACGCGCTGCCGCATGCCACCGCTGAACTCGTGCGGGAAGGCCTTGATCCGCACCTCGGGGTTGGGGATGCCCACCATGCGCAGCAGCTCCAGGGCCCGGGCCTGGGCCTGGCCATCGGTCATCCGCTGGTGGATCTGCAGCGCCTCGATGATCTGGTCGCCGATGGTGTAGACGGGGGTGAGCGCGCTCAGCGGATCCTGGAAGACCATGGCCACCTTGCGGCCACGCACATTGGACATCCAGTTGTCGTCGCGGCCCAGCAGCTCGGTGCCGTGCAGCCTCACCGAGCCGTCCACCCGGGCATTCTCGTCCAGCAGGCCCATCACGGCCATGGAGGTGACCGACTTGCCGGAGCCGGACTCGCCGACGATCCCCAGCACCTCCCCGCCGTTGACCGACAGGTTCACCCCGCGCACGGCGTGGACCACGCCGTCCTCCGAGGGGAAGCGGACGTTCAGGTCGTCGATCTGCAGCACCGGCACCCCGGGGGTGGGCTGCGGCAGCCCCTTCTCCTTCTCGGGGCGGAGCCTGGCCTTGCGCCCGGCGGCCGAGTCGCTGGCGGGCACCACGGGGCCCGCCTCGGTTTCGACCACCGGTGACTGCACCGGCGCGGTCTCCTGGTCGAGCGGCGGCTCGCCGGCCTGCTGGGCGCGTCGGGGTGCGCTCTGGTGGGCTTCGTGGCTCATGCCTGGCCTCCGGACTTCGAGGAAGGATCGATGGCATCGCGCAGCGAGTCACCGATGAAGTTGACGCTCAGCAGGGTCAGCACCAGCAGCGCGGCCGGCGCCAGGAAGACCCAGGGGAAGGTGGTGGCGGTCTGGGTGCCCTCGCTGAGCAGGGTGCCCAGCGAGGTCTCCGGGGCCTGGACGCCGAAGCCGAAGTAGCTCAGCGCGGTCTCGCTGATGATCGCGCCGGCCACGGCGAGCGTGCCGTCGATGATCAGGTAGGACGAGATGTTCGGGATCACGTGCTTGGTGATGGTGGTCCAGCTCGGCACGTTCATGAAGCGGGCGGCGTTGACATAGTCCAGGTTGACCACCGAGAGCGTCATGGCACGCACCACACGGGCACTCAGCATCCAGCTGAAGGCCACCAGCATCAGGATGAACAGCCAGGTGGAGCCCTTGTCACCACCGGTGTTCTGGCTGATGATCGCGATCAGCAGGAAGGAGGGGATCACCAGCATCAGGTCGATCAGCCACAGGATGGACTTCTCCACCCGGCCGCCGAAGAAGGCCGCGGAGGCTCCGATCAGCGAGGCCAGCAGGACCTGCAGGATGGCCACCGAGAAGCCGATGATCAACGACTTGCGCAGGCCCTCCATGCTCATCGCGAAGACATCGCGGCCACCCTGCGTGGTGCCGAACCAGTGCAGGTTCGACGGCGGCGAGAGGAACCACTCGCTGTCCACGTCGTCATAGCGCCACTGGCCGATGTAGGGGCCGAAGAGCGCCAGCAGGATGATCACGGACAGCATCGCCACGCCGATCTTGGCGCCCAACGGGCGCCAGAAGCGCTTGGCGATCAGGCGTCCGCGCGAGATGTGCTGGTCGTCGCTCTCGGCAGCGGCGTCCTCGGCATCGGCCGCGACGACGGTGGACTGCGGCTCCAGCTCGGCCATCTCGGAGGCGGCCTTGGGAGTGGCCTTCTCCTCGGCCTTGGCGCCGGGCTCCGGTTCGAAGTTCGTCATGCCAGCTCTCCTAGTTGGCGCGCACGCGCGGGTCGATGGCGGCGATCAGGATGTCGGACAGCAGGGCACCCACCAGCACGCAGATTCCGGAGAAGGCCACCACGGCGACGGTGCCGTTGATGTCCTGGGCGGTGATCGAGTCCACCGAGTAGGCCCCCATGCCGTGCCAGCCGTAGATCCGCTCGGTCATGGCGGCGCCGGTGAAGACCAGCGCCACGCTGAAGGCCAGCTGGGTGGCCATCGGGATGATGGCATTGCGCAGCGCGTGGTGCCGGATCGCCTTGCCCTTGCGCAGGCCCTTCGCGCGCGCGGTGCGCACGTAGTCGGCGCCCAGGGTGTCCAGCATCAGGTTGCGCTGGTAGCGGGAGTAGCCGGCCATCTGCATCAGCGAGAGGGACAGCGTGGGCAGCAGCAGGTGCTGGGCCCGGTCCACCAGCCGGCCGAAGGTGGTCCCGTCGGACTGACCGGTCTCACCGATGAACTCGAAGACGGGATAGCCCATCATGGTGTTCGCCTGGGTGGCCAGCATCTGCAGCACGACGGCCAGCACCACGGTGGGGGTGGAGATCAGCAGCAGGGCCAGCAGGGAGAATCCACGGTCCACCCAGGAGTACTGCCGCACCGCGGTCCAGGCGCCCAGCGCCACGCCACAGACCATGCCCAGCAGCGTGCCCAGCGTGACCAGCCGCAGCGAGACCCACACCTTGGTGCCCATCAGCTCGTTGACCGAGTCCCCCTTCGGGGTCATCCCCCAGTCCCAGTGCGAGACCATGCCCAACCACCGCGTGTAGCGGGTGAGCGCGGAGGTGTCCGGGTTGATGTTGTAGGCGGTCAGCGTGGCGTTGACCGCGTCCCGGTTCAGATTCGGGTTCGTCCAGTCGAAGGCATTGCGCGGATCCATCGAGATGGACGCGAGGATGTAGGCCAGCGAGACCGCCAGGAAGAGCAGCAGCAGATAGTTCGCAAGACGCCGAAGCAGGAAACGAAGCACGGACGTCCTTTCTGTGTGGGTGCGGGTGGTCGCACGGGCGGACCCTTGTCGCCTGCGCAACAATGCCCCGCCCTCTGGGCCCAGTCAAGGTGATGCAGCCCGCCCGAAGGGCACGGGACCGACAACTTTTGTTCACTTGAGCGCTCACTGTAGTGAAAATCCCCGGCGGCCTCTGCACCGGGGTCGGTCGTTGGTCCAGGGCGATGCTGCACCCCGCTGGGCGGCGCTCGCCAGGCACTTCACTCCGCCGCAGCCTCGCGGGCCACAACCGGCCCGGGGCCGGGTGCAAAAGGACCAGGGGGCGGCGACACGCGATGTGTCGCCGCCCCCTGGTCAGGGACCGGTGCGGATCACAGCTCGGTGATCGAACCGCCGGCCTTCTCGATCTTCTCCTTGGCGGAGGCGGTGAACGCGTCAGCGCTCACCTGCACCGCCACCTGGATGTCGCCGCTGCCGAGCACCTTGACGAGGCGGCCCTTGCGGACGGCGCCCTTCTCCACGAGGTCCTCGACGGAGACGGCACCTCCCTGCGGGAACAGCTCGGCGATGGTGCCGACATTCACGGGCTGGAACTCGACGCGGAAGGGGTTCTTGAAACCCTTCACCTTCGGCAGACGCATGTGCATCGGCATCTGGCCACCCTCGAAGTTCTCGGGGGTGTTCTTCCGTGCGCCGGTACCCTTGGTACCGCGACCAGCGGTCTTGCCCTTGGAGCCCTCACCACGACCGACGCGGGTCTTGGCGGTCTTGGCACCGGGGGCAGGACGCAGGTGATGAACCTTCAACGCCATGTCACTCAACCTCTTCCACAGCAACGAGGTGCTGCACAGCCTTGACCATCCCGCGGATCTCGGGACGGTCCTCCTTCACCACGACATCGCCGATCCGCTTCAGACCGAGCGTGCGCAGCGTGTCCTTGTGGGCCTTCAGGCCGCCGATTCCGGACTTCATCTGGGTCACCTTGAGGCGTGCCATCAGTTGGTCACCCCTTCCTTGCGAGCCTTCAGCAGGGCGGCCGGGGCGACGTCCTCGACGGACATGCCGCGACGCTTGGCCACCTGCTCGGGCTCCTCGAGGCTCTGCAGTGCCTCAACGGTGGCGTGGACCACGTTGATGGCATTGGCAGAGCCCAGGGACTTGGCGAGCACGTCGTGCACGCCGGCGCACTCCAGGACGGCGCGGGCGGAACCACCGGCGATGACACCGGTACCGGGCGAAGCCGGACGCAGCATCACGACACCAGCAGCCTTCTCGCCCTGCACCGGGTGCGGGATGGTGCGCTGCACCAGCGGCACCTTGAAGAAGTGCTTCTTGGCCTCCTCGACACCCTTGGCGATCGCCGCGGGCACCTCCTTGGCCTTTCCGTAGCCCACGCCCACGGTGCCCTCGCCGTCGCCCACCACGACCAGCGCGGTGAAGCTGAAGCGGCGGCCACCCTGGACCACCTTGGCCACGCGGTTGATCGCAACCACGCGCTCCAGGTACTCGGACTTTGCCTCCTGCTGACGGTTGTTGCCCCGACGGTCCTCACGACCCCGACGCTCGCCGCCTCCGGCACCGCCTGCGCGGCGCTGAGTTTCACTCATCGTCTCTTGCCTTTCAGTCGTGATCAGAACCCGAGGCCAGCCTCGCGCGCGGCGTCAGCCAGCGCGGCGATGCGACCGTGGTACTTGTTGCCAGCGCGGTCGAAGACCACGTTCTCGACGCCAGCGGCCTTCGCGCGCTCGGCGATCAGCTCGCCGACCTTCGCAGCCTTGGCAGACTTGTCGCCCTGGGCGCCGCGCAGCGCGGCCTCCATGGTGGACGCAGAGGCCAGGGTGTGGCCCTTCACGTCGTCGATCACCTGGACGGTGATGTGACGGGCGGAGCGGGTGACGACCAGGCGCGGACGCTCGGCCGAGCCGTGGACCTTCTTGCGCCCACGAGCCTGGCGACGCAGTCGCGAGGCCGTCTTCGGCGCCAGTCCCTTGCGGACTGCCAGAGAGATACCCATGGTCACTTACCAGCCTTTCCGACCTTGCGGCGCACGTTCTCGCCGGCGTATCGCACGCCCTTGCCCTTGTACGGCTCGGGCTTGCGGAGCTTGCGAATGTTGGCCGCGACCTCGCCGACGACCTGCTTGTCGATGCCCTGCACGCTGAAGGCGGTGGGCTTCTCGACGACGAAGGTGATGCCCTCGGGGGCATCGATGATGACGGGGTGCGAGAAGCCGAGCGCGAACTCGAGCTGCTTGGGGCCCTTGGCCATCACGCGGTAGCCGACGCCGACGATCTCGAGCTTCTTCTCGAAGCCCTCGGTGACGCCCACGACCATGTTGTTGACCAGGGTACGGGTCAGGCCGTGCAGCGAGCGGCTCTCGCGCTCGTCGTTGGGACGGACGACCTCGAGCTGGCCGTCGTCATTCTTCTGGATCTTGATGGGCTCGGGAACGACGTGGCTCAGGGTGCCCTTGGGGCCCTTCACCTCGACGTTCTGGCCATCGAGCTTGACCTCGACACCGGACGGGACGGTGATCGGGAGCTTGCCAATTCGTGACATCAAATTCTCCTTTTCAGTCTCGTCGGGTCACCAGACGTAGGCGAGCACTTCGCCGCCCACGGAATTCTTGTGCGCCTGCCGGTCGGTCAGCAGGCCCTGCGAGGTGGAGATGATGGCGATGCCCATCCCACCCAGCACCTTCGGCAGCGCGGTCGACTTCGCGTAGACGCGCAGGCCGGGCTTGCTGATACGACGCAGGCCGGCGATCGCGCGCTTGCGGTCGTCGCCGTACTTCAGGGTGATCGTGAGGGTCTTGCCGACCTCGCCCTCGGCGGGCTCGGAGACCTCGAAATCGGTGATGTAGCCCTCTGCCTTGAGGATCTCGGCGATTCCCACCTTGATCTTCGAGTGCGGCATGGAGGTCTGGTCATGGAACGCCTGGTTGGCGTTGCGCAGACGGGTCAGCATGTCTGCGATCGGGTCAGTCATTGTCATGGCTGTGCGAACTTCTTTCTCGCGACGGTTTCATGGCCGGGTACACCCAGACATGACCTTTCGCGCTTGTTCCCCACCGGCGGCGGGGAGGTTTGGGGTGCAGGACCTCTCATCCTGCTGGTGGCGGCGGCGGGGGATCACTCCCCCGCCACCGGCACATGTGGTCAGCGTGAGGCCTGGGTCACCAGGACGACTTGGTCACACCGGGCAGCTCGCCCTTGTGAGCCATCTCGCGCAGGCAGACGCGGCACAGGCCGAACTTGCGGTAGACCGACTTCGGCCGGCCGCACTTCTGGCAACGGGTGTAGGCACGCACGCCGAACTTCGGCTTGCGGGCCTGCTTCACCTTGAGAGCAGTCTTCGCCATGTCTCAGCGCCTCACTTCTTCTTCTTGTAGTACGCCGGACCGCGGCGAACCTTGCGAACCTTGGGGTCGTCGACCTCCTTGAAGGGGAAGCCCAGGTGCTTCAGCAGCGCCCGACCCTCCTCGTTGTTCGTGGCGGAGGTCACGAAGGTGATGTCCATGCCACGGACCCGGTCGATCTTGTCCTGGTCGATCTCCAGGAACATGACCTGCTCGTTGAGGCCGAAGGTGTAGTTGCCCAGGCCGTCGAACTGGTTGCCGTTCAGGCCGCGGAAGTCGCGGATGCGGGGCAGGGCCAGGGTCAGCAGACGGTCGGCGAACTCCCACATCCGGTCGCCACGCAGCGTGACGTGGCAGCCGATGGGCTGGCCCTCACGCAGCTTGAACTGGGCGATCGACTTGCGGGCCTTGGTCACCTGGGGCTTCTGGCCGGTGATGGCGGTCAGGTCCTTGATGGCGCCGTCCATGACCTTGGAGTCGTTGGCGGCGTCACCCACGCCCATGTTCACCACGATCTTGACCAGGCCGGGGATCTGCATGGGGTTGGCGTAGTTGAACTCGCCCTGCAGCGCGGGGACGATCTCCTCGCGGTACTTCTGCTTCAGTCGGGGCAGCTCACGAGCGAAGCTCTGGCTGGTGGTCTCGGTGCTCATCAGATCTCCTCCCCCGTCTTGCGCGCGATGCGCACGCTGCGGGTGGCGGTGTACTCGCTGCCGTCGGGACGACGCTTGGTGACCTCGACGCGCTTGTAGCCCACGCGGGTGACCTTGGCGTCCTTGCCGGTCCCGATGACCAGCTGGACGTTGGAGACGTGGATCGGGGCCTCGGAGGCGATGATCCCGCCCTTGGTCTGCTGGCCGGACTGGGTGGCCTGGTCACGCAGGTGGCGCTTGACGATGTTCACGCCCTCGACGGTGACGCGATTGCGCTCGGCGTCGACGGCGATGATCTCGCCGATCTTGCCCTTGTCCTTGCCGGCGATGACCTTGACGCGGTCACCCTTCTTCACGTGCATGGACTTCATGTCAGATCACCTCCGGGGCGAGCGAGACGATGCGCATGAAGCGCTTCTCGCGCAGCTCACGGGCAACCGGGCCGAAGATGCGGGTGCCGCGGGGCTCCCCGTCGTTCTTCAGGATGACGGCGGCGTTCTCGTCGAACTTGATGTAGGAACCGTCAGCACGACGGTGCTCCTTGACGGTACGAACGATGACGGCCTTGACGACCTCGCCCTTCTTGACGTTGCCACCGGGGATGGCGTCCTTGACGCTGCACACGATGGTGTCGCCGAGACCGGCGTAGCGGCGCTTCGAGCCACCGAGAACACGGATGCACAAGAGCTCCTTGGCACCAGTGTTGTCGGCGACCTTGAGCCGCGACTCCTGCTGGATCATTTGTTCTCCTCTGCCCCACCGGTTCCCCGCAGGGCCTGGTGGAGCTCGAAATGTTCCCCCTGGATTTGGCCAGGAGGGGTGGACAGCCCCGCTCCCTCACGGGAGCGCAGGCAGTGGGGCGGCGAACCGCCCCGGCAAGACCCACAACGAGCTCCGCACCCTGACGGGGACGGAGCCGTTGCAAGCAACTTGTCAAGCTTAGACGACCAGGCGCCTGTGGGGCGAATCGCCCCTCAGGCGCCTGGCCGGCAGGTCACTTGGCCTTCTCGACGATCTCGAGCAGACGCCAGCGCTTGGTGGCCGACAGCGGGCGGGTCTCCATGATCCGCACGCGGTCGCCGGCACCGGCCTCGTTGTTCTCGTCGTGCGCCTTGAGGCGCTCGGTCTTGGTCATGACCTTGCCGTAGAGGGGGTGCTTGACCCGGTCCTCGACGGCGACGGTGATGGTCTTGTCCATCTTGTCGGAGACGACGACGCCCTCACGAACCTTGCGGGTCGAGGTGCGCGCCGAGGTCTCGGCGGTGGTGTTCTCGCTCATGCTCAGGCCTTCTTCTCAGGGTCGTCGACGATGCCCAGGTTGCGCTCCTGGAGCACGGTGTAGATCCGGGCGATGTCCTTGCGGACCTCACGCAGACGTCCATGGGACTCGAGCTGGCCGGTGGCGGCCTGGAAGCGCAGCGTGAACAGCTCCTCCTTCAGCTCGAGGACCTTGGAGTTGAGGTCCTCACGGCTCAGGCCGCGCAGATCGGCGGCGGTGGTCTTGGCCATCAGATGTCACCTGCTTCGCGCTTGATGAAGCGAGCCTTGAAGGGCAGCTTGTGGATTGCCAGGCGCATGGCCTCGCGAGCGACCTCTTCATCGACACCGGAGAGCTCGAAGAGCACGCGTCCCGGCTTGATGTTGGCCACCCAGAACTCGGGCGAGCCCTTGCCGGAGCCCATGCGGGACTCGGCAGGGTGCTTGGTCAGCGGGCGATCGGGGTAGACGTTGATCCACACCTTTCCACCACGCTTGATGTGACGGGTCATGGCGATACGAGCGGCCTCGATCTGACGGTTGGTCAGGTACGAGCTCTCCAGCGCCTGGATGCCGTAGTCACCGAAGGCCAGCTTGGTGCCACCCTTGGCCATGCCATCACGCTTGGGGTGGTGCTGCTTGCGGTACTTAACACGACGAGGAATCAGCATGCTCAGGCTCCTGCGTTCTCGGTCGCCGGGGCCTGGGCATCAGCCTTGGGGGCCTCGGCGTTGTTGTCATTGCGCGCCTCCTCGGCGCGACGGCGGCCGCCGCGCTCCGGACGGTCCCCACGACCACCGCGCTCGCCACGGCGACCCGGGCGCTGACGGTTGCCGGGGGCAGCGGCGCGGGCAGCCTTCTGGGCGGCGCGCTCGGCGCGGGTGCCGGTGACGTCACCCTTGTAGATCCACACCTTCACGCCGATCCGGCCGAAGGTGGTGCGGGCCTCGTAGAAGCCGTAGTCGATGTCCGCACGCAGGGTGTGCAGCGGCACGCGGCCGTCGCGGTAACCCTCGGATCGGCTCATCTCGGCGCCACCCAGACGGCCGGAGCACTTGATCCGGATGCCCTGGGCACCCGAGCGCATGGCGGTCTGCTGGGCCTTGCGCATCGCGCGGCGGAAGGCCACGCGGGCGCCGAGCTGCTCGGCCACGCCCTGCGCCACCAGCTGGGCATCGATCTCGGGGTTCTTGACCTCGAGGATGTTCAGCTGGATCTGCTTGCCGGTCAGCTTCTCCAGGGCGCCACGGACGCGCTCCGCCTCGGCGCCGTTGCGGCCGATGACGATGCCCGGACGGGCGGCGTACAGGAAGATGGTCACGCGCTCGGAACGACGCTCGATCTCGATCGAGGAGATGCCGGCACGCTCAAGGTTCTTGAGCAGGTACTGGCGGATCTTGACGTCTTCACCGACGAAGGCTGCGTACTGCTTCTCGGCGTACCAGCGGGTCTTGTGGTCAGTGGTGATGCCGAGGCGGAAGCCATGCGGGTTGATCTTCTGGCCCATGCTCAGGCTCCCTTCTTGCTCTCAGACTTGACGGACTTGTTGCTCTTGGGCTCGACGACCACGGTGATGTGGGCCGCACGCTTCAGGATTCGGCTGGCCGAACCCTTGGCGCGGGGACGGATGCGACGCATGGTCACACCCTCGTCGACGAATGCCTGGGAGACGAACAGGTCGTCAGCCCGGAGGCTCTCGGTGCTCTCGGCGTTGGCGACGGCCGAGGCCACCACCTTGTAGACGGGCTCGGAGGCCGCCTGCGGGGCGAACTTCAGCGTGACGAGGGCGTCGTTGACGTCCATCCCACGCACCAGGTCGACGACGCGGCGCACCTTGGTCGGGCTCATCCTGACGTGACGCGCAATCGCGTACGAGCCAGGACGATCCCCGAGCAGGGCAGCGCGACGGCTGGGCCGGCTTTCGTTGTTGCTCATTGCTTGATCTGTTCCTTGTCTCGCCCGCTCAGCGGCGGCGCGCCTTCTTGTCGTCCTTGACGTGACCCTTGAAGGTACGCGTCGGAGCGAACTCGCCCAGCTTGTGGCCGATCATGGACTCGGTCACGAAGACCGGGACATGCTTGCGGCCGTCGTGAACGGCGATGGTGTGACCCAGCATGTCCGGCACGATCATCGATCGGCGGGACCAGGTCTTGATGACGTTCTTGGTTCCCTTTTCGTTCTGGGCATCGACCTTCTTGGTCAGGTGCTCGTCGACGAAGGGACCCTTCTTGAGGCTACGTGGCATTTTCTCTCAGGCTCCCAATCAGCGCTTCTTGCCGGACTTGCGGCGACGGACGATGAGGCGGCTGCTGGCCTTGTTCTTGTCGCGGGTGCGACCCTCAGGCTTGCCCCAGGGCGACACCGGGTGACGACCACCCGAGGTACGGCCCTCGCCACCACCGTGCGGGTGGTCGATCGGGTTCATGACCACACCACGCACGGTCGGGCGGACGCCCTTCCAGCGGCTGCGGCCAGCCTTGCCCCAGTTGATGTTGGACTGCTCGGCATTGCCGACGGCGCCAACGGTTGCGCGGCAACGGACGTCGACCATGCGCATCTCGCCCGAGGGCATGCGCAGGGTGGCGTACTTGCCCTCGCGGGCGACCAGCTGGATCGCCGCGCCGGCGCTGCGGCCGAGCTTGGCGCTGCCACCGGGACGCAGCTCCACCGCGTGCACCGTGGTGCCGACGGGGATGTTGCGCAGCGGCAGGTTGTTGCCGGGCTTGATGTCGGCGCTCTCGCCGGCAGACACGGTCGCGCCCTGGGCCAAGCCCTGGGGAGCGATGATGTAGCGCTTCTCGCCGTCCGCGTAGTGCAGCAGCGCGATGCGGGCGGTGCGGTTGGGGTCGTACTCGATGTGAGCGACCTTGGCCGGCACGCCGTCCTTGTCGTAGCGCTTGAAGTCGATGATGCGGTAGGCCTGCTTGTGGCCACCGCCGATGTGACGGGTGGTGATGCGTCCGCTGTTGTTGCGGCCACCGGTCTTCGGCTTCGGAGCGAGCAGCGACTTCTCCGGCGTGGAACGAGTCAGTTCGACGAAGTCGGCAACGCTGGAGCCACGACGGCCCGGCGTAGTCGGCTTGTACTTACGGATACCCATGAGGTCTCAGATTCCTTGTCTCAGTGTCCGTCCGGTCAGGCGACCGGACCTCCAAAGATGTCGATGCGCTGACCCTCGGCCACCGTCACGATGGCGCGCTTCGTGTTCGGGCGCTTGCCCATACCGAAGCGAGTGCGGCGCGTCTTGCCCTGGCGGTTGATGGTGTTCACACCGGTGACCTTGACGTCGAAGATGGCCTCGACGGCGATCTTGATCTCGGTCTTGTTGGCATGCGGGGCGACGAGGAAGGTGTACTTGTTCTCGTCGAGCAGGCCGTAGCTCTTCTCGCTCACGACGGGCGCGAGCAGGATGTCGCGGTGGTCGCGGATCTTGACAGATTCGGTCACTTCTCGGTCTCCTCTGCGGCGGCCTCGGACTCGGTGGCCACTGCCTTGACGCTGCGACCCTTGGCGGGGCCAGCGGTGTAGGTGTCGAGGGCAGCCTTGGTGAAGACCACGCCGTCGTTGACGAGCACGTCGTAGGCGTTGAGCTGGTCAACGGCGATGGCGTGCACGGTGGGGATGTTGCGCAGGCTCAGCCAGGCAACGTCCTCGCCACGGTCGATGACGACCAGCAGCTTGCTGACGTCGCCCACGCTGGACAGCGCCTTGAGGGCCGCCTTGGTGGAGGGGGTCTCACCGGAGACGATCTGGTCCAGCACGAAGACCTGGCCGTCACGGGCGCGATCGGACAGGGCGCCCTTGACGGCGGCCGCGATCATCTTCTTGGGGGTGCGCTGCGCGTAGCCGTGGGGCTGCGGGCCGTGCACGGTGCCACCGCCGACCCAGATGGGCGAACGACGCGAGCCGTGACGGGCGCGGCCGGTGCCCTTCTGGCGCCAGGGCTTGATGCCACCGCCGCGGACCTCGCCGCGGGTCTTGGTGGCGTGGGTGCCCTGGCGGGCAGCGGCCTGCTGGGCCACGACGACCTGGTGGATCAGCGGGATGTTGGTCTGCACGTCGAAGAGCTCGGCGGGGAGCTCGGCGGTGCCCGACTTCTTGCCGTCGACGTCGAGGACGTCGACCTTCAGCGACTCGCTCATGCGACATCACCCTTCTTGGCAGCGCTGCGGACGACGACCAGCGAGCCCGTGTTGCCCGGGATCGCGCCACGGACCAGGATCAGGCCGCGCTCGGCGTCGACAGCATGGATCTTCAGGTTCTGCACGGTCACCTTGTCGTTGCCCATGCGACCCGCCATGCGCATGCCCTTGAAGACACGGCCGGGGGTCGAGCAACCACCGATGGAACCGGGAGAACGGTGCTTGCGGTGCACACCGTGGGTGGCGCGCAGGCCGTGGAAGCCGTGGCGCTTCATGACACCAGCGGTGCCCTTGCCCTTGCTGACGCCGGTGACGTCGACCACGTCGGCGGCCTCGAAGGCCTCCGCGGTGATCTCCTGGCCGAGGGTGTACTCCGAGGCGTCAGCGGTGCGCAGCTCGACGAGGTGCTTGCGCGGGGTCACGCCGGCCTTGTCGAAGTGGCCGCCCTCGGGCTTGGTGACCTTCTTGGCCTTCACGGCGCCGAAGCCGAGCTGGACGGCGTTGTAGCCGTCGACCTCGGGGGTACGGACCTGGGTGACGACACAGGGGCCGGCCTGGATCACGGTGACGGGGACGACGCGGTTGTTCTCGTCCCACAGCTGGGTCATGCCGAGCTTGGTGCCCAGCAGGCCCTTGACCTTGCGTTCGGTAGCAGTCATGTTCACAGACCTCACGGGAGCTTGATCTCGATGTCCACACCGGCCGGGAGGTCGAGACGCATCAGCGAGTCGACGGTCTTCGGGGTGGGATCGAGGATGTCGATGAGCCGCTTGTGGGTACGCATCTCGAAGTGCTCGCGGCTGTCCTTGTACTTGTGGGGCGAACGGATCACACAGAACACGTTCTTCTCGGTCGGCAGCGGCACCGGGCCGGCAACCTTGGCACCCGTACGGGTCACCGTGTCGACGATCTTGCGCGCCGACGAGTCGATGACCTCATGGTCATAGGCACGGAGCCTGATGCGGATCTTTTGTCCCGCCACAGTTGTTCCTTCTACTCGTCCAAGCTTGGTCCGGAGGATTCCGGCTTTCGCTCCGAGGCCCGGGTGGGACTCGGCATGCTCCTCGGATGGCGGTGGCGCGGGTGGCTGTCCTTGCGGACCCAACACCCTTCACCTCCGACCCCCGCGGTCGGGCGTGTCGCACTGACTCATGGCACTCACAAACGCACTCTTCCGTTGTGTGGTGCTCTCCTCAGTGCCGACCAGCGACGACTGCCCAGGGGCAAACCCCATCGGAGCAACTTGACGATTCTGTCATGCCTGCGCCGTCATGCCAAATCGGCGTGGCCCCGCTCCCCCACCCGCAGCCCTTGCCGAGCTGCTGCCCAGCTGGGACATTGGTGGCCACCGACAACGACGCCGGAGACGAGGACCGCATGGACGTGGAGCTTCGAGAGGTGCGCGACTTCCTGGCCGCGCACGAGCCCTTCGCCACCCTGCCCGACCGCCTGCTCGACGAGCTGCCCACCCGGCTCCAGATGCGCTACCACCGCCGCGGCACCCGGTTGATGGAGGTGGGCAAGCCGAACAACGTGCTGCACATCCTGCGCAGCGGGGCCTGCGACATCGTGGACTCCTCCGGCGCCCTGGTGGAGCGCACCGAGCCGGGTGGCAGCTTCGGCGCCTCCTCGCTGCTCTCGCGGGCTCCCTCACGCTATGACATCACCACCATCGAGGACAGCCTGGTCCTGGTGATGGGCTCGGAGGTCTTCCACCACCTGGTCGAGCACCACGAGCAGGTGCGTACCTTCTACGACGCCCAGGCCCGTGGCCGGCTGCGCCAGGCGGTGGCGGTGCAGTCCTCGGCCCAGGACCGCTCGGCCGCCTGGCTGCGCACCAGCGTCGACGAGCTCGCCACCCGCGAGCCGGTGACCACCACCAGCGAGGTCAGCATCCGCGAGGCGGCCCAGCTGATGACCCGGCACCGGATCTCCGCCCTGCTGGTGGTGGACGACGGTCGGTTGGTGGGCATCGTCACCGACCGTGACCTGCGTTCCAAGGTGGTGGCGGCCGGTGTGGACCCCGAACGGCCGCTGTCCGAGGTGATGACCGCCGAGCCGGTGCAGGTGGAGCCCGGCACCCAGGCCTTCGAGGCGCTGCTCGAGATGACCACCCGCGGGGTGCACCACCTGCCCGTGGTGCGGGACGGACGGGCGCTCGGCGTGGTCACCGCCGGCGACATCGTGCGGCTGCAGCAGGCCGACCCGGTCTTCATGGTGGGCGACATCGCCCGCCAGCAGGAGGTCTCGGAGCTGGCCCGGATCGCGCACCGCTCCCACGGCCTGGTGGGCCAGCTGCTGCGCCAGGACGCCTCGGCCGACGACATCACACGGCTGCTCACCACGGTGGCCGATGCCCTGACCCGTCGGCTGATCGGCTTCGCGGAGGCGGAGCTCGGACCGGCCCCCGGCCCCTGGGCCTGGATCACGCTGGGCTCACAGGCCCGCCGGGAGTCGAGCGTGAACTCCGACCAGGACCACGCCCTGGTGATGGCCGACGGCCTGGTGGACGACGGGGCGGCGCAGGCCTGGTTCGCGGCGCTGGCCGAGCGGGTCACCGACGGGCTGGAGCAGTGCGGCTATCCCCGCTGTCGCGGCGAGGTGATGGCGGCGAACCCGGCCTGGCGCAAGGACGTGCGGGGCTGGCGGCGCCAGTTCGCCCACTGGATCAACGAGCCGGACCCGGATGCGGTGATGCACTGCCAGATCTTCTTCGACGCCCGTACCGTGCACGGCGATCCCGGCCTGCTGGCCGAGGTGCGCCAGGACGTGCTGGCCGCCACGCCTGCCTCCAAGCGCTTCCTGGGCCAGCTGGCCGCCCAGGCGGTGGAGCGCCAGCCACCGGTGGGCTTCTTCCGCGGACTGGTGCTGGCCCGTCGCGGCGAGGAGCACGAGACCTTCGACCTGAAGGCCAATGGTGTCCATGCGGTGATCGAGATCGCCCGGGTGCACGCCCTGGCCCACGGCCTGGACCAGGTGGGGACGCTGGACCGTCTCCACACCGTGGCCCGGCTCACCGAGAGCCAGAGCCTGGAGGAGCTGGCCGATGCCTTCGAGTTCATCAGCCACGTGCGCCTGGCCCACCAGGCCAAACAGCTCGACGCCGGCCAGGTGCCCGACAACCTGGTGCGGGCCGACGAGCTGAGCAGCTTCGACAAGCGGCACCTCAAGGACGCCTTCTCCCTGATCCGGACCGCCCAGGAGGGCCTCGCCTACACCTACCAGACCCACCTGATGAGCTGAGATGGCCCTCTTCCGACGCTCCCCCTCCCCCGAACGACAGGCCGCCTCGCTGCCGCCCGGTCCGCTGCGTGACTGGGCCGAGGCGGGCTCACCGCCGTCCTCCACCCCGGCGGAGCGGCTCCGGCTGCTGGCCGTCGACGTGGAGACCACCGGACTGGACCCGGCCACCGACCGGCTGCTGAGCATCGGCTTCGTGCCGGTCGACGGCCCGGCGATCGCCCTGGGCGGCGCCGGCCACCTGGTGCTGCGCCAGGGCGACGGGGTGGGGCAGGAGGCCGGTGTGGGCCAGAGCGCCACCATCCACCGGATCACCGACGACCAGCTCGCCCAGGGCATGGAGGCCGCCGAGGCGCTGGGCCAGCTGCTGCAGGCACTGGCCGGACGGGTTCTGCTCGCCCACCACGCGGCCATGGAGACCGGCTTCCTGCAGCGCGCCGTCGAACAGGTCTTCGGCCACCGGATCGAGATCCCCGCCGTCGACACCCTGCAGCTGCAGTACCGGCTGCTCACCAAGGGCTTCGACGACGAGCCCCCGCCCGGCTCGCTGCGGCTGTGGGCGGCGCGGGACCAGTATGGCCTGCCGCACTACCAGGCCCACGAGGCGCTGACCGATGCGCTGGCCTGCGCCGAGCTCTACCTGGCCCAGGTCAGCGAGCTGGGCTGGCAGAGCACGCTGAAGCAGCTGCGCTGATCCCGGGCCCGGAGGCTGCCCCCGGTCCGTCGGCTCACAGGCTGTCGCGGAAGCGGCGCAGGCGGGCCAGCGAGGAGGCGTGGCCCAGCAGCTCCATCGACTCGAAGAGCGGCGGGCTGACATTGGTACCGGTGATGGCCACGCGGGCCGGGCCGAAGGCGAACTTCGGCTTGATGCCCAGGTCCTCCACCAGCTTGGCGCGCAGTGCCGCCTGGATGGTCTCGGCGTCGAAGGGCTCCAGGCCCTCCAGCACGGCGATCGAGGCGTCCAGCACCTGCGCCGCATTCTCCGGCAGCTTGGCCACGGCGGCCTCGTCAGGCTCGATCTCGGCATCGGCGGCGAACAGGAAGGCGAGCTTCTCCTTCGCCTCGGACAGCGTCACCAGGCGCTCCTGCACCAGCGGGGCCGCGCCCACCAGCAGCGCACGGCCGCGCTCGTCGAGGGCCGGCTCGCCGCGCTCGGCCCAGTAGGCCTCGATCCGGGCGGCCAGCTGCTCGGCCGACAGGCTGCGGATGTAGTGCCCGTTGAGCCAGTTCAGCTTGTCCATGTCGAAGACCGGGCCGCCGGAGTTGACCTTGGACCAGTCGAAGGCGGCCACGAAGTCGTCGAAGCTCTGCACCTCCTCGCCCTCGTGGACCGGCGGGTAGCCGAGCAGCATCAGGAAGTTCAGCAGCGCCTCGCTCAGGTAGCCCTGCTCGCGGAACCAGGTGAGTCGTGCGGCGGGGTTCTTGCGCTTGCTGATCTTGGACTTGTCGGTATTGCGGATCAGCGGCATGTGGGCGAAGCGCGGGGCCGGCAGGCCGAGCCACGTGTAGAGCAGCAGGTGCTTGGGGGTGGAGCTGATCCACTCCTGGCCACGCACCACGTGGGTGATGCCCATCAGGTGGTCGTCCACCACCACGGCCAGGTGGTAGGTGGGGAAACCGTCGGTCTTGAGGATCACCTGGTCGTCGGGGCGCGGGGCGGCGGTCTCGCCGTTGATCAGGTCGTCGAAGACCAGCTCGACGTCGTCGGGCACCAGCATCCGCACCACGGGGGTCTCCTGGTAGCCGGGCAGCTGGGAGCGCTCCTGCTGCGTCATGCCCAGGCACATCCGGTCGTAGCCGATCACCTCGCGCTTCTCGGCCTGCTGCTGCTCGCGCATCTGCTTGAGCCGCTCCGGGCTGCACCAGCAGTGGTAGGCGTGGCCGTCGGCGATCAGCTGGTCGACGAAGGGCCGGTAGGTGTCCAGCCGCTCGGACTGCCGGTAGGGGCCGAAGTCCCCGCCCTGCTGCGGCCCCTCGTCGGGCGACAGGCCCAGCCACTCCAGGGTGTCGTAGATCTGCTGCTCCGAGCCGGGCACCAGCCGGGCCTGGTCGGTGTCCTCGATGCGCAGCACGAAGGCGCCGCCGGTGCGACGGGCCCAGGCCTTGTCGAACAGGGCCATGTAGGCGGTCCCGACGTGGGGATCGCCGGTGGGCGAAGGGGCGACGCGCAGACGGGCGGGAGTGGGCTGTTCAGTCATGATGGCTCGATCCTACCGGCGCCGGCCGAGCAGGTGCCGCATGCTAGTTTTGCCGCCATGACTGCGCCTGAACCTGTGGCTCCCACCAACGACTTCATCCGCGACATCATCCGTCGTGACAACGAGCAGGGAACCTACGGCCAGCGCGTCCAGACCCGCTTCCCGCCCGAGCCGAACGGCTACCTGCACATCGGCCACGCGAAGGCCATCATCGAGGACTTCGGCATCGCCGAGGACTTTGGCGGCATCTGCAAGCTGCGCCTCGACGACACCAATCCGGAGACCGAGGAGACCGAGTACGTCGACTCGATCGTGTCCGACATCGAGTGGCTGGGCTACACCCCGGCCGAGCTGGTGCACGCCAGCGACTACTTCGAGCAGCTCTATGACTGGGCCGAGCACCTGGTGGAGCAGGGCCTCGCCTATGTCGACGAGCAGGACAACGAGACCATCTCGGCGCAGCGCGGCGGCTTCGGCAGGCCCGGCATCGAGTCCCCCTTCCGCGACCGCCCGGCATCCGAGAACCTGGACCTGCTGCGACGGATGCGCGCCGGCGAGTTCGAGGAGGGCAGCCACGTGCTGCGCGCCCGGATCGACATGCAGCACGAGAACATGCAGCTGCGCGACCCGATCATGTACCGGATCCGCAAGGCCGAGCACCACCGCACCGGCAGCACCTGGTGCATCTACCCCACCTATGACTGGGCGCACGGCCAGAGCGATGCCATCGAGGGCGTCACCCACTCGCTGTGCAGCCTGGAGTTCGACTCCCACCGCCCGCTCTACGACTGGTTCCTGGAGCACCTGCCGCTGCCCGGCGACAAGCCGAAGCAGATCGAGTTCGCCCGCCTGGAGCTGACCCACACTGTCACCTCGAAGCGTCGGCTGCGCCAGCTGGTCACCGACGGGCTGGTGGACGGCTGGGACGATGCCCGCATGCCCACCCTGCGCGGGCTGCGTCGTCGTGGCTACCCGGCCGCGGCGCTGCGCAACTTCTGCAACGGCACCGGCACCACCCGCACCAACTCGCGTCGCTCCATCGAGGAGCTGGAGAGCTATGTGCGCACCGAGCTGAACTACTCAAGCCAGCGCCGGATGACCGTGCTGCGTCCGCTGAAGCTGACCCTCACCAACTGGCCCACCGAGGCCGACGGCAGCCCCGTCGTGGAGTGGTTCGAGGTCACCAACAATCCTGAGCGTCCCGAGGACGGGCTGCGCCGGGTACCCTTCAGCGGCAGCCTGTGGATCGAGCAGGAGGACTTCGCCGAGGTCCCACCGCCGAAGTACTTCCGCCTCACCCTGGACCGCGAGGTCCGGCTGCGCGGCGCCTACTTCGTCAAGGCCACCGACGTGGTCAAGGACGAGAACGGCCAGGTGGTGGAGGTGCTGGCCACCTATGATCCCGAGACCCGCGGCGGCGACGCCCCCAACGGGCGCAAGGTGAAGTCCACGATGCACTGGGTGAGCGACACCCATGCAGTGGATGCCACGGTCGCGCTCTACGAGCGGCTCTTCACCGCGGAGCACCCCGGCGAGGCCACCGGCGAGCCGCTGGACGACCTGAACCCGGACTCGCGCACCATCCTGACCGGCTGCAAGGCCGAGCCCGCGCTGGCCGAGACCGCGCCGGGTGAGGTGGTCCAGTTCGAGCGCACCGGCTACTTCGCCTGCGATCCTGACCAGCCGATGCTCTTCCACCGCACGGTGGGCCTGCGCGACGAGTGGGCGAGCATCCAGAAGTCTGCCGCCAAGAAGTAGTCCGGCCGAGAAGAGCCGCGGTCTCAGAACAGTCCGAGCAGCTTGCCCACCCACCACAGGGCGAACAGGGTGCCGGCCAGCATCACGCCCAGCGCCAGCACCACCAGGCCGACGGCGGTCGCCACATAGGCAATCGAGCTGCGCCGGACCCGGTCCGGGTCCGCGACGGCCCGCTCCAGCAGCTTGAGGTTCATCCGGTTCGACCGGAAGCCGATGTCGGCCAGGTCCCCCACCATCGGGATCTGGCCGACCAGTGCGTCCAGGCAGCAGTTGGTCACCATCCGCGCCAGCACCGGCAGCGGGACCCCGGCGCGGACCGCGTCCACCAGGATCAGCCCGGCCATCGCCGTCGTGGCCGCGTCCCCCACACCGGGCACCAGTCCCAGCAGGGCGTCCGCGCCCAGGGTGATGTTGGTGCCGGGGATCCGGAGCAGGTCGTCGAGCAGACGTGCCATCGAGGCAGAGGTCGCCGTCCCGGGTTCGCGAGCCCCTGACCGCGGCCTGCGCTGCCCCGTGGCCTGCTGCCATTCACGCCTGTCCATGCCTCCACCATGACAGGTGGCTCCAAGCTCCACCACTAGGGTGGAGGACATGACCCCCACCTCCACCTACCGCCTCCAGATCACCCCCGACTTCCGGCTGCAGGACGCCGCCGCGGTCGTCGACTACCTGGCCGAGCTGGGGGTGGGAGCGGTCTACCTCTCCCCCGTCCTCGCCTCCACCGAGGGCTCCGGCCACGGCTACGATGTGACCGACCCCACCATCGTCGACCCCCAGCGAGGGGGCGAGCAGGGCTGGCAGGAGCTGGTGGCCGCTGCTCGCGAGGCCGGGCTGGAGGTGGTGGTGGACATCGTGCCCAACCACCTGGGCGTCCAGAACGCCTGGCAGAATCCCACCTGGTGGTCCGTGCTCGCCGAGGGCCAGGACTCCGCCCACGCCGCCTGGTTCGACATCGACTGGTCCGCCGACCGGATCGTGCTGCCGGTGCTCGGCGAGGAGTCCGACCTGGACCGGCTGGAACTCTCCCCCGACGCCAGCGAGCTCTCCTTCTACGAGCACCGCTTCCCGGTCGCCGCGGGCACGGCCCGCCCCGGCGACGACCCCCGCGAGGTGCATGACCGCCAGCACTACCGCCTGGTGCCGGGCAGCCAGGGCAACGACCTGCTCACCCACAGGCGCTTCTTCACGGTCGCGACCCTGGCCGGCGTGCGCCAGGAGGATCCCGAGGTCTTCGCAGCCAGCCACGAGCGCGTCCTGCGGATGGTGCGCGAGGACGGCCTGGCCGGGCTGCGCGTGGACCACCCCGACGGCCTCAGTGACCCGCGCGGCTACTTCGAGCAGCTCTCCGCGCAGGCACCCGGCGCCTGGCTGGTGGCGGAGAAGATCCTGGAGCACGGCGAGCCCCTGCCCGACTGGCGGATCGACGGCACCAGCGGCTACGACGCGATGACCGAGGTGAACCAGGTCTTCGTCGACCCGGCCGCCGAGGGCTTCTTCACCGAGGACTACCGCCGCCGCACCGGTGACCAGCTCACCGTGGAGCAGCACATGCTGCAGGGCAAGCTGATGGTGGCCAGCACCCAGTTCGGGGCCGAGACCCGTCGCCTGCTCGAGCTGCTGGACCTGGACGGCATCGAGCGGGACCGAGCCGCCCGGGCACTGCTCGAGGTGGCCGCCCGGCTCGAGGTCTACCGCACCTACCTCCCCGAGGAGAACCAGGCCCTGGTGGACGCCCTGCAGCGCACCCGGCGCGAGGTGGCCGAGCTCGACGACGTGCTGGACGTGCTGCAGCCGCAGCTGCTGGACGCCTCGCGGGAGGCCGCCCGTCGCTTCCAGCAGTTCACCGGTGCCGTGATGGCCAAGGGCGTGGAGGACACCGCCTGGTACCGGGCGAACCGTTTCGTGGCGCTGAACGAGGTGGGCGGCAATCCCGCCAGCTTCGGCACCTCCCCCGAGGTCTTCCACGAGGCGATGGCACGTCGAGAGGCGGAGCTCTCCCGCTCCATGACGGCGCTCAGCACCCATGACACCAAGCGGGGCGAGGGTGTGCGGGCGCGTCTGGCGGCGCTGGCCGAGCTCCCCGAGCAGTGGAGCCGCTTCGCCGACACCTTCGCTGAACGCACCAGCATCGCCGAGCCCACCTTCGCCCACCTGCTGGCGCAGACCCTGGCCGGGATGGGGGCCGTACCGCCCCAGCGGCTGCACGACTACGCCACCAAGGCCATGCGCGAGGCCGGCCTGGCCACCGGCTGGACGAGCCCCGACGAGGCCTTCGAGGCCAGCGTCCACGCCGCCATCGAGGCCGCCTACGACGACGAGGTGCTGCGCCAGGCCTGGCAGCAGATCCAGCAGCTGCTCACCGCACCCGGCCACAGCAACGACGTCTCGGCCAAGCTGGTCCAGCTCGCCATGCCCGGCGTCCCCGACGTCTACCAGGGCACGGAGGTCTGGGAGGACTCGCTGGTGGACCCGGACAACCGCCGCCCGGTGGACTACCAGGCGCTGCGGGCCCTGCTGGACGCCGAACCGCACGAGGCCGTCGATCCCGCCTTCAAGCAGACGGTGGTGCGCACCGCGCTGCGCCTGCGTCGCGACCGGCCGGAGCTGTTCACCGGCTACCGGGCCCTGCGGGCGCAGGGCGAAGCGGCGGAGCACCTGCTGGCCTTCGAGCGCGACGGGCTGGTGGCCCTGGCCACCCGGCTGCCCGTCGGCCTGCAGCGCCGCGGGGGCTGGGGCGAGACCACCCTTGAGCTGCCGGGCAGCTGGACCGACCAGATCGGTGGCGCCACGGTCGACGGCCAGGTGCCGGTGGGCCAGCTGCTCGACTGGCGCCCGGTGGCCCTGCTGGTGCGCGACTGAGCTTCTGTACGCCTCCGGCTGAAGATGCCCGCACCCACCCCTGAGGGTGAGCCTGTGCTTGTAGCGTGGTCGGTCAAGGGCCCGCCCGGGGCCCGGCAAGGAGAGAACCATGGGACTGTTCGACGAGATCAAGGACAAGCTCACCGGCCACGACGACGACAAGGTCGCCGCCCCCAGCGCGGAGAAGACCCCGGAGGAGCAGGCCCGGATCGACCGTGACCAGGCCACCAACGAGGCGACCGCTCGCGCGGCCGCCGAGGACCTCCAGAAGCAGGAGGCCGCCGACAAGGCCGCCGAGGCTGCTCGCACCTCCGCCGAGGCCTCTGCCGCTGCTGCTGACCAGGCCCAGGCCGACGCCAAGGCGAAGGTCGAGGCGGACGCCAGGGCGAAGGCTGAGGCCGACGCCAAGGCCAAGGCTGCTGCGGACGCGAAGGCCAAGGCTGACGCCGACGCCAAGGCCAAGGCCGCTGCCGACAAGGCGGCCGCGGACAAGGCTGCTGCCGCGAAGGCCGCCGCCGCGAAGCGCACCTACACCGTCAAGCCCGGCGACAACCTGTCCACCATCGCCGAGAAGTACGGCGTGAACTACATGGACATCGCCCGCGCGAACAACATCAAGAACCCCGACCTGATCTACCCGGGCCAGGTCTTCACCATCCCGGAGAAGTGATCCTCCTCCCAGCCTGAGCCGAAGGGCCGGTCCCCATCGGGGCCGGCCCTTCGTCATCCCCGGGCGGCGGGGACTCCCTCCCCCGCACCGACCCTGGACGACGAGCAGGGCCCCGAACCTTGCGGATCGGGGCCCTGCTGCTGTCTGGCTTGTCGCCGGACCAGGTGTCAGTGACGCAGGGTCACTTGACGATCTTGGTCACGCGGCCGGCGCCGACGGTACGACCACCCTCACGGATGGCGAACTTCAGGCCGTCCTCCATGGCGACGGGCTTGTTGAGGTGCACGGTCATGTCGGTGTTGTCACCGGGCATCACCATCTCGGTGCCCTCGGGCAGCTGCACGACGCCAGTCACGTCCGTGGTACGGAAGTAGAACTGGGGCGAGTAGTTGGAGAAGAAGGGCTTGTGACGGCCACCCTCCTCCTTGGTCAGGATGTAGACGCTGCCCTCGAAGTCGGTGTGGGGAGTGGTCGAGCCGGGCTTGATGACACACATGCCACGCTCCACGTCCTCCTTCTTGGTGCCGCGGAGCAGCAGGCCGACGTTCTCACCAGCGCGACCCTCGTCGAGGATCTTGCGGAACATCTCGACACCGGTGATGGTGCTGGTCTGCTTCTCCTCGCGGATGCCGATGATGTCGACGGTCTCGCCGGTCTTGACGATGCCGCGCTCGATACGACCGGTGATGACGGTGCCACGACCGGTGATCGTGAAGACGTCCTCAACGGGCATCAGGAAGGGCTTGTCGGTCTCGCGCTCGGGCTGCGGGATGTACTCGTCCACGGCGTCCATCAGGTCCTCGACGGACTTGACCCACTTCTCCTCGCCCTGCAGGGCCTGGAAGGCGGAGACGCGCACGACGGGGCAGTCATCGCCGTCGAACTCCTGCGAGGTCAGCAGCTCGCGGACCTCCATCTCGACGAGCTCGATGAGCTCCTCGTCGTCCACCATGTCGCACTTGTTCAGGGCGACGACGATGGCGGGCACGCCGACCTGGCGGGCGAGCAGCACGTGCTCATGGGTCTGCGGCATGGGGCCGTCGGTGGCGGCGACCACGAGGATGGCGCCGTCCATCTGGGCAGCACCGGTGATCATGTTCTTGACGTAGTCGGCGTGGCCGGGGCAGTCAACGTGCGCGTAGTGGCGCTTCTCGGTCTGGTACTCGATGTGAGCGATCGAGATCGTGATGCCACGCTGGCGCTCTTCGGGAGCCTTGTCGATGTTCTCGAAAGCGAAGGTCTCGTTGAGATCCGGGTACTTGTCGTGGAGCACCTTGGAGATCGCCGCGGTGAGGGTGGTCTTGCCGTGGTCGATGTGTCCGATGGTGCCGATGTTGCAGTGCGGCTTAGTCCGCTCGAACTTGGCCTTTGCCACTTGGGCTCCTTCTGGATTGCCGCCACGCTCTCAGCGAGGCGTACTAGTTTGCATCCGGCTCGGGTGGGTCCCGCACCGTGGTCTTGTCTGGCTCGGCCCCCAGGCCAGCCGAAGCCGGCCAAGGGTACCGTCCAAGTTTTGTGCACCGGCGCGCCAGAGTCAAACTGGTTCGTCTGTGCGGATCTGCGGTGGCCGGGGGACGAATCCCCCGGCCACCGCAGGATCAGGGCTTGCTCACTCGCCGCCGCGTGCCTTGGCGATGATCTCGTCGGAGACCGTCTTGGGGGTCTCGCCGTAGGAGTCGAACTCCATCGAGTACGAGGCCTGGCCCGAGGTCTTCGAGCGCAGGTCGCCGACGTAGCCGAACATCTCGCTCAGCGGCACCAGGGCGCGCACCACGCGGTTGCCGTGCAGCTCGTCCATCGACTGGATGTGACCGCGGCGGGCGTTCAGGTCACCGATGACGGTGCCCAGGTAGTCCTCCGGGGTGGTCACCTCGACGGCCATCATCGGCTCCAGCAGGGCCGGGTCGGCCTTGCGGGCAGCCTCCTTGAAGACCATCGAGCCGGCGATCTTGAAGGCCATCTCCGAGGAGTCGACGTCGTGGTAGGCGCCGTCGGTCAGGGTGACGCGGATGTCCTCGACCGGGTAACCTGCCAGCACGCCGAACTGCATGGCGTCCTTGATGCCGGCGTCCACCGCGGGGATGTACTCCTTGGGGATGCGGCCACCGGTGACGGCGTTGACGAACTCGTAGCCCGAGCCCGGCTCCAGCGGCTCCAGGTCGACGATCACCTTGCCGTACTGGCCCGAACCACCCGACTGCTTCTTGTGGGTGTACTCGACCTTCTGCACCGGGCGGCGCAGGGTCTCGCGGTAGGCCACCTGGGGCTTGCCGATGTTGGCCTCGACCTTGAACTCACGCTTCATGCGGTCGATCAGCACCTCGAGGTGCAGCTCGCCCATGCCGGCGATGATGGTCTGGCCGGTCTCCTCGTCGGTGTGGACGCGGAAGGTCGGGTCCTCCTCGGCGAGACGCTGGATGGCGACGCCGAGCTTCTCCTGGTCCGACTTGGTCTTCGGCTCGATCGCCTGCTCGATGACGGGGTTCGGGAACTCCATCGACTCGAGGATGATCGGGTTGGCGGGGTCGCACAGGGTCTCACCGGTGGTGGTGTCCTTCAGGCCCATCACGGCGCAGATCATGCCGGCGCCGATGCGGTCGATCTCCTCACGCTTGTTGGCGTGCATCTGGTAGATCTTGCCGATCCGCTCCTTCTTGCCCTTGGTGGCGTTCAGCACCTGGGTGCCGGCCTCCAGGACACCGGAGTAGACGCGGATGAAGGTCAGCTTGCCCAGGTGGGGATCGGCGGCGATCTTGAAGGCCAGGATCGACAGCGGGTCCTCGTTGTTGGGGTGACGCTCCAGGACGACCGACTCGTCGCCGGGCTTGAAGCCCTCGATGGCCGGGACGTCCAGCGGGGAGGGCAGGTAGTCGACGATGGCGTCGAGCAGGGGCTGCACACCCTTGTTCTTGAAGGAGGTGCCGCAGACCACGGCGTTGAACTTGTTCTCGAGCACACCCTGGCGGATGCCGGCCTTCAGCTGCTCGATGGTGGGCTCCTCGCCCTCCAGGAAGAGCTCCATCAGCTCGTCATTGGCCTCGGCCACGACCTCGAGCAGCTCGGCGCGAGCCTGCTGGGCCTTCTCGACCATGTCGGCCGGGATCTCCTCGACCTCGTACATCTCGCCCATCGTGGTCTCGCCACGGTAGGTCTTGGCATTCATCTCGACGAGGTCGACGACACCCAGGAAGTCGCTCTCGGCGCCGATGGGGAGCTGGATGATCGCCGGGGTGGCGTTCAGGCGCTCGCGGATGGTCTTGACGCAGTGGTCGAAGGAGGCACCGGTGCGGTCCAGCTTGTTGATGTAGCAGATACGGGGAACGCCGTACTTGCTGGCCTGGCGCCACACGGTCTGGCTCTGCGGCTCGACGCCGGCCACACCGTCGAAGACAGCGACGGCACCGTCGAGCACACGCAGCGAGCGCTCCACCTCGACGGTGAAGTCCACGTGGCCGGGGGTGTCGATGATGTTGATCTGGGTGTCGTGCCAGAAGCAGGTGGTGGCGGCGGAGGTGATCGTGATGCCACGCTCCTGCTCCTGCTCCATCCAGTCCATGGTGGCAGCGCCGTCGTGGACCTCACCGATCTTGTGGGTGATGCCCGTGTAGAACAGGATGCGCTCGGTCGTGGTGGTCTTGCCGGCGTCGATGTGGGCCATGATGCCGATGTTGCGGACCTTGGCCAGGTCAATCTTCAAGTCGATGGCCACAGGGCTTCAACCTCAAATCTTCTATGGGTTTGAACAGGAGGGTAAAAAGACGTCCGGTACCTGAGTCTACCCGGGCCCGGACGTGATGGTGCCCCGCCGCCGACTGCTCGGCGACGGGGCTGAGGATCACCAGCGGTAGTGGGCGAAGGCCTTGTTGGCCTCGGCCATCTTGTGCGTGTCCTCGCGCTTCTTGACCGAGGCGCCCAGACCGTTCGAGGCGTCCAGGATCTCGTTCATCAGGCGCTCGGCCATGGTCTTCTCACGACGGGCGCGGGAGAAGCTGACCAGCCAGCGCATGCTCAGCGTGGTGGCGCGAGCCGGCTTGACCTCGATCGGCACCTGGTAGGTGGCGCCACCGACGCGACGGCTCTTGACCTCGAGCGAGGGCTTGATGTTGTCCAGCGCGCGCTTCAGGGTCTGCACCGGGTCGACGCCGGTCTTCTCGCGGGTGCCCTCGAGAGCGGTGTAGACGATGTCCTGGGCGGTGGTCTTCTTGCCGTCCAGCAGGATCTTGCTGACCAGCTGGGAGACGAGCGGGGAGCCGTAGACCGGATCCACCATGACGGGGCGCTTGGGCGCCGGTCCCTTGCGAGGCATTACTTCTCCTTCTTGGCGCCGTAGCGGCTACGGGCCTGCTTGCGGCCCTTGACACCCTGGGTGTCGAGGGAGCCGCGGATGATCTTGTAGCGGACGCCGGGCAGGTCCTTCACACGACCGCCGCGGACGAGCACCATCGAGTGCTCCTGCAGGTTGTGGCCGACACCGGGGATGTAGGCGGTCACCTCGATCCCGGAGGAGAGGCGGACACGGGCAACCTTGCGAAGCGCCGAGTTCGGCTTCTTCGGGGTGGTGGTGTACACGCGAGTGCACACGCCACGACGCTGGGGCGAACCCTTGAGCGCGGGAGTCTTGTTCTTGCTGACCTTGTCAGTGCGGCCCTTGCGGACCAACTGCTGGATGGTAGGCACCGGCTGGTATCTCTTTCGTTGTCTGGATGGTCTTACCCTGGCTTTGCAGCTTCCGCGCGATCAGTCGAGGACCACCGTTATCCGTCGTCTGGCGCAGCTGTCTGCAGTGCGAACTCCGCACCGTTGTCCTTCTCCTCGCAACGTTTAGGAGCCGGACCCCACTGCCAGGGCACGCACAAGGCCCGATTCAATCGAGCACAGTGGTCCAATCTAGTCGCTGGCGCGCCGCGGGTCAAAATGGCCGGGCTCCCCAACAGCCCTCTCCAGCGCCCCTCAGCCTGCCCTGGAACGAAGGATCTCGATGTTGTGCTCGTCCAGGTCCCCGGCGGCGCGCAGCACATGGCCCGCCAGCCCGGGCTCCAGCGTGCGGGCCCGGAAGAGCTCGCGGGCCGTGACCCCGTGCTCGGGCACGTGCACGAGGCGCAGCTCGTCGCCGGGGCGGATGGTGCCACCGCGCAGCACGCGCAGGTAGGTGCCCGCTCCCCCGGCCAGGGTGAACTCCTTGATCCAGCCCTCGCGGCCTGCGACGGCCTGGAAGGTACGGCAGGGGATGCGGGCCAGGCTGACCTGCAGCAGGGCGGTGCCGACCTCCCAGCGGCTGCCGACCACCGCCGAGGGCAGGTCGACGCCCGCCGTGGTGAGGTTCTCCCCCATCCAGCCGTTCGCGAGCGGGCTCCCCAGGCGCTCGGACCAGGCGTCGAGCTCCTCGCGCCCCACCGCGTAGACGGCCTTCATGTCGCCGCCGTGGTGCTCCAGGTCCCCGATGTAGTCACCGACCACGCCCGAGGCGTGCTCTCCCCCACGCGGGCCGGGGTCGAAGACCACCAGCTGGTCCACCGGCTGCTTGTGGTGGCCGGTGAACTCGGGCCGCAGCGCCGGGTTGGGCCGCGCGGTGCCCAGATTGGTCGACAGGATGTGCACCCTGGAAGCCTAGTGCGGACATGCCGACGGGGGCGCGTCCTGGTGGACGCGCCCCCGTCGGGTGCAGCAGGTGACTCAGCGCATGTCGCCGAAGTCGAGATCCTCCAGCGGGACCGCCGCGCCCGTGCCCGACCCGAAGTCGTAGTCGAACGGGTCGTAGCTCATGGTGAAGGCCGTGGCCTTCGCCTCCGCGGTGGGCTCCACCCGGATGTTGCGATAGCGCTCCAGGCCGGTGCCGGCCGGGATCAGCTTGCCCAGGATGACGTTCTCCTTCAGACCCAGCAGCGAGTCCGACTTGCCGTGGATCGCGGCATCGGTCAGCACCTTGGTGGTCTCCTGGAAGGAGGCCGCCGACAGCCAGGACTCGGTGGCGAGCGAGGCCTTGGTGATGCCCATCAGCACCGGACGACCCTCAGCAGGCTTCGCACCCTCGGCCAGCGCCTTGCGGTTCTGGGCCTCGTAGGTGGGACGGTCCACGAGCTCACCGGGCATCATCGTGGTGTCGCCGGAGTCGATGACGGTCACGCGACGCAGCATCTGGCGGATGATGATCTCGATGTGCTTGTCGTGGATCGGGGCGCCCTGCGTGCCGTAGACCCGCTGGACCTCCTCCACCAGGTGCTCCTGGACCTTGCGGACGCCGCGCACGCGCAGCACGTCCTGGGGATCCATGGTGCCCGCGGTGAGCTGCTCGCCGGCCTCGACGTGGTCGCCGTCCTTGATCGAGTGCTTGACGCCGTTGGCGTCCTCGAAGTCCAGACGGGCACGGCGCGGCACCGGGTACTCCAGGTCCTCCTGGCCGTCATCACGGGTGATGACGATCTTGCGGGAACGGTCACCCTCCTCGATCGTGACGCGGCCGGCGGCCTCGGCGATCGGGGCCTTGCCCTTGGGCTGGCGGGCCTCGAAGAGCTCGACCACTCGGGGCAGACCCTGGGTGATGTCGTCACCGGCCACACCACCGGTGTGGAAGGTACGCATGGTCAGCTGGGTGCCGGGCTCGCCGATGGACTGGGCCGCGACGATGCCGACGGCCTCGCCCACGTCAACCAGCTTGCCGGTGGCCAGCGAACGGCCGTAGCACATGGCGCAGGTGCCGGTGGCGGCCTCACAGGTGAGCACGGAGCGCACCTTGACCGTCGAGATCCCGGCAGCGACCATCGCCTCGATCTCCAGGTCACCCAGATCGGTGCCGGCCGGCACCACCACGGCGCCCTTGTCGTCGGTCACGTCGACGGCGAGGGTACGGGCGTAGACCGCGGTCTCCACGTTGCCGAGGATGCGCAGCGCGCCGGTCTCGTCGGTCTCGGCGATCTCCTTGGTGAGGCCGCGCTCGGTGCCGCAGTCCTCCTCGCGGATGATCACGTCCTGGCTGACGTCCACCAGACGACGGGTCAGGTAGCCCGAATCGGCGGTGCGCAGAGCGGTGTCGGCCTGTCCCTTGCGGCCACCGTGGGTGGAGATGAAGTACTCCAGGACCGACAGGCCCTCACGGAAGTTCGACTTGATGGGACGGGCGATGATCTCGCCCTTCGGGTTGGCCACCAGGCCACGCATGGCGGCGATCTGGCGCATCTGGGTCATGTTTCCTCGAGCACCCGAGGCCACCATCATGTAGATGGGGTTGGTCTCGGTGAAGTTCTTCTCCATGGCCACGGTCAGCTCGGCCGTCGCGTCGGTCCAGATCTGGATCAGCTCCTGGCGACGCTCGTCCTCGGTCACCGCGCCACGCTCGTAGAGCTTGTCGATCTTGGCGGCCTTGGCGTCGTAGCCGGCGATGATCTCCGGCTTGTTCGGCGGCGTCTGCACGTCGCCGATCGAGACGGTCACACCGGAACGGCTGGCCCAGTAGAAGCCCAGGTCCTTCAGGTTGTCCAGGGTCTGGCCCACCAGGACCTTGGGGTAGCGCTCGGCCAGGTCGTTCACGATGGCGCCCAGCTGCTTCTTGCCCACGGTCTCGTTGATGTAGGCGTAGTCCAGCGGCAGCGCCTCGTTGAAGATGGCGCGGCCCAGCGTGGTCCCCAGGGTGACGGTGCCGTCGGAGTTCACCGTGGCGCCCTCGGGGGCCACGATGCCGGACAGGCGCAGCTTGATCGGCGCACCGATCAGCAGCTCCTTGCGGTCGAAGGCCATCAGCGCCTCGGCGATCGAGGAGAAGGCGCTGCCCTCGCCCTTGCCGGAACGCTCCTGGGTGAGGAAGTACATGCCGATGATCATGTCCTGCGTGGGCAGGGTGACCGGACGGCCGTCGGCGGGCTTCAGGATGTTGTTGGTGGACAGCATCAGGATGCGCGCCTCGGCCTGGGCCTCGGCGGACAGCGGCAGGTGGACTGCCATCTGGTCACCGTCGAAGTCGGCATTGAAGGCGGTGCAGACCAGCGGGTGCAGCTGGATCGCCTTGCCCTCGATCAGCTGGGGCTCGAAGGCCTGGATGCCCAGACGGTGCAGCGTGGGTGCGCGGTTCAGCAGCACCGGGTGCTCCTTGATGACCTCTTCCAGCACGTCCCAGACCTGCGGGCGCTGGCGCTCGACCATGCGCTTGGCGCTCTTGATGTTCTGGGCGTAGTTCAGGTCGTCCAGGCGCTTCATCACGAAGGGCTTGAACAGCTCCAGGGCCATGGCCTTGGGCAGGCCGCACTGGTGCAGCTTGAGCTGCGGGCCCACCACGATGACCGACCGGCCGGAGTAGTCGACGCGCTTGCCCAGCAGGTTCTGGCGGAAACGACCCTGCTTGCCCTTCAGCATGTCGCTGATGGACTTCAGCGGGCGGTTGCCCGGGCCGGTGACCGGACGGCCGCGACGACCGTTGTCGAACAGGGAGTCGACGGCCTCCTGCAGCATGCGCTTCTCGTTGTTCACGATGATCTCGGGGGCACCGAGGTCGAGCAGGCGCTTGAGGCGGTTGTTGCGGTTGATCACGCGGCGGTACAGGTCGTTCAGGTCAGAGGTCGCGAAGCGGCCACCGTCGAGCTGCACCATCGGCCGCAGGTCCGGCGGGATGACCGGGACGGCGTCCAGCACCATGCCGGCCGGCGAGTTGCGGGTGTCCAGGAAGGCGGAGACGACCTTGAGGCGCTTCAGGGCCCGGGTCTTGCGCTGGCCCTTGCCGTTCTGGATGGTCTCCTTGAGGTTCTCGGCCTCCGCGGGCAGGTCGAAGGTGGCCAGGCGACGCTTGATCGCCTCGGCACCCATGAAGCCCTCGAAGTACTTGCCGAAACGGTTCTTCATCTCGCGGTAGAGGATCTCGTCGCCCTCGAGGTCCTGGACCTTGAGGCTCTTGAAACGGCTCCACACGGCGTCCAGGCGGTCCAGCTCGCGCTGGCTGCGGTCACGCAGCTGCTTGAGCTCCTTCTCGCCACCGGCCTTGACCTTCTTGACCACGTCGGCCGAGGCGCCCTCGGACTCGAGCTGGGACAGGTCGGCCTCGAGCTTGCCCATCCGGGCCTCGATGTCGGCGTCGCGGCGCTTCTCGAGCTGCTTGCGCTCGTTCTCGACCTTCGCCTCCAGGGAGGGCAGGTCGCGGTGACGGGCGTCCTCGTCCACCTGGGTGATCATGTAGGCCGCGAAGTAGATGACCTTCTCCAGGTCCTTCGGGGCGATGTCGAGCAGGTAGCCCAGCCGCGAGGGGACGCCCTTGAAGTACCAGATGTGGGTCACGGGGGCGGCCAGCTCGATGTGGCCCATCCGCTCGCGACGCACATTGGAGCGGGTGACCTCGACGCCACAGCGCTCGCAGATGATGCCCTTGAAGCGCACGCGCTTGTACTTGCCGCAGTTGCACTCCCAGTCACGGGTGGGGCCGAAGATCTTCTCGCAGAAGAGGCCGTCACGCTCCGGCTTCAGGGTGCGGTAGTTGATGGTCTCGGGCTTCTTGACCTCGCCGTGCGACCACTCGCGGATCTGGTCGGCGGTGGCCAGACCGATCCGCAGCTCGTCGTAGAAGTTCACGTCCAGCACGTTGGTTCTCTTTCCCCTGCCTTGTGGCGCAGGTGCCTTGATGCGATGTCTGAGTTCGGGTGGCGCGCTCCCCCGGCCGGAACCGGGGGGCGCACCAAGGGACTGAGGTGGACTCAGACTTCGTCGACGACGGCGAACGAGTCGCTGCCGGGACGACGGGAGAGGTCGATGCCGAACTCCTCGGCGGAGCGGTAGTCGTCCTCGCTGTCGCGGAGCTCGACCACGGTGCCGTCACTGGAGAGGACCTCCACGTTCAGGCACAGCGACTTCATCTCCTTGACCAGGACCTTGAACGACTCCGGGATGCCGGGCTCCGGGATGTTCTCGCCCTTGACGATGGCCTCGTAGACCTTCACGCGGCCGGGGACGTCATCGGACTTGATGGTCAGCAGCTCCTGCAGGGCCCAGGCGGCGCCGTACGCCTCCATGGCCCACACCTCCATCTCACCGAAGCGCTGGCCACCGAACTGCGCCTTGCCGCCCAGCGGCTGCTGGGTGATCATCGAGTACGGGCCGGTGGAACGGGCGTGGATCTTGTCGTCCACCAGGTGGTGCAGCTTGAGCATGTACATGTAGCCCACGCCGACCTTCTCCGGGTACGGCTCGCCGGAGCGGCCGTCGAACAGGCGGGCCTTGCCATCGGCGTCGACCAGCCGGTCGCCGTCGCGGGTCGGGATGCCATTGGCCAGCAGGCCGGAGATCTCCGCCTCGTTGGCGCCGTCGAAGACCGGGGTGGCCAGGCGGGCGTCGCCGTCCACATGGCCCAGGCCGACGTCGCGCAGGCGCTCGGCCCACTCGCCCTCGATGCCCTCGATGTCCCAACCGGTCTTGGCGATCCAGCCGAGGTGGTTCTCGAGCACCTGGCCGACGTTCATGCGCGAGGGCACGCCCATCGGGTTCAGGACGATGTCGACGGGGGTGCCGTCCTCCAGGAAGGGCATGTCCTCCACCGGCAGGATCTTCGAGATGACGCCCTTGTTGCCGTGACGGCCGGCGAGCTTGTCACCATTGGAGATCTTGCGCTTCTGGGCCACGTAGACGCGGACCAGCTGGTTGACGCCCGGAGGCAGCTCGTCGCCCTCCTCGCGGTCGAAGACGCGCACGCCGATGACCACGCCGGTCTCGCCGTGGGGCACCTTCATCGAGGTGTCGCGCACCTCGCGGGCCTTCTCGCCGAAGATGGCGCGCAGCAGGCGCTCCTCGGGGGTCAGCTCGGTCTCGCCCTTCGGGGTGACCTTGCCCACCAGGATGTCGCCGGTGCCGACCTCGGCGCCGATCCGGATGATGCCGCGCTCGTCCAGGTTGGCCAGCATCTCCTCGGAGACGTTCGGGATGTCCCGGGTGATCTCCTCGGGGCCGAGCTTGGTGTCACGCGCGTCGACCTCGTGCTCCTCGATGTGGATCGAGGTGAGGACGTCGTCCTGGACCAGGCGCTGCGAGAGGATGATCGCGTCCTCGTAGTTGTGGCCCTCCCAGCTCATGAAGGCGACGAGCAGGTTGCGGCCCAGGGCCATCTCGCCACCGTCGGTGCAGGGACCGTCGGCCAGCGGGGTGCCGACCTCGACACGCTGCCCCTGGGTGACCAGCGGGCGCTGGTTGATACAGGTGCCGGCATTGGAGCGCTTGAACTTCTGCAGCTTGTAGGTCTGGTAGGTGCCGTCGTCGCAGGCCACGTCGATCAGGTCCGCGGAGACATTCATCACCACGCCGGCCTTCGCGGCGACGGTCACGTCGCCGACGTCGATGGCCGAGCGGTACTCCATGCCGGTGCCGACGAAGGGGGCCTCGTTGCGCAGCAGCGGCACGGCCTGGCGCTGCATGTTGGCGCCCATCAGGGCTCGCGAGGCGTCGTCGTGCTCCAGGAAGGGGATCAGCGCGGTGGCCACGGAGACCATCTGGCGCGGCGAGACGTCCATGTACTCGACGTCGGTGCGCGGGACGGTGTCCACGTCGCCGTGCTTGATGCGCACCAGGACACGGTCCTCGGTGAACTGGCCGTTCTCGTCCACCTCGGCATTGGCCTGGGCGATGACGTAACGGTCCTCCTCGTCGGCCGTCAGGTAGTCGATCTGGTCGGTCACGTGACCGTCGACGACCTTGCGGTAGGGCGTCTCGATGAAGCCGAAGGCGTTCACCCGGGCGAAGGAGGCCAGCGATCCGATCAGGCCGATGTTCGGGCCTTCAGGGGTCTCGATGGGGCACATGCGGCCGTAGTGCGAGGGGTGGACGTCACGGACCTCCATGCCGGCGCGGTCACGGGACAGACCACCGGGGCCCAGCGCGGACAGACGACGCTTGTGCGTCAGGCCGGCCAGGGGGTTGTTTTGGTCCATGAACTGGCTGAGCTGGGAGGTTCCGAAGAACTCCTTCAGCGCGGCGGTCACCGGACGGATGTTGATCAGGGTCTGCGGGGTGATGGCCTCGATGTCCTGGGTGGTCATCCGGTCGCGCACCACGCGCTCCATGCGACCCAGGCCGGTGCGCAGCTGGTTCTGGATCAGCTCGCCGACCGTGCGCAGGCGACGGTTGCCGAAGTGGTCGATGTCATCCTCTTCGACGATCACCTGGGCGCCGTCGCGCTCGATCTCGGTCTTGCCCTCGTGCAGCGCGACCACGTAGTGGATGGCGGCGACGATGTCGTCGACGGTCAGCACCTGCTGGTCGAAGGGCAGGCCCAGGCCCAGCTTCTTGTTGATCTTGTAGCGACCAACCTTGGCCAGGTCATAGCGCTTCGGGTTGAAGTAGTAGTTCTTCAGCAGCGCCTCGGCGGCGTCACGGGCCGGCGGCTCGCCCGGACGCAGCTTGCGGTAGATGTCCAGCAGCGCCTCGTCCTGGGTGGAGACGTGGTCCTTCTCCAGGGTCTGGCGGATCGACTCGTACTCGCTGAACTCCTCGAGGATGCGCTCGTCGGTCCAGCCCAGGGCCTTGAGCAGCACGGTGACGTTCTGCTTGCGCTTGCGGTCCAGGCGGACGCCCACCATGTCGCGCTTGTCCACCTCGAACTCCAGCCAGGCACCGCGCGAGGGGATGATCTTGCACGTGAAGATGTCCTTGTCGGACGTCTTGTCCGGGGTCTGCTCGAAGTAGACGCCGGGCGAACGGACCAGCTGCGAGACGACGACGCGCTCGGTGCCGTTGATGATGAAGGTGCCCTTGTCGGTCATCAGCGGGAAGTCGCCGATGAAGACCGTCTGGCTCTTGATCTCGCCGGTGTCGTTGTTCATGAACTCGGCGGTGACGAACAGCGGGGCGGCGTAGGTGACGTCGCGGTCCTTGCACTCGTCGACGGAGTACTTGGGGCTCTCGAAACGGTGGTCGCGGAAGCTCAGCGACATGGTCTCGGAGAAGTCCTCGATCGGGGAGATCTCCTCGAAGATCTCCTCCAGCCCGGACTTGGTGTTGACATCGGTGCGGCCGGCGGCGAGGGCCTCGTCGACGCTCGCGCGCCAGGCCTCGTTGCCGATCAGCCAGTCGAAGGACTTCGTCTGGAGGTCGAGCAGGTTGGGAACTTCGAGCGGTTCGTGGATCTTCGCGAAGGAGATTCGTCCGCTGGAGGAGACGACGTTGGTGTTCTTCGACGCAGTGCGCGAGGCGGCCAAGATATTGGTCCTTCCAAGAACTCGGAAAGGGTTCTTTGCATGCAGAACGGCCCGTGTCAAGCCACGGGTCGACAGTTTGGCGATGGGGCAAAAAGCCACGATACGCGTTCTTCAGCAATAAATCAATACGGGTGCACGGCGGTGCCGCGGACCCTTCTGCCGCCCCGGCGCCCCGTTGCGCCCGGCAGCCTGCCCGAGTTCGACCAACTCTACCCCTCGTACCGGGAGGCTCCAAGATCCCCGCCCCGGCGCGTCCGGACCAGCGCGACAGGTCGGGTCCGGATGGACGACGACGGGGTGGCCGGTCTCCCGGCCACCCCGTCGGTGGTTCTTCAGCGCTCCCCCGCAGGGGATGTCGTCACTTGACGGTGACGGTGGCGCCGGCAGCCTCGAGCTGCTCCTTGGCCTTGGCGGCGGCGTCCTTGGCAACCTTCTCCAGGACGGGCTTCGGCGCACCCTCGACGAGGTCCTTGGCCTCCTTGAGGCCCAGGCTGGTGAGCGCGCGCACCTCCTTGATGACCTGGATCTTCTTGTCGCCGGCGGACTCGAGGATCACGTCGACCTCGTCGGAGCCCTCGTCGGCGGCGGAGTCGTCGCCACCAGCGGCGCCACCGGCCGCGGGAGCGGCGGCAACGGCGACGGGGGCGGCAGCGGTGACGCCGAAGGCATCCTCGAACTGCTTGACGAACTCGCTGAGCTCGATCAGGGTCATCTCCTTGAAGGCATCAAGGAGCTCTTCAGTGCTGAGCTTGGCCATGACTGGTCCTTTCCTTACTTGTCAGATGCAGCGTCAGCCGCGTCGGTGGTATCAGCATCGGCAGCGGCCGCTGCCTGGTCAGCAGCAGGAGCTGCATCGGTTGCCGCATCAGCGGCGGGTGCCTCGGAGCTGGGCTCCTCGGCGTCCTGGTCTGCCGCAGGCGCCTGACCGGCGCCGGCGATGATCGAGGGATCGGCCTGAGCGGCCGACTCCAGCGCACCCAGGGCGCGAGCGGCCTGGGAGAGCGGAGCGGCGAACAGGGAGACGGCCTGCTGCAGGCTGCCCTGCAGCGCGCCGGCCATCTTCGCGAGGAGGACCTCGCGGGACTCGAGGTCGGCAAGCTTCTTGACCTCGTTGGCGTCAAGGACCTTTCCGTCCATGACACCACCCTTGATCACCAGGAGGGGGTTAGCCTTTGCGAAGTCGCGCAGACCCTTCGCAACGGTGGCAACGTCACCGTTGATGAAGGCGATGGCGGTGGGACCGGTGAGCTGCTCGTCGAGCCCCTCAATGCCGGCATCCTTGGCCGCGATCGTGGTCAGGGTGTTCTTCGCAACGGCGTACGTGGCGTTCTCGCCGAGCGACCGACGCAGTTCCTTCAGGTCGCTCACGGTGAGTCCGCGGTACTCGGTCAGCACGGCTGCCTCGGAGCTGGAGAACTTCTCCTTCAGCTCACTGACCGCAGCTGCCTTGTCTGGCCTCGCCATTGGGTCTCCTTCCCACTTCCTGTGATTCGCGATCCGCCACGGGGACAGATCGCCGGTGCCCTTCCCACTGGCACGGGGCAACAAAAAAGCCCCGTCGCCCAGGTGGCGCGGGGCAACTTCCGGATCCGACAGCCATGCGGACATGGTCCCCGGAACTGGGAGTTGTACTGCGTTCACCTGCGCGGGCGACCCGTCAAGA
Source organism: Luteococcus peritonei (assembly GCF_039526385.1). Taxonomy (NCBI): domain Bacteria; kingdom Bacillati; phylum Actinomycetota; class Actinomycetes; order Propionibacteriales; family Propionibacteriaceae; genus Luteococcus; species Luteococcus peritonei. The sequence goes on along the minus strand of NZ_BAAAIX010000003.1, from coordinate 9,389 downwards.
GACGGATACTTTGTGCTGCCAGCGGTCTTCGGCCCTCCTACTCTAGGCCAGCGACGGGCCCCGACCAAATCGGGCCACTCCCCCTCTGACCCGACGGCGCGGCTCGGCTCGGCTCCCAGCACCACCTGTGACGCCGCACACACGCGCGCGAGGACCACCGGCGCCCGCGCCCCCGAGCGAGCGGACCCGCTGACCCGGAGATCCTGAGAAAGTTGCCGCCCCGACGGGCCCGGTGAGGACCTCGGACGACGGCGGCCCGGGAAGTCTCAACTCGGACGCCCGCCCATCATGTGTGATGAATTTCACAGTTGTTCACCTCAGCGCGAACGAAGAAACCAAGCAGACAAGGGCTTTCAGCCCGGTTCACCGCTGGGCGTAAACAGTTGGCGTGGGCGGCTGAGAAGTCTTAATGGAGTCTGAGAGTTGTCCCAGAACATTCAGCCACGTACTGTTCCTCAGGTCGGTCCGCAAGGGCCATCCACGTACCGCGAAAGACGAACGGTCACCGACCCACTCGATGACCGCGCACCATTCAAGGGAGACCATGTCCAAGATCCGCACCTCTGCCATCGCCGCCACCGCCACCCTGGCCGTCGGCGCCGGCAGCCTCGCCGGGGCGACCCCCGCCCAGGCAGCCGTCTGCTCGAGCACCCCCAATGTGTACTGCTCGATGGCCTACGCGAAGAAGGTTCCGACCACCTTGGTCCCCGGCAGCAAGGGCACCGCGGTGCGCAACCTGCAGCAGGCCCTCAAGCAGGTCCGCATCAGCGTCAAGGTCACCGGCGTCTACGACAGCCAGACCACCAAGGCCGTTCGCGCCTACCAGGCCTCCCGCAAGATCTCCACCACCGGCAACACCGGCCCCCAGACCCGCCACGCCCTGCGCGTCGGCGCCGGCGTGAAGGTGAAGAAGCGCGTCGCCGCCCAGAGCACCAGCAGCCGTGCGCAGAAGGCCGTGAACTTCGCCTACGCGCAGATCGGCAAGCCCTACCGCTACGGCGCCACCGGCCCCTCCAGCTACGACTGCTCCGGCCTGACCGGTGCTGCCTGGAAGGCCGCCGGCGTGAAGATCCCCCGCACCTCCGGCGCCCAGTGGCGCGGTCTGAAGAAGGTCAGCAGGTCCAGCCTGCGCCCCGGCGACATCGTCGTCTTCTACGGCGGCGGCCACGTGGGCATGTACGTCGGCAACGGCTACGTGATCCACGCCCCGCGCACCGGCCAGAACGTCAAGAAGGTCAAGATGAGTTCGATGGGCTTCACCGCCGCCGTGCGCCCCGCCTGATCCCTTCTCGGCAGAAGGCCCGGCTCCCCTCGGGGGGAGGCCGGGCCTTCCTGCATTCCCGGACGGTTCCGACAGCCGGGCCCCCGCACCCCCGGGCCCTGTCACAGCGGCAGGACCGGGGTCGCGCTCCCCCGCAGCCGGCGCACCTCGGACACCTTCCGGGACCAGGCCCGGCCAGGACGCACGAATCCCCCGCCGGCCGGTGGCCGACGGGGGATACGTCGTGGAGCTCTGGGGATCAGGCCTCAGCGGGCTTGACCTTGGCGGGGTCGATGGCCACGCCGGGGCCCATGGTCGAGGAGACCGTGATCTTCTTGATGTAGCGACCCTTCGAGGCGTTCGGCTTGAGACGCAGGATCTCGTCCAGGGCCGCGAAGTAGTTCTCCTGCAGCTGCTTGGCGTCGAAGGAGGCCTTGCCGATCAGGAAGTGGAGGTTCGCGTGGCGGTCCACGCGGAACTCGATCTTGCCGCCCTTGATGTCGCTGACGGCCTTGGCCACGTCCATGGTGACGGTGCCGGTCTTGGGGTTCGGCATCAGACCGCGGGGGCCCAGCACGCGGCCCAGGCGACCGACCTTGCCCATCAGGTCCGGGGTGGCCACGACTGCATCGAAGTCCAGGTAGCCGCCAGCCACCTTCTCGATCAGGTCGTCGTTGCCAACCTCGTCCGCGCCCGCGGCCTTGGCGGCCTCGGCGTTCGGGCCCGTGGCGAAGACAAGGACCCTTGCCGTCTTGCCGGTGCCGTGGGGGAGGTTGACGGTGCCGCGGACCATCTGGTCCGCCTTGCGGGGGTCGACGCCGAGTCGCATGGCGACATCGATCGTCTCGTCGAACTTGGCCGAGGCGCCGGTCTTGACGAGCTCGAGGGCCTGCTCCGGGGAGTAGAGCTCGTTCTCGTCACGCTTCTCGGCGGCGGCCTGGTAGGCCTTGCTGCGCTTCATGTCTGGTTCCTTCGTTCGTATTGCAGTCAGCCTCGTGGGCTGATCCACCAGGTTCTGGTACGGGCCGCGCCGGCCCTGCCAGGTGCTCCGTGCGGAGCGGGTCTCGTGGCTGCGTCATGGCCGCAGGTCACGAGAGGGGTGTCACTCGACGGTGACGCCCATGGAGCGGGCGGTGCCCTCGACGACCTTCATCGCGGCCTCGACGTCGTTGGCGTTGAGGTCCGGGAGCTTGGTCGTGGCGATCTCGCGCACCTGGTCCTTGGTGAGCTTGCCCACCTTGTCCTTGTGCGGCACGGCGGAGCCCTTGGACAGGCCCGCAGCCTTCTTGATCAGCTCGGCCGCCGGGGGCGTCTTCGTGATGAAGGTGAACGTGCGGTCCTCGTAGATGGTGATCTCGACGGGGATGATGTTGCCGCGCTGGGATTCGGTCTTGGCGTTGTACGCCTTGCAGAATTCCATGATGTTGACGCCGTGCGGGCCGAGAGCGGTACCGACCGGCGGTGCGGGAGTGGCTGCACCCGCCTGCAGGGCGACCTTGACGAGCGCCGCTACCTTCTTCTTGGGAGGCATGTGTTGGGTCCTTTTTCCTTGGCTGGGTCGCACGGGATGTGCGGCCGCTGTTCTTGCGGTGGCCGACCTGGCGGATCGGCCGCGTGACGCCGACCGCTCAGATGCGGGCGATCTGCGGGAAGGTCAGGTCGACCGGGGTCTCGCGACCCAGGATCTCGACCAGGGCCTTGAGCCGCTGGCTGTTCACGTTGATCTCGGTGATGGTGGCGTGGACGCCTGCGAAGGGTCCGTCGACCACCTGGACGGAGTCGCCGACCTCGAAGTCGACGACCTCCACCTTCTTGCGGGTCTTCGGGCTGGGGGTGGTCTGCTCGGCAGCCACCTTGGCCACGACGGAGGGGGTCAGCATCTTCTCGACCTCGTCCAGGCTCAGCGGCACGGGGGTCTGGCCCTGGCCCACGAAACCGGTGACCGAGGGCGTGTGGCGCACGGTGCCCCAGGACTCGTCGGTCAGGTCCATGCGGACCAGCACGTAGCCCGGCAGGACGGTGCGGGTGACCGTCTTGCGGGCACCATTGCGGATCTCGACCGCGGTCTCGGTGGGGACGACGGTCTCGAAGATGTAGTCCTCCATGTTCAGCGTCTGGACGCGCGCATCCAGGTTCTGCTTCACACGGTTCTCCATGCCGGAGTAGGTGTGGACCACGTACCACTCGCCGAACTTGGTGCGCAGCTCGCTGCGCAGCTCCTCCAGGGCGGCCTCCAGGGCCTCGTCCTGGTCGGGATCGGCGACGGCCTGCTCGTCGGCGGACTCCTCCTCGTCGAAGCCCAGGTTGAGCTGGATGTCGTCGGCCTCGGCGGAGACATCCTCACCGAAGTCGAGGTTCAGCTCCTGCTCGGGTGCCTCTTCGGTGGCATCGTCGAGCTGCCCCAGATCGATCTCGACCTCGGGAGTCTCGTCGACGGACTCGTCGAACTCAGGATTGTTGGTCACGTGGAATCTCCGTTGTTGGGGCGGGGTCACTTGCCGAAGGCCTGCAGCAGGACCCAACCGAAGATCGGATCCAGCACGCCCACGTAGGCGACGATGAACAGGACGAAGGCGAGGACCACCACGAAGTACTGGCTGAGCTGGGATCCGGTGGGCCAGATCACCTTGCGCAGCTCGTCGGCGGACTGCCCCACGAAGGCTGCGGGGGTGGTGCGCCGGGTCTTGCCAGAGGTGGTCGCCTGCTGGCGGCCACCGCGCGAGCGGGCCGGCGCGGCCTCCACCTCGGTGGAACGACGCACCGGGCGCACCTGCTGCAGTGCGGCCGCGGAACCGGTGTGGTCTTCGGGCTCGTCGGCCTCGCCCGTGCTCTCGGGGGCTGCCTGCTCGTCGAGAGGTCGCGTCCGGCGCACCGGACGAGGCATCACGGGCCGGGCCGCGGTGGCACCGCCACCCTCTCCGCGCTCGGCGGCCGGCTGCTCGTCCGCGGGCTGGTCCTGGGCCGGCACGGCAGTGCGGCGACGGGGACGCGAGCGACGGGCCTGGTCAGCAACCACCTCAGGGTCGGCCTCGGGCTCGGGCCGGTGATCAGCCACCTCGAAGTCGGGCTCCGACGGGTCCACCGCGTCATCATGCGACATGGGGGTCTGCTCGTCGGCCACGGTATTCCTTCGTTCGCGCCTCTCGGCTCGTGTCGGTGATCCGGTCGGGATCGACTGGCTGACCCTGGCGGGCCTGGACTGGTCGGCAGGTGTGAACCTGCTTCGCAGGGCAAGAGGGACTTGAACCCCCAACCTGCGGTTTTGGAGACCGCTGCTCTGCCAATTGAGCTATTGCCCTTCGATGGCCCCGAAGGTGCCACCAAGATGAAAAGTATAGGCGCTTTCGCCCGGGGAGTCGAACCGGGCCTAGCCGCGCGCGGCGCGCAGCCGCTTCAGCCCGGCGCGTCCCACCAGCGAGACGGCATAGGGGATGTCGTCGAGCAGGTAGCGCCGGCCCAGGCGACGCGGCTCCTGCAGCAGGCGGAAGGCCCACTCGGCACCCAGGTCCTGCAGCTTGGGGTGCGCCCGCCTGACCTCGCCGGCCGCCATGTCGAGGGCCGCACCGCAGCCCATGAACCAGGTCTTGGGCAACGACTCACGCAGCATGAGCGCCACCCGCTCCTGCTTGGGGAAGCCCAGGGCGACGTAGCACAGGTCGGGCGAGAGCTGCTGCATCCGGGCCACCAGGTCGGCCATGTAGGCCGGGTCCTGCTCGAAGCCCTTCGGCGGGGCGTCGTGACCCACCACCTCCAGACCGGGGAACTGGCGCTCGAACTCCACGCCGGCTCGCTCGGCGACCCCGGGAGCGGCGCCCAGCAGGAAGACGGTCCGCCCGCGCCGGGCGGCCTCGCGCGACAGGTCCCAGACCAGGTCCGCGCCGGTCACCCGCTCCGGAAGCGGGGTTCCCTGCAGGCGGGAGGCCCAGACCACCGGCATGCCGTCCGCGACGATCAGGGTGGAGCCATCCAGCACGTCGCGATGCCTGGGCATCCGCAGCCGGTACATGATGTCCACGTTCGCGGTGAGCAGCAGGCCACCGCGGCCCTGGTCCAGTTCGTGCATCACCTGCTGGACGGTCTCCTGCTGGGTCAGCACGTGCAGCGGGATCCCGTCGACGTCGACGGTCTGCAGCTCCGCGTCAGGGCTGGTCCTGGTGTGCATGTTGCTCCCCGAGTCACTGCCCGGGGGCGGCACGCTGGCCGTCCCGTCCGGACGCGCGAGATCTTCGCGTGCCTTCGAGGTTACGACAAGCGGGCGCCAACAAGGACATCCGAAGCGGCCGCGGAAGCCCTGACTGGCCATTGGTGAGCGTGCATCCTGCGCTGCCCAGACAGCAGATCCTCAACTTCGCTCAACTTCTTCAGAGCGAGCAGCCCACCAGCACCGGCTCGGCCTCCAGGACGACTCCATAGGCCTGCTCGACCCCGTCGCGCACCCTGCGGGCCAGCTCCACGACGTCGGCGGTCCTGGCCCCGCCCCGGTTGGTCAGCGCCAGCGTGTGCTTGGTCGAGAGCCTGGCCGGCCCCTGGCCGAAGCCCTTGGCGAAGCCGGCATGATCGATCAACCAGGCGGCCGAGGACTTCACCATCCCGCCGCCGGCGTCGAAGCGCGGCGCCTCGGGGGGCAGCAGCTGGGCCTGCTCGGGGGTGAGCACCGGATTGGTGAAGAAGCTGCCCGCGCTCCAGGTGTCGTGGTCGGTGGGATCGCTGACCATGCCCTTGCCGCGGCGCAGCTCCAGAACGGCCTCACGGACCGCGTGGATGGTGCTGCGCTCCCCCACCTCGACACCGAGACGCCGCGCCAGCTCGGCATAGCGGATCGGGATGCTGCGGGAGGCCAGCTCGAGCTGGAAGACCACCTCGAGCACCACGTAGCGGCCGGTCGGCCCGCCCTGCGGCATCCGGGTGCGCTTGAAGACTGAGTCACGGTAGGAGAAGTCGCACTCGCCCGCGGTGAAGGTGCGGTACTCGCCGGTGACCCGGTCCAGGGTCCGCACCCGGTAGACCACCTGGGAGACATCGCTGCCATAGGCCCCGACGTTCTGGATCGGGGTGGAGCCGACCAGGCCCGGGATCCCGGAGAGCGTCTCCAGGCCGGACCAGTCCTGCTCCAGGGTGTAGGCCACGAAGTCGTCCCAGGGCTCGCCGGCGGCCACCGTGACCACCGCTCCCCCGCAGCCGGAGACGTCGGCGCGGATGCCGCGGGTGGCGACCTTGACCACCGTTCCCTCGAAGCCCTCGTCGGCCACCAGCAGGTTGGAACCTCCCGAGAGCACCAACAGCGTTTCACCGGCGGCGTCGGCCTCGCGCACTGCGGCCAGCAGCTCCTGCTCGGAGGTGGCGACCACCAGGCGACGCGCAGGCCCGCCGAGCCGGAAGGTGGTGTGCTCGGCCAGCACCGGACTGTCGCTGCCCCTCTCGGGCTGGTGATCCGGCCCGGGGACATGGGTGATGTCGCAGCCGGTGTCGTCGTCCAGGGAGAATCCCCCGATCGGGATGGTCATCGTGCCTCCTCCAACCACACCTCGGCACGGGCGGCGCCCAGTACCTTCTCGTCGCCGCTGGTGGCCTCCAGCTGCACGGTGGCCACCCCGTCGGCCACCTGGGTGACCGTGCCGCCGAAGCGGACCAGCAGGCCCTCGTCGTCGTCCGGCACCTGCAGCGGCCGGGTGAACCGGACGAAGTAGCTCTGCACCAGGCCGGGATCGCTGCACCAGTCGGTGACCACACGCAGCGCGGTGCCCATGGTCCACATCCCGTGGGCCACCACACCCGGCAGGCCGATGGCCCGGGCGTGGCGGTCGCTGAAGTGGATCGGGTTCAGGTCGGTGGAGGCGCCGGAGTAGCGCACCACCTCGGGGCGCCCCAGGCGCACCTCGAGGCCTGGCAGCTGGTCGCCGACGGCGACCGCGGCGGGGTCGAAGCTCATGCGTCCTCCCGGGTGTGGATCAGCTGGCTGGTGGCGATGCACAGGTCCTCGCCGTCGACGGTCTGCATCCGGACCGCGACGGTGACCATGTCGGTGGCGCCGCGGCTGCGGACCTTCTCGATCGTCAGCCGCGCCACGACGTCGTCGCCCTCGCGCATCGGTCGTGCCCAGTCGAAGCGCTGGTCGGCGTGCATGGTCCGCATCAGGGCCAGGTCGAGCTCCGGATCGTCGAACAGGGCCTGCCAGGCGCGGGCCCCGATCACCATGGCGAAGGTGGGCGGCGCCACCGGCGAGGAGCCGGCATAGGCCGGGTTCGGGTCGCCGCCGTCACGACCGCCGAGGGCCTGGGCGAACTCGGCGATCTTGGCGCGGCTGACGCGATAGGGCTCGGTGGGCGGGTAGCTGCGGCCCACGTGCTCGGGGGTGATCGGCATGCAGCCGAGGCTATCGAACCGACGCCCCGGGCGTCGCTGACCCGCCCATCGGCACCGGACCGGGAACGACGCAGGAGCCGCCACCCCATGGGTGACGGCTCCTGCGTGAAGAGTCAGATGCTCAGCGGGTCTCGCGGTGAGCGGTGTGCTTGCTGCACTTGGGGCAGAACTTCTGCAGCTCCAGACGATCAGGATCGTTGCGACGATTCTTCTTCGTGATGTAGTTGCGCTCCTTGCACTCGGTGCAGGCAAGCGTGATCTTGGGACGAATGTCCCCGCCCTTCTTGGCCATCTTCAGTCCTTCATGTGCTGGTGTGCGCAGACCTGCCGGCCGGCAGGTCTTCCGTGCTGGTAGCGGAGGCGGGAATCGAACCCGCGACACAGCGATTATGAGCCGCTTGCTCTACCCCTGAGCTACCCCGCCATATTGTCTCCGGGCCGCTTCGGTGACCCGAAACCGTTTGGGTTGACGGCAGGCCCAGGAACAATCAGAGCCCCCAAGCGGAATCGAACCGCTGACCTTCTCCTTACCATGGAGACGCTCTACCTACTGAGCTATAGGGGCTTGCCGAGGAGCTAACTTACATGGTGAGCGAGCTCACTTCAAATCCAGTCCTTCGGCGCCGTCCGGCTCGGCAACAAGCTGCTCCGGGCGACCCGCACAATGCTAGAGGACACCGGGCCCCGGCGCCAATCGGGGCTCCCGGCCCGCCGTACACCCGTAGTCTGGGGCCTGCCAGGGGCCCCGGCCCCATCCCCGTCACGGCCGAAAGGAACCACCATGGCCACTCCCCACATCGGTTGCGAGAAGGGCGACATCGCCGAGCTGGTGCTGATGCCCGGCGACCCGCGTCGCGCCCGCCGCATCGCCGAGACCTTCCTGGACGACGCCCGCCTGGTCAGCGAGGTGCGCGGCAACGAGATCTACACCGGCAGCCACCAGGGCACCCCGATGAGCGTGATGGCCTCCGGGATGGGCGTGCCCACCACGGCGCTGTACGCCACCGAGCTCTTCCGCTTCTACGGCGTGCGCCGGATCTGCCGCGTGGGCACCACCGGCGGCATCTCGTCGAAGGTCAAGGTGCGCGATGTCATCATCGCCAACGCCGCCCACACCAATTCGTCGATCTCGACCATCCTGGTGCCGGACGTGCACCTCTCGCTGACCGCCAGCTTCGACATGCTGCGCGGAGCCGTGGACCAGGCCCGCGCCTCCGCCCCCGAGGGCGTGCAGGTGCACGTCGGCCCGGTCTACTCCAGCGACTTCTTCTACCTGGACCGCCCCGACATCGTCGCCGGCCTGGACAAGCTGGGGACGCTGGGCGTCGAGATGGAGTCCGCGGCGCTCTTCGGCTGCGCGTTGGCCGAGGACGCCGAGGCGCTCACCGTGCTGACCGTCAGCGACCATCTCACCAACGGCGCCGGTGACATGAGCGCCGAGGAGCGCGAGACCAGCTTCGGCAATGCCCTGCAGATCGCCGCGGCCGGGCTGCTCGCCTGAGCCGCGCCGGCCCGACACCACGAAAGCCCCGGATCATCAGATCCGGGGCTTTCGAGTGGCAGGTCTAGGGTTCGAACCTAGGTAGGCGTACGCCGACAGATTTACAGTCTGCTCCCTTTGGCCACTCGGGCAACCTGCCATTGCTGGTCTCCCAGCGAGGACAAACACTAGCAGCCTCGAGCCGCGCCGCCAAACTGGCTCTTCGGACTTGAGGTGGGGGTCACGTGTCGAGGCCGCCGGCGATGAGTAGGCAGCGGAGGCGGT
>NZ_BAAAIX010000002.1:4292-49090 GCF_039526385.1 Luteococcus peritonei | reverse complement strand
GGGCATGACATGCATCCTCTCACCAGGCCCTCACGGACCTGAGATGTCAGTGTCAACCAAACCCGGGGCAGTCCCACCGGCAGCGCCCGCACCCTGTCCAGTACGACGACGGTGGAGCAGGCCACCAGCACCTCGATCAGCACCGCCGGGCTCGCCGCCAATGCGGTCACGGTGCTGCGCGCGATCAATGCGAGCTTCCCGCAGGTCACCAGCATCGGCGGCCTGCGCCAGGGCTCCGACGCCCAGGACCACGCCACCGGCCATGCCCTGGACCTGATGGTCTCCCACCAGGCCACCGGCGACCAGATCGCCGCCTGGCTGCAGCAGCACGCGCAGGAACTGGGGATCAAGTACGTGATCTGGCGCCAGCACATCTGGAGCGTGCAGCGCCAGGGCGAGGGCTGGCGGGCGATGGCGGACCGTGGCTCGGCCACCGCCAACCACTACGACCACGTGCACGTCAGCGTGAACTGAGCGTGCTCCCGGGAGGAGGACCGGATCGGGGGCCTCCTCCCGGGCATTGCGCCGCTCGCACGGGCGGGCCAGACTCGGCCCATGAGCGACGAACCCCTGCTGCGGCCCTGGCGGGTGCAGGACGCCCCGACCCTGCTGCGCCACCGCCGCAGCTCGCCGGACCTGGAGAACAACCTGCCGGAACTGCGCGACGTCGCCCAGGCGCGCGAGACGATCGAGCGCTGGACGCAGGAGTGGTGCTTCGCGATGGTGCTCAACGGCGTGGCGATCGGCAATGTCTCGGTCACCGCCCTGGACCGGCGCCACTCCATCGGCTGGTTCTCCTACTGGATGGCACCAGCGGGACGCGGCAAGCGGTGGACCAGCCGGGCCGCCGCCACGGTGGCGGACTGGGCGCTGTTCGACGCACCCGATCCGCTCTTCCGGGTGGAGCTGGGACACCGCACCAACAATCCCGCCTCAGGCCGCATCGCGCTGGCAGCGGGCTTCGTCCAGGAGGGCCACGAACGCCAGAAGCTCAGCTACCACGGCGTGCGGTACGACACCCTGACCTACTCCCGGCTGCAGACCGACCCCAGGCCGCAGGTCCGGCCGCTGGAGATGCAGCTCGACTGAACGGCAGAGGACGCCACGAGGCCCCCGCCATCATGACGGGGGCCTCGTGCTCTGCGTCGATCAGATGCGGTCGGCGGCGGTGGCGCCACCGGCAGGAGCCTCGGTGGGCTCGACGCCGGCGCGCCAGGTGTTGGTGCCACCGGAGATCCGCTGCTGCGTCTCGTTGCTGAAGACGTGCACGTTCGACGGATCGACGGCCAGGCGGATGGTCTGGCCGCGCTGCGGCTGCAGACGGCCGGAGACGCGGGCCACGATCTGGGAAGCGGTGAGCTTCTCGTCATCGGGCAGGCCGGCCAGGGTGCCGTAGATGTAGCCGTCGGCGCCCAGTTCCTCCACCACGGCCACGTCGACCGGGATGCCGTTGTTGTCGGGAGCCACGCTGAAGACCTCGGGGCGGATGCCGATGGTGAGGTTGGTCTCGTTGGCGGCCTTGGCGAGGGTCTCGCGGGGCACCGGCACGACGTAGTCACCGACCTGCACGCCACCGTCGACGACCTTGCCGCCGATCAGGTTCATGGCCGGAGAGCCGATGAAGCCTGCGACGAACAGGTTGGCGGGGGTGTCGTACAGGGCCAGCGGGGTGTCGCACTGCTGCAGCACGCCATCCTTCATCACCGCGACGCGGTCACCCATCGTCATGGCCTCGACCTGGTCGTGGGTCACGTAGACGGTGGTGACGCCCAGGCGGGACTGCAGGGCGGCGATCTGGGTACGGGTCTGCACGCGCAGCTTGGCGTCCAGGTTGGACAGCGGCTCGTCCATCAGGAAGACCTGCGGGTTGCGGACGATCGCGCGGCCCATGGCGACGCGCTGGCGCTGACCACCGGAGAGGGCCTTCGGCTTGCGGGACAGGAAGTCCTCCAGGCCGAGCAGCTTGGCGGCCTCGAGGACGCGCTTCTGGCGCTCCTCCTTGGCCACGTTCTGCATCTTCAGCGCGAAGCCCATGTTGTCCGCGACGGTCATGTGCGGGTAGAGGGCGTAGTTCTGGAAGACCATGGCGATGTCACGGTCCTTGGGCGGCAGGTCGGTGACGTCACGGTCACCGATGTGGATGCTGCCCGAGTTGACCTCTTCGAGGCCGGCCAGCATGCGCAGGCTGGTGGACTTGCCACAGCCGGAGGGGCCGACGAGGACCATGAACTCGCCGTCGCCGATCTCGAGGTTCAGCTTGTTGACGGCGGGGCGGTCGGCGCCCGGGTAGACGCGAGAGGCGTCGTTGAAACTCACGGTGGCCATGAGCCACATCCTTTCCACGGGCAGGTACGTGCCCGACGATCCGTAGTGGAACTTGTGGACACGTTCGTCCACGTCGCCCACCTTCGCACAGCACTGGCCGAAGGTGAAGGGGCGGGGTCGGAAATCTCGTCGCCGAGATCCTGGGACTAGGGCTTTCACGCTCACCGTTACGAAACCGTGAACAACTGGTGCGGCCCGGGGGCACCTCGCGGCATGCTGGAGGCGAGCCCCGGCACGGTCCGGGGGACCCAGCCAGGAATGGAGCCAGACGATGCTGATCGTCCACTGCAATGTGCACACCACCCCCGACGGCGTCGACGCCTTCCGCGAGGCCTCGCTCACCAATGCCGAGGCCAGCCGCCAGGAGCCCGGCTGCCGGGTCTTCGAGTGCTACCAGTCCGATGACGACCCCACCGTCTTCGTCCTGGTGGAGCACTATGACCAGCCCAGCGACCTGGACTTCCACAAGACCCAGCCGCACTACCTCGCCTGGAAGGAGGCCGTCGCCGACCTGATGGCCGAGCCCCGCAAGACCGTGAAGTACCACACTGTTTGATCTTGCTAGGGGGACGACCCCCTAGGACCCCCGGGCTCCGCGTGCGTTCACCGTCACTCCTGCGTCGCTCCGGGCCCGCGGAGATGGGACGAGCAAGGGGGGACACCCCTCCCGTGGGACCCCGGGCACTCGCGCGCACCGCACGATCAACCCGAATCCGCCACGATCGGCCGCAGGCGAGCTGATCGTGGCGGATTCTGGTCGGTCCGGCTCAGCACTCGACGATGTTCACCGCCAGGCCGCCGCGGGCCGTCTCCTTGTACTTGGTCTTCATGTCGGCGCCGGTCTGCATCATGGTCTTGATCACCTGGTCCAACGTCACCACCTGATGGCCGTCGCCCTGCAGCGCCAGCCGGGCGGCGGTGATGGCCTGGACGCTGGCCACCGCATTGCGCTCGATGCAGGGGATCTGCACCAAGCCGCCCACCGGGTCGCAGGTCAGGCCCAGGTGGTGCTCCAGGCCGATCTCGGCCGCATTGCTCACCTGCTGGGCGCTGCCGCCCAGCACCTGGCACAGGCCGGCCGAGGCCATCGAGCCGGCCACGCCCACCTCGCCCTGGCAGCCCACCTCCGCGCCGGAGATGGAGGCGCTCTGCTGGTAGATGGCGCCGATCGCGCCCGCCGTCAGCAGGAAGTCCACCACCGTGTGGTCGCCGGCTCCCGGCATGAAGGTGAGCACGTACTTCAGCACCGACGGGATGATCCCGGCCGCGCCATTGGTGGGGGCGGTCACCACCCGGCCGCCGGCGGCATTCTCCTCGTTGACCGCCAGCGCCCACAGCGTCAGCCAGTCCATGGCCGCCAACGGGTCCACCGGCCCGGCCGGGGCGTCCTCGCGTCGCAGCAGGTCCTTGTGCAGTCGGTGCGCGCGGCGTCGCACCCGCAGACCGCCGGGCAGCACGCCGGAGGTGGCGCAGCCGGCGGCGATGCAGCCGTCCATCACGCCCCAGATCCGCAGCAGACCCGCACGCACCTCCGCCTCGGTGCGGCCCAGCGCCACCTCATTGGCCATCTGCACCTCGGGGATGCTGAGCCGGTGGTCGCGGCAGTGCGCCAGCAGTTCGGCGCCGGTGCGGAAGTCGAAGGGGACCGGCGTGTGGTCCAGCGCCACCCGCGGCTGGCCCGATCCGTCGTCTTCCAGCACGAAGCCGCCGCCGATCGAGTAGAAGGTGCGCTCCACCAGCATCTCGTCGCCGCGGAAGGCGGTGAAGACCATGCCATTGGTGTGGAAGTCCAGCCGACGGGTGCGGTGCAGCACCAGATCCTCGTCGACGTCGAAACCGATCTCGGGGCCCTCGGGCCCTCCCAGGCGAAGACTGCGCTGCTGCTCGATCCGGGCGGTGCGCTCGGGGGCCTGCCCGGTGTCCACGGTCTCGGGCAGCTCCCCCTCCAGGCCCAGCATCACGGCGGGACGACTGCCGTGGCCGTGCCCGGTGGCACCCAGGGAGCCGAAGAGCTGGGCGTTCACCCGGGTCACCTCGCCGGCCCTGCCATCGGCCAGCAGCTCCGTGGCGAAGCGCGCTGCGGCCCGCATCGGACCCACCGTGTGGGAGCTCGACGGACCGATCCCGATCTTGAACATGTCGAATGCGCTGATCGCCATGCCCTGAAGTGTGCATGGTGGGCGCGCATTTCGCCAAGGTCCGCGTTGTCGGCCCGGTTGTGCGGGAGTATTTTCGGTGAACCGACTCGACGAGGAGAATTGATGAAGGCGCTCAGGAAGGTGGAGGCCGCCCCGGGGCTGCAGCTCTGCGAGGTCCCCGAACCGGAGGTCGGCCCCAATGACGTGCTGATCAAGGTGCTGCGCACCGGCATCTGCGGCACGGACCTCCACATCCAGAACTGGGATCCCTGGGCGCAGCGCGTCGTGCCGGTCCCGCTGACCATCGGCCACGAGTTCTGCGGCGAGATCGTCGAGCTGGGCTCCGCCGTCACCGGCCTGGCGGTGGGCCAGCTGGTGAGCGGCGAGGGCCACTATGTCTGCGGCCGCTGCCGCGCCTGCCTGGCCGGCAAGCGGCACCTGTGCCGCAACACCCAGGGCATCGGCTACATGGTTCCCGGCTGCTTCAGCGAGTACTTCGCCATGCCTGCCTCCAACATCTGGGTGCACCGCGTCCCGGTCGACCTCGACGTGGCCGCCATCTTCGACCCCTTCGGCAATGCCGTGCACACCGCCCTGCAGTTCCCCTGCCTGGGCGAGGACGTGCTGGTCAGCGGCGCCGGTCCGATCGGGCTGATGGCCGCCCTGGTGGCCCAGTTCGCGGGCGCGCGGCACGTCGTGGTCAGCGACCTGTCCGACGAGCGCCTGGAGCTGGCGCGCAGCCTGGGTCTGGCCGACACCATCAACGTCGGTCGCGAGCACCTGGGGACGGTCTTCGAGCGGGCCCGGATGAAGGAGGGTTTCGACATCGGCCTGGAGATGTCCGGCTCCGGCAAGGCGCTGGCTGACATGATCGACCACATGACCCACGGCGGCCGGATCGCCCTGCTCGGCACCCCCTCGCGGCCCACGGAGATCGACTTCAGCAAGATCATCTTCAACATGCTCACGCTGCAGGGCGTCACGGGACGCCAGATCTTCGAGACCTGGTATGCCATGAGCGTGCTGCTGGAGTCCGGCCTGGACATCAGCGGCGTCATCACCGACCGTTTCCACCACACCGAACACGAACAGGCCTTCGCGGCGGCCGGCAACGGCCGGGGCGGCAAGGTCGTCATGGACTGGAGTTGATCATGTACGGCGAACTCGGCAAGGACCTGGCTGCCCAGCTGGAGCAGCTCAAGCAGGACGGCCTCTACAAGGTGGAGGTGCCGCTCTCCAGCGCGCAGAGCGCCCACATCCAGGTGGAGGGCCGCGAGGTGGTCAACCTGTGCGCCAACAACTACCTGGGGCTGGCCGACGATCCGCGCCTGGTGCAGGCCGCCAAGGACGCCCTGGACCGCTGGGGCTTCGGCATGGCCTCGGTGCGCTTCATCTGCGGCACCCAGGACCTGCACACCGAGCTGGAGCAGCGGATCACCGGCTTCCTGCACCCGGGGGCGGAGGACTTCGACACCATCCTCTACTCCTCCTGCTTCGACGCCAACGGTGGCCTGTTCGAGGTGCTCTGCGGCCCCGAGGACGCGATCATCTCCGACGAGCTGAACCACGCCTCGATCATCGACGGGGTGCGGCTGTCCAAGGCGCGCCGGCTGCGCTACCGCAACCGTGACATGGCAGACCTGGAGGCCCAGCTCAAGGCCGCCGCGGACTGCCGCTACAAGCTGATCGCCACCGATGGCGTCTTCAGCATGGACGGCTACCTGGCCCCGCTGGACGAGATCTGCGACCTGGCCGAGACCTACGGCGCGCTGGTCATGGTGGACGACTCCCATGCCGTCGGCTTCGTCGGCCGGCACGGTGCCGGGACACCCGAGCGCTTCGGGGTGCAGGACCGGGTGGACATCATCACCGGCACCCTCGGCAAGGCCCTGGGCGGCGCCTCCGGCGGCTACACCTGCGCCCGCCGCGAGATCGTCGAGATGCTGCGCCAGCGCAGCCGTCCCTACCTGTTCAGCAACTCCCTGGCGCCCTCGATCGCTGCGGCGGCCCTGGCCACCATCGACCTGCTCACCGCCTCCGACGACCTGCGCGAGCAGCTCAATGCCAACACCACCTGGTTCCGTGAGGCGCTGGCCACGGAGGGCTTCAAGGTGCCGGAGAGCGACCACGCCATCGTCCCGGTGATGGTGGGCGATGCGGTCAAGGCCGCCCGGATGGCCGACGAGGTGCTGGCCCAGGGCATCTACGTGCGGGCCTTCAGCTACCCCGTGGTGCCGCAGGGCAAGGCCCGGATCCGTACCCAGATGTCCGCTGCGCTCAGCCGGGCGGACCTGGAGGCGGCCCTGGCGGCCTTCGTCCGCGCCCGCGAGGTGGTCGAGACCGAGGCCACAGCCTGAGCGACCCGGGGGGCCTCCCGCGCGGCGGGGGGCTGCCCCGCCGCGCGGGTAGCCTTGGCGCCATGAGCTACAGCCCCGGCGAGCCGCCGGCCGAGGCCAATCCCTGGCAGGCCCGCACCGCACCCCCTCCCGAGCCCCCGATGCCCACCGAGGACTCCGCGGGCGCCTCCCTCCCCGGTTCGGGGGAGAAGGAGTGGTGGGACGACCCGTCGATGCCGTGGAAGCACAAGCCGGGCCGGGCCGACAAGCAGTGCATGGCCTGGATCCTGTTCATGGGCGTCTTCGGCCTGGCGATGCTGCCGCTGCGCGGCTGGCTGCTCGGCCTCAACCCGCCGCTGCTGGTGGCGCTGACCGGAGCACGCTCCGGCACCGCCGCCATGGGGGCGCTGGCCTCGCAGGGACTGGCACCACACTGGTGGCTCTACCTGATGGCCGGCTCGCTGATGTCGATCAAGTTCGACTGGATCTACTGGTGGGCCGGCAAGCTCTGGGGCCGCGGGATGATCGAGGTCTGGGCCGGGCAGTCGAAGCGGGCCGCGCGCAACTACGCCCGTGCCGAGCGCTGGGCGCAGAAGATGGGCTGGCTGGGCATGTTCGTGGCCTACGTGCCGATCCCGTTGCCGCTGATGCAGGTGATCTTCGTCCTGGCCGGCTCCACCGGCATGAGCTGGAAGAAGTTCATGGTCCTGGACTTCATCGCCTCCACCACCTGGCTGCTGGCCTACTTCGCCCTGGGCTGGCAGGTGGGCGAGCCGGCCGTCGCGCTGCTCAAGCAGTACGCCAAGATCGCCAACTGGGTGGCGATCGGCCTGGTGGTCTTCATCGTCGGTTCCAGCATGTACTCGGCGCGCCAGAAGCAGCAGGCCTGAGCGGGCCTGCAGTGTGCGGCCCGCTCAGCCGCCCAGTGCCGCGCGGTAGCCGGCATCGGCATGCTGGTTGAAGGCCACCAGCAGCACGCGCTCCAGATGGCTCTCGGTCTCGCGCACCGTCTCCACCGCCACCCGGGTGGCGTCGTCCATCGGCCAGCCGTAGACCCCCGCCGAGATGGTGGGGAAGGCGATGCTGCCCGCACCCAGCTCGTCGGCCACCCGCAGGCTCTCGCGGTAGCAGGAGACCAGCGTGGCGCGGCGGTCCTGGCTGCGGCTGAAGACCGGGCCCACGGTGTGCACCACCCAGCGGGCCGGCAGCCGACCGGCGGTGGTGGTCACCGCCTGACCGGCCGGGAGCCCGTCGCGCAGCTCGCCCTCGCGCAGCCGACGGCAGGCCGCCAGGATCTCGGGGCCGCCGGCGCGGTGGATGGCGCCGTCGACGCCACCCCCGCCCAGCAGGGAGGAGTTGGCGGCATTGACCACCACGTCCACCTCGAGGCGGGTGATGTCGCCGCGGACCACCTCGATCTCGGTCATGCTGCGGCGCGACCGAAGATGGCCACCAGGAAGTTGGTGTCGGTGCGGAAGGGCTTGAGGTCCCAGGTGGACAGCCCCAGCTGCAGCTCCAGACCGCTGTGGGCGGCATCGTTCAGGAATTCGTTGAACTCGTAGCCGCGCCCGGCACCGAAGCCGATCACCGCGCGACCCTCCGGCTTCAGGTGGGCCGCGAAGCGCTCCAGGATCGGGCGGCGGCTGGAGGGGGCGGGGAAGGCGATCACGTTGCCGGCGCACATGATGACGTCGAAGGCCTCCTCGACGCCCTGCGCGGGCAGGTCCAGCAGCGCCAGGTTCTGCACGAAGTAGTCCGGGCCGGGCGCCTCGGCGCGGGCAATCTCGATCAGGTTGGGGTCGAGGTCCACGCCCACCACCCGGTGGCCGCGCGCCGCCAGCCAGCTGGCATGGCGGCCGGGGCCGCAGCCGGCGTCGAGGATGTGGGCCTCGCGCGGTGCCATGGTGTCGACGAAGCGGGCCTCGCCCAGCAGGTCGGCGCCGTTGGCCGCCATCTGCCGGAAGCGTTCGGCGTAGTTGAAGGGGTGCTGCGGGTTGGAGGCGACCATCCGCTCCCAGGTGCCCGGCTCGACGGACGGTGCTGTGTTCTCGCTCACCCGGCCCATCCTGTCACGGTGGCCGTGGCCGGGGCTCGGGACCCCCTGCCGACGGATCGCCAGGTGCTGCGTGGAGCCCCCGGTGGGAGTCGAACCCACGACCACTCGCTTACAAGGCGAGCGCTCTGGCCGCTGAGCTACGGAGGCACGCCGCGAGCATCCCTCGCGGACGGGCCAATTGTGCCCGGCGGCCCGGTGGCTGTCGAACGCCGGGGGCCGGCCGCGGGTGGTCCGCGGTGCTGCTGCCGGTGCTTCAGACCCCGGGGGCGGCCAGGAAGGCGGTGGCGTCGCCGCTGACCACGACCTGTTCGCCGGCGTCGATGAAGGCTGCCTGGCCCTGGTGCAGCTCGGTTCCCTCCGCATCGCGCAGGTGGCCCTCGATCACCAGCAGGATGCGGCCGCTGTCGGTGGCCGGGAGGCTCACGTCGACACCTTCGGTGGGGTCCACCTGCCAGAGGGCGAACTCCGGCGCGGGGGTGGGGTAACGGGTCAGGCCGGGGGCCTCCTGGGTGGGCTGCACGAGCTCGACGGGGGCGGCGTCGAAGTTGACCACGCGGACCAGCTCGTCGACGTCGATGTGCTTGCGGGTCAGGCCGCCGCGCACCACGTTGTCGGAATTGGCCATCACCTCGATGCCGGTGCCCTTGAGGTAGGCGTGCATGCTGCCCGCCTCCAGGAAGACGGCCTCACCCGGCTGCATCGTGAAGCGGTTGAGCATCAGCGCGGCCAGGATGCTGGGGTCACCGGGGAAGAATTCGTCGAGCAGGACCGCGGTGCGGCAGAAGAGACCGAACTCGCCCTCGGCCTCGACGTGCGGCACGCAGCGCGCCACCGTCTCCACCACCAGGTCGCGGTGCTCGTCGGTGCTGCTCAGTGCGTCGAGGAAGACCTCGGCCAGGCCGGCGGAGCCCTGGCGCAGCCGCAGCGGGGCCACCATCTGGTCCAGGGCGGGGATGCCCAGCTTCTCGAAGAGCTCGGCGGTGCGCATCGGATCGCGGAAGCCGCACAGCGCCTCGAAGGGGGTCAGTGCCAGCATCAGTTCCGGCTTGGGCCAGTCGTCCTTGTAGGTGCGCTTCGGGTCGTCCTTGGCGATGCCCTCGGCATTCTCACGGGCATGGCCTTCCTCGGCCTGCTCGCGGGTGGGGTGCACCTGCAGCGAGAGCGGCTGGTCGGCGGCGAGCACCTTGAGCAGGTAGGGCAGCCGGGCGCCGAACTGCTCGACGCTGGCGCGGCCCACCAGCCCGGGATCGGCCTCGATGCGGGCATCCATCCGCTGGCCGTCCACCGTCGACGGGGCGGAGGCATGGGCACCCAGCCAGTACTCGGCCTGCGGTTCGCCGGAGGCCGGCAGTCCGAGCACGCGCGGGATCTCGCTGGGCGACCCCCAGGCGTAGTTCTGGGTGGTGCCGGACATGGGATGCATCGGGTCTTTCCTTCTGTTCGACGGCCGTGGGTGGGCATGCGGCGGCTCCAGTCTGTCAGGTCGGCGTGTCGACGGACGGGATTGGGAGAGACGGCCGGTGTGCCGCACCGTCCCCGACGACGAATGACACCGGTGTGGTTCGCACCTAGGATGGAGTCATGTCCGAAGCCCTTGGCCAGTCCTCCGACCACCCCGAGCTGGGGGAGACGGAACCGGCGATGCTGGCCTTCGAGGCCTCCTGGCGCCCTGGCCGGGGCTCGCGGGAGCAGGAGATCCGCGAACGCTTCGGCATCTCCTCGCCGCGCTACCACCAGCTGCTCAACGCCCTCGTGGACAGCCCCGAGGCGCTGGCCGCCGACCCGCTGCTGGTGCGCCGGCTGCGCCGGCTGCGCGAGAACCGCCAGCAGGCCCGCTCCGCCGCTCGCCTGGTGCGCTGAGGGCCCCGCACGCTGCCAGTCGACGGGGCCACCTCGTTCCCCGTTTCGCTGTCCGCGCAAGGGCTGGAGCCCGGCGACGCGACGGGTCTAGCGTCGAGGTCATCGCTTCGGGTCGACCGGGGCACCGCTTGGAAGGAGTTCAACATGGGTATCGGTGACAAGTTCGAGAACGCCAAGGACCAGGTCGTCGGCAAGGCCAAGGAGGCCGCCGGTGACGCCACTGACAACGAGCGTCTCCAGACCGAGGGTGCTGCCCAGCAGTTCGACGGCGAGGTCGGCCAGAAGGTTGAGGGCGCCAAGGACCGCGTGGGCGACGCGATCGACGACCTCAAGAACTGACGGTCCCGGGCGCACGACGCCCGAGTCCACGCGACGCCCGGAAGCCCTGTGCTTCCGGGCGTCGTCGCATGTCCGGAGACATCAGCTGCGGTAGCCGCCGTCCACCAGGTCCGCCTGGCGCTCGAAGGGGTTGCCGGTGGCGAGGTCGCCGTGGCGCAGCTGGGAGACCAGGCAGCCCGTCGCATAGAGCGGCAGGAAGGGCAGCCCGAGACACATCGTCCACTGCCAGCTGTGGCTCTCCTCGTGCTCCAGCAGCCCTGGGTGGCCGGCCAGATAGGCCACCACGTCGGGCCGTGAGGTGGTGACCACGTTGCCGATGGTGAAGGCCCCGGCCACCGGGAAACGCAGGCGGTAGCCCTCCGCCAGCCAGAGCTTGCGGGGGCCACGTCGCAGCCGGGCCCCACCCGCCAGCGCGACGGCCAGTCCGAGCGGGGTGGACAGGTTGAGCCAGTTGCCCAGCTGGCGTACCCGCACCATCGCGGGGGAGGCGGGCAGACGACCGGGAGAGGCTCGGTTCACGGCCCTCATTCTGCGTCGCGCGCGAGGGTGAGGGAAGTGGGCCGGGTACTTTGCACTCGCTTGTGTCGAGTGCTAGACATGGAGTTGGCACTCGGCTGGTTCGAGTGCCAACCGAGAGGTTGCCGATGAGGTCCGGTCCGGGCCGTCCGTCGCGGGCATCGACCAGCCTCCACCCAGACACTGACAATCGCGGGGCCCGCAAGGCCCCTGACGCGGGAGGACTCCCGGAAGACCATGGCAAAGCTGATTGAGTTCAACATCGAGGCCCGCCGCGGGCTCGAGCGGGGCATGAACACCCTCGCCGACGCGGTCAAGGTCACCCTCGGCCCCAAGGGCCGCAATGTCGTCCTGGAGAAGAAGTGGGGCGCCCCCACCATCACCAACGACGGCGTCTCCATCGCCAAGGAGATCGAGCTCGAGGATCCCTACGAGAAGATCGGCGCCGAGCTCGTCAAGGAGGTCGCCAAGAAGACCGACGACGTCGCGGGCGACGGCACCACCACCGCCACCGTGCTGGCCCAGGCAATGGTCCGTGAGGGCCTGCGCAATGTGACCGCCGGCGCCAACCCGATGAGCCTGAAGAAGGGCATCGAGACCGCCGTCAAGGCCATCAGCGAGGAGCTGGGCACGATGGCCATCGACGTCGAGACCAAGGAGCAGATCGCCGCCACCGCGTCGATCTCCGCCGCCGACGCCACCGTGGGCGAGATCATCGCCGAGGCGATGGACAAGGTGGGCAAGGAAGGCGTCATCACCGTCGAGGAGTCCAACACCTTCGGGCTGGACCTCGAGCTCACCGAGGGCATGCGCTTCGACAAGGGCTACATCAGCCCCTACTTCGTCACCGACACCGAGCGCATGGAGGCCCAGCTCGACGACCCGTACATCCTGCTGGTCGACGGCAAGGTTTCGAGCCTCAAGGACCTGCTGCCGGTGCTGGAGAAGGTCATGCAGGCCTCCCGCCCGCTGCTGGTCATCGCCGAGGACACTGACGGCGAGGCCCTGGCCGGCCTGATCGTCAACAAGATCCGCGGCACCTTCAAGTCGATCGCCGTCAAGGCCCCCGGCTTCGGTGACCGCCGCAAGGCCATGCTGAACGACATCGCCATCCTCACCGGCGGCACCGTGATCAGCTCCGAGGTGGGCCTCTCCCTGGAGACCGTCACCTTGGAGCTGCTGGGCCAGGCCCGTTCCGTGCTGGTGACCAAGGACGAGACCACCATCGTCGACGGCGCCGGCGATGCCGACCAGATCGCCGGTCGTGTCTCGCAGATCCGCAAGGAGATCGAGAACTCCGACTCCGACTACGACCGCGAGAAGCTGCAGGAGCGCCTCGCCAAGCTGGCCGGCGGCGTGGCCGTCATCAAGGTCGGCGCGGCCACCGAGGTGGAGCTCAAGGAGCGCAAGCACCGCATCGAGGACGCCGTGCGCAATGCCAAGGCTGCCGTCGAGGAGGGCATCGTCCCCGGTGGTGGCGTGGCCCTGCTGCAGGCCGCCAAGAACGTCAAGCTCGACGAGCTGCAGGGCGACGAGGCCACCGGTGCGCAGATCGTGCTCACCGCGGCCCAGGCCCCACTGCGCCAGATCGCGCTGAACGCCGGCCTCGAGGGCGGCGTCATCGTGGAGAAGGTCGCCAACCTGCCCGTCGGTGAGGGCCTGAACGCGGCCACCGGCGAGTACGTGAAGATGGTCGAGGCCGGCATCATCGACCCGGCCAAGGTGACCCGCTCTGCCCTGCAGAACGCGGCCTCCATCGCGGCCCTCTTCCTCACCACCGAGGCCGTCATCGCGGACAAGCCCGAGAAGGCTCCCGCGATGCCCGCCGGTGGCGACGAGATGGGCGGCATGGGCTTCTGAGCCTGGCAACAGCCTGAACGACGAAGGGGCGGTCCCGTGAGGGGCCGCCCCTTCGCCGTGCCCGCGCCGGCGCCCCACCGCGCGTCGGACCCCCTTCGCAGGCGAGGATCGCGGGCGTAGCCTGCAGGAATGAGCCAGGTGCATCGCCCCGGTCTGGACGGCACGGACCGCAGGGGCGCGGGGGCGGGGGTCCCGGTGGCGCCGCTGGTGGTGCTGTGGCTCGTCACCCGCCTGGTCGGACTCGGGGTGGTGGCCGCCACCCGTGAGCACCTCGGCCTGGGATGGCGTCGGGCCTTCGCGCCCTGGGACGGCCCCTTCTACCTGGACATCGCGGCCAGTGGCTACCAGGACCACCTGCCCGCCACCCTGGACCAGGCGCGCGGCGCCTTCTTCCCGCTCTTCCCGGTCCTGGTGCGTGGCGTGGTGCAGCTGGCCGGGACCCCGCCGGTGGCCACGGCCGTGGTGCTCAACCTGCTGCTCGGGCTGGCCGGCCTGCTGCTCTTCCACCGGCTGTCCTGCCTGCTCCTGCCACCACGTCAGGCGCTCGCCGCCAGCCTGCTGTGGGTCTGCTTCCCGGGACAGCTGGTCAGCACCCTGGTGATGTCCGACGCCCTGCTCGCCACGCTCTCGGTGGCCACCCTGCTGGCCCTGGTGCGCAGGCGCTGGCTGCTGGCGGGCGTGCTGGGGATGGCCGCTACCGCCACCCGTCCCAACGGGGTGGCGCTCTGCTTCGCGGCCTTGGCGGCTGCCGTCGTGGCCTGGCGCTCGGGTGACCGGCGCGGGGTGGTGGCCCTGCTGCTGACCCCGCTGGGGGTGCTCGGCTACTGGGGATGGCTGGGCTGGCACACCGGCCGGGCGGATGCCTGGTTCGAGATCCAGGACCGCTTCTGGCACCAGGGGCTGGACCTGGGATGGAAGTTCCTGTTGATCTTCAAGAATCCTGTGGAGCTGTCCGGGGATGCCACCTACATGGCCACCTGGGCGGGTTTCGGCCTGCTCGCCCTGGCGCTGTGGTGCTGGTGGCGCGGGGCGCGCCTGCCGCTGGTGGCGACCGTCCTGGTGGTGGTGCTGGTGGCGCAGATGGTGCTCTTCTCCGGGGTCGGGCCGCGGGCGCGCTTCCTGATGGCCGCCTTCCCCCTGCTGCTGCTGGTGGCCCAGAAGGTTCGCGGCGCGTGGTTGTGGGCGCTGGCCGCGCTGCTGGGCGTGGCCCAGGTGGTGCTCACCTGGGCCGTGGTCAGCCAGTACGTCATCCCCTGAGCCCCGGGAGGACCGGCGCGAGGCGGCTCCCTGGAGGAACCGCCCCGTCGTCAGGTGCTCGTGCCTCCGGGCCTACTGGATGACCGGCGGGACGAGGGTGCAGTTCACCTTCTGCGCGCGGGTGGGATCCAGCGCATTGCGGACCACCTGGTAGCCCACCGGGTCATAGGTGGCGCCGAAATGGTCGGTGAGGTCGCTGCGGCCGGGCGTGGCGTCGGCACCCGCACCGGCCACGGGGCCACCATGAAGACATGTCGGGGATCCTGGACGTGGTGGCACTGCACGAGCACGACGCGCGTCGTGCCGAGGAGGGCGGGGCAGACCGGCTGACGGTCCTGGGCAGCCTGGACGACGGCGGCATGTCGCCGGAGCCGTCGGTGGTGGAGACGGTGCGCCGGGCGGTGGGGATCGAGGTGCGGCCGATGGTGCGGCTGCGGCCCGGCTACGGCACCGACGGCGGGGAGTTCGTGCGGCTGCGGGGCCTGATCGAGAGCTACGTGGACGCCGGCGCCGACGGGGTGGTCTTCGGCTTCCTGAACGGCTACGACGAGGTGGACGCCGAGGTCTGCGGGGCGCTGACCGAGCACGGCCTGTGGCGCTGGACCTTCCACCAGGCCGTGGACCAGACCCTCGACACCGACAAGGCCTGGCGCGTGCTGCAGCGCCTGCCGCGGCTGGACAGTGTGCTCACCGCCGGCTCGGCCCGCGGCATGGATCACGGCCTGGACGAGCTGGTGGCACGCTGCCGTGCCGACGCCGGCGTCGCCGGCCTGGTGATGGCCGGCGGCGGCCTGGCTGCCGAGCACGTCCCCTGGCTGGCCCGCGCCGGGGTGCGCGCCTTCCACATCAGCGAGCAGGCCCGTCCGCTGGGCCAGTTCAAGGCCTATGTCGACGCACCACTGGTACGCACCTGGCGCGAGCTGGTGGACCGGGAGGTGGGGGCCTGAGGGCCCCCACCTGTTCAGGCGAACAGCCGGAAGCCGGCGGCCGAACCGGGATTGACGAAGGGGGTCGCGATGCTGCCGCCCCGTCGCACCGGATAGGTCGTGAGACCCTGCGGCGTCAGGTAGGCGATGTCCTCGATGGTGTCACCGGTCAGGTCGCCGGGGCTGGCCACCAGGGAGGCATTCCAGCCGTTGCCCACCTGCGTCCTCATCCCCAGGCCACGGCCGGTGGAGGTGTAGGCGTAGAGCAGCCGGTTGCTGCCGATCGCCATCACGTCGGCCAGCGGGTCGTTGTTCACGCCCTGGACGCTCATCAGCGCATTCATCATGTTCCAGCCGTAGCCGATCCGTCCCACCTTCTGTGCGTAGCCGCTGGTGGGCAGCGTGTAGCGCACCAGGTCGCCGGAGCGGGTGCGCGCCAGCAGGTCCGGCGTGCGGTTCCCGTCGAGATCGCCCACCGTCATGGCCGTGAAGCCGCCCCAGCCCCAGCCCAGCCGGCGCAGGTGGGAGACGGTTCCGTTCCCGTTGCCCCGGTAGAGCTGCAGGTTGCCGGCACCGTCGCGGGCCACCAGGTCGGTGATGCCGTCGCGGGTCACGTCGGCATTGCCGATCCAGGTGAAGCCGCCCCAACCGTTGCCGATCCGGCTGGGCGCTCCCAGTCGCCCGTTCGAGGCCGCACGGAAGATGTAGAGGTCACCGCCCTTGATGCCCAGCAGGTCGGCGCGCCCGTCACCGGTCCAGTCGCCGCGGGCGGCCACCTGACGGCCCCACATGATCCTGGACAGTCCCTCGATGGTGGCCACCTGGGTGCTCATCCCCGCCGACGTGGAATGGGTCAGCACGGCGGCGCTGTAGCGGCGCGGCAGCTTGTGGTTGTAGCCGACCGAGTTGACGTGCCAGCCGTCGGTGCGCGGCAGCCACCCGTTCTTCATCGCGATGTCGTCGCCCGGTCCGGCGGTCACGCCCCAGTCCTGGGCCGAGCTGACCTTGCGCATCTCGGACAGCCCATAGGCCCGGTTGGTGGCGTTCAGCACCGGGTTGGAGCGGCTGAAGTGGTCCACCAGGACCACGTTGTCGGGCGCGCTGGTGACGGTCAGTCCCCAGTAGCCGCCGGGGCCGGGCGTGGTGGAGCGCAGTCCCATCCGGTCCAGCACCCGCTTCACCGCCGGCCCACGTCCCACGTGGTCCCACAGTGCGGAGGTGGCGGCATTGTCGCTGTTGCGGATCATCGGGACGATCTTGGACTTCTCCCAGGCGGTCAGACCGCGGCCCTGCTGCTGCGCCTGGTACATCACGGTGGCCATCACCTGCACCTTGACGATGCTGGCGGTGACATTGGTGGCCGAGCCCTTGGCATAGGAGTAGATGGTGGAGCTGCCCTCGGCGCGATAGGCCACCGCCACGGAACCGGAGCGTGCCTTGGCATAGCCGGCGAGCTGCGACTGGTAGGGGAAGGCCTCGACCGCCCCGTAACCGGCGGGATTGCTGGAGACTGCGGCGGCACGCACCGTGCCCGCCTCGCGCAGCTCGTCCGCGGCCTGCTGCAGCACCTGCTGCTCGTCGAAGTCGACGCGCACCTGCACCTCGGCGCGGGCCTGCTGGGCGGCCGCCAGGCGCCCCTTCGCCAGGACCTGCGAGGAGGCCAGCTGACCGGCCGGGGCCTCGAAGCGTGCCGCGCTGCAGGCCACGCCCCCGCCCGTGCCCGGCAGGTCCGTGGTCACGCCTCCGGAGACGGCGGACAGGCTCACCTGGGGCGTGCCGACGACGCGTACCGCTCCACCTCCGGCGACCGCGACGGAGCCGGGCCGGTCGAGTGGTCCACGGAGCTCCAGCTCCACCTCGCCCAGCTGGTCACAGACCACCGTGGCGGTGCGGGCCTCGGGCGCGGCCTGGGCCGGTGTGGCCAGGGTCAGCGCCCCCGTGGCGGCCAGGGTGGTGGCCAGGGCGGCCACGCGAAGGCGTGCGGACATCGTCGTCTCCCGTCGGGTCGGTTGACCCGAGCCTAGGACCCTCGCCCCGCGGGCCGCCACGCGGGGCTCGACCCGTGCCTCAGCCCAGCTCCGACGGCAGCGGCTGGGAGTGCAGCACCACCAGGGAGGTCACGGCTCGGGTCAGGCAGACGTAGAGCCGTCGCAGGCCCGTGGTGCGGTCCGGCTCGGCCGCCACCAGGTCTGCCGGTTCCAGCAGCAGGACGTGGTCGAACTCCAGGCCCTTGGCCAGGCTCGCCGGCACCAGCGCCAGCCGGTGGTCGCCCTCGCCGACGTGGGCGAAACCGGTGCCGGCCGCCTCCAGGGCAGCGGCGACGGGCTGCACCTCGGCATCGGGCACCACCAACCCGACGGTGCCCTCCCGCTGCAACAGGTGCGAGGCCTGGTCCAGCAGGGCCGGCAGCGTCTGGTCCACCTGCTGCACCAGCAGCTCGCCCCGGTTGTGGCGGATCGAGTGCGGGGTGGACAGCTGCGGTGCGATCGAGGGCAGCAGCCGGGCCGCATAGTCGATCACCTCGCCGGGCACCCGGAAGCCCTCCACCAGCTCGCTGATCACTGCCTCCGGATGGCCCATGTGCGCCAGCGACTCCTGCCAGGAGCGCGAGGCCCATGGGGTGGTGGCCTGGGCCAGGTCGCCCAGCAGGGTCACCGAGCCGGTGGTGGCGCGACGGCCGGCGGCCCGCAGCTGCATCGCCGACAGGTCCTGGGCCTCGTCGATGATCACGTGACCCAGGCTGGGGGTGCGGTTCAGCAGGTCGGCCACCTCGTCGGCCAGCACCAGCTCGGCCGCGGTCCACTTCTGCGAGGCCGGGGTGCGCGCCGGCCTGGGGCCGAGCAGCAGCGCCTGCTCCTCGGCGTCGAGCAGGCCGTCGGCGCTGGTGGCCAGGAAGTCGGCGTCGGTGAGAAGTCGGTGCACCAACTTCGGCACGCTGAGCGCCGGCCAGACCTGGTTCACCATCTGCTTGACGCCCTTGGAGCGCGCCACCCGGTTCTGCACCCGGTCGTCGGTGGTCTCACCGCCCACCTCCATGCGCAGCAGTACCTGGTGGGCCAGCCGCTGCGGCAGCATCTCGCGCCCGGCCAGGTAGCGCACGCCGCGGCTGCGCAGGCTGGTGACAGCCGCGGTCAGGTAGTGGGCCGGGATCCGCCAGGTGCGGCTGCCGGCGGGTACCACCAGCGTCTCGGTGGGCTCGCTGACATGGCTCCACACCGCGCGCGCGGCCACCTCGGCCATCCGGGCGTCGCCCAGCAGCACCGCCCGCTCCGGGCTGTCGACGCCGCGCACCTCCAGGCCGGTGGCGCCGGCCACCAGGCTGTCGATGGTCTCCTGGACCGCGTCGATCTCACCCAGGGCGGGCAGCACGTCGCCGATGTAGCGCAGGAAGTTCTCGTTCGGGCCGATCACCAGGACGCCCTGGCGTCCCAAGGTCTCGCGGTAGGCATAGAGCAGGAAGGCGGCGCGGTGCAGTCCCACCGCCGTCTTCCCCGTGCCGGGGGCACCCTGGATGGCCAGCGAGGTGGCCAGGTCGGTGCGCACCAGCACGTCCTGGTCGGGCTGGATGGTGGCGACGATGTCTCGCATCGGGCCGGTGCGCGGGCGCTCGATCTCGGCCTCCAGCAGGGCCGCCGCGCCGGAGGAGTCCTCGGCGGGATCGGCCAGCCGCTCGTCCTCGTAGGCGCTCAACTCGCCGTGCGAGAAACCGAAGCGACGCCGCAGGCTGCAGCCCATCGGCTCGCCGGGCCGCGCCCGGTAGAAGGGCAGGCTCATCGGTGCGCGCCAGTCGATCACCAGGGGATCGCCGCCCACCTCGCCCGTGACATGGCGACGCCCGATGTGGGCCACCTCGTCGTACTCGGCGCCCAGCTCGCGGGAGTAGTCCAGCCGGCCGAAGAAGAGCGGGGTGTCGGGATCCTGCTCCAGGCTCTCCATGCGGCGGTAGAGCATCTGGCGCAGGTAGGCGGTGCTCACCGCGTCGCCGGCGACGGCCTGGGTCCAGTCGGCGCTCTCGGCGCGCATCCGGCGCAAGGCGGCGTGGCTCGCGGTCAGGTGTTCGCGTTCCGCCTCCAGGACGGGGGAGCTGTCGGGCGAGGGCATGGTGGTCTCCTGCACAGGCTGCTGGTGCTGCCTGCCCGGCGGCTCGACCCGACGGACGGCCCGCGGCGCCCGGGAGGGCGGCTGGCTCTGGAGGTGGCAGGCCAGCAAGTCTACAGCTCACCGCGCCGGGTGAGGCCACCGCGAGCGCCTAGATTGGAGCGGTGGGGATCTCTCGGAGGCAACTGCTGGGACTGGGGGCCGGAGCCTGTCTGGCCGGCGGCGCGGGTGTTGGCTATGGCATCGTCACCGATCGCCTGCCCGGCCGGGTGGAGATCGGCTACAAGCTGCAGCTCGACGGTGGCGAGGTGCCACGGCCCGAGGGTCCCACGGGGCGGATGGTCACCGGCAGCTTCCGCTCCGAGCACCGGCCCGGCGTGCCGGAGCCCTATGCGGTGAGCCTGCCACCCGGGCACGAGGCCAAGGGACTGCCTGTGGTCGTGGTGCTGCACGGCTGGGGCGACGACCACCGCTTCTGCTTCGAGCAGGTGGGCATGGACGTGATGCAGGCTGCGATGGTGGCCGACGGCGCCCAGCCCTACGCCCTGGCCAGTCTGGACGGCGAGCACTCCTACTGGCACCGGCGCGCCGACGGCGTCGACTGGGCGCGGCTGGTCTCCGAGGGCCTGCTCGGCGAGCTGGGTCGGCTCGGCCTGGACACCGCCCGGTTGGGGCTGATCGGGTGGTCGATGGGTGGCTACGGCGCCCTGCGGCTGGCGGCGGAGGAACTGCACGGCGCGGTGCGGGCGGTTGGCTCGATGGCGACCGCCATCTACGCCGACTGGGACGATGCGCCGCAGAAGTATGCCTTCGACGACGAGGCCGACTACGCCGCCAACAACCTCAACGACAAGCTCGACCGGTTGCAGGGGTTGCCGGTGCACCTGGCCTGCGGGATCAATGACCACTACATCACCCGGTCGCGCTGGCTGGCCGACCAGATCCACCCGGAGCAGACCATGTTCCAGCTGGGCGACCACACCGTCCGTTTCTGGCGCAAGGCCTCCCCGGACCAGCTGCGCTTCATCGCCGACCGGCTGTGAAGACCACCTCCACCCGACGGTTCCGGGCCCGGTTGGTCTCGCTGTCGTTCGGCACCAACGGACGGCTCTCGCCCAGGCCCTGAACCACCACCCGGTGGGCGGTCAAGCCCTGGCCCAGGGCCCCTTCCACGGCCTCGGCGCGGCGCCGGGAGAGCTGCAGGCCGTGCTCGGCCGAGCCCAGGTCATCGGTGTGACCGGTGATGGTGACGCTCCCGGCCTCTCGACGGACCAGTTCGGCGCGCAGCTCGTCGAGCCGACGACGGGCCTGCGGCAGGATCGTGGCCGAGTCCTTGGCGAAGAGCAGGTTCGCATCGAGGCGCAGTTCCAGGCGTCGCGGCTGCTCGCTGCGCGTGGCGATGCCGGCCAGGTCCTGGGTGACCGCCGCCAGGGGGACCTGCCGCGGTGCCAGCTGCTCGAAACGGAAGGCCTCCGGCGACGGCAGCGGGTCGGGGACCTCGACCCGGGTGGGCAGCACCGGGCCGGTCACCAGCGTGGCGGCCAGCAGCAGCTCAACGCACCGGGACATGGGTGAAGCTCCCGAAGGTGGGTACGACGACGGTCACCTCGTCGCTGGCTGGGGTGGAGAAGACGCAGGTGGCCCACACCTGGTCGCCGGTCTGCCAACCACCGTTGAAGGATGGGGCGCACAGCGGCTTGCCCTCGGCGGTGGCGGGCAGGTGGGCCACCCCGGCGCGGGTGTCCACCAGGCGGATGCCGTCCGGGCGGCTGTCGTAGCTGGCGCCTCCTGCGGACAGGATGTGGTTGGCGCTGACCACCTCGCCGGTGGGCCGCTGGAGCACCCGGATCCGCAGGTTCACCACCACCGACTTCTCCTGGCGCTCGACCGGGTAGAGGTCCAGCGCCAGCCGGAGCGTGTCATAGCCGGCCTCCCGGGTGGCGATCGGCTGCTCCCGGGTGGGTGGCGTGGGCGTGGGCGTGGCCCCGGCCCCGGCGGTCTCGGCCGGGCCCGAGGTGCTCGCCGCCGGGGGAGTGCTGCCGGGCTCGGTGGTCTCGGGTGTGGTGCCGCCGGGCATGGCGCAGCCGCCCAGCAGGGCCAGCGGGAGAAGCAGGGCACCCAGTCGCCGTGAGGCCGGCGGGCTCGTCATTCTGGTCATGGCTGACAGCCTGCTGCCTGATCCGGCCGATGCACCCGCCGTGGTGTTGTCCGGTTGTTGTCCCGGTGTCGTCCGCCCACCAGGCCCTCGTGCCGGCCGGCGACCGGGGCATAGGGTCGGGGACATGTACGAGCCGGTCGATCCCTCCCAGCGCCCCACCACGCGTCGTCGCGGGGCACGGGTGCTGCTGCGCGCCGGGGGCCGCGTCCTGCTGATCAGCGACCGTGATCCCGGGGTGCCCGGCTCGCAGTGGTGGGTGCTGCCCGGCGGCGGGATCGACGCCGACGAGCCCAGCCGCACCGCTGCGGCGCGCGAGGTGGCGGAGGAGACCGGCCTGGAGCTGGACCCATCGGCCCTGCGCGGCCCGGTGGCGCACCGCCTGGTCACCCACGGCTACAGCGACCGGGTGCTGGTGCAGGAGGAGGAGATCTGGCTGGCCGACGTGCAGCGCTTCGAGCCGCGTCCGGCGCTGCTCAGCGCGGGGGAGCAGCTGCGGCTGGCCGGCTGGGAGTGGTTCAGCGCGGACGAGGTCCGTGGGCTGACGGTCTGGCCCCCGCAGGTGGCCGACTGGCTCGCCTGGGACGGTGAGCCCTGCCTGGAGATGGGCGAGGTGGACGAGTCAACCGTTCCCGTGGAGCAGGGAGCGTAGTCGTCGCGCGTCGCGCACCCCGTTGGCCTCGTAGTCGTTGTTGAAGTAGGCCCAGACCTGACGTCCCTGCTCCTGCCACTCGCGGCCTCGCTCGGCCCACCAGTGCATCGCCTCGTCGCCGTACTCACCCACGTACATCTTCTTCGCGTCCGGGCCGTGGAAGCGCAGGTAGACCAGGTCGGTGGTGGCCCACAGGTGGCAGGGGAACCGGGGCACGCTCATCACCACATAGGCCGCCCGGTGCTCGCGCAGCACCCGCTGGGTGTCCTCGGTGTGCCAGCTCTCGTGCCGGAACTCCACCGCCACCCGCATGCCGGCGGGCGGGCCGGCCAGGAAGCGGTCCAGCAGCGGCAGGTCCACCTGGTGGGTGGGCGCCAGCTGCACCAGGAAGAGCCCGGCCCTGTCACCCAGCGCGGCCCAGTCGCGCTCGAAGCTCTCGTGCCAGGCGTCGAGGTTGGCCAGCCGCCCGGTGTGGGTGAGGTTCTTGGGTGCCTTGACCGTCATCCGGAAGCCCTCGGGCAGGGCCTCGCGCCACAGCTGGAAGGTGGTGGCGGCCGGCCAGCGGTAGAAGCTGGCATTCAGCTCCACGGTGTCGAACTGGCTGGCGTAGACGTCGCGGCGCTTCGCCTTGGGCAGCCCCGGCGGATAGACCTCGGGCGACCAGTCGTCGTAGTTCCAGCCGGAGGTGCCGACGCGGGCGGGCAGGACGGGTTCGGGCACCGGCACAGCATGCCCGCAGACCGGGCCATGGTGGGTCACCCATGTGGGTGACCCACCCGGGCGCTCAGCGCTGGACGAAGCGCTGCGCCAGGTCCTCGCTGCCACGGGCCAGCAGCACGACGTCGGCGCCCACCAGCACGAAGCTGGCACCGGCCAGGCGGTACTCCTCGGCGACGGCGGGGTCGAAGGCGTTGACACCCACCAGCTTGCCCTCGGCCCGCACCGCCTCGATGGTGCGCAGCACGGCGGCCTTCACCTCGGGATGGTTCTGCTGGCCCAGCAGGCCCATGGTGGCGGCCAGGTCGGAGGGGCCGATGAAGACGCCGTGGACGCCCTCGGTGGCGGCGATCTCGGCGGCATTCGCGACGGCGGCTGCGGACTCCACCTGGACGAAGAGCGAGACGTGCTCGGCCGCCCCGGTCAGGTAGCCCTCGACACGGTTCCAGCGGGCCGAACGGGCCAGTGCGGAGCCGACCCCGCGCACGCCCTGCGGCGGGTAGTACATGGCAGCGGCCGCGGCGCGGGCCTGCTCCGCGTCGTCGACCATCGGGACGATGATGTTCTGCGCGCCCAGGTCCAGCACCTGCTTGATGGTGACGGTGTCATTGCTGGGCACCCGCACCACGGTGGTCACCGGGTAGGCGGCGGTGGCCTGCAGCTGGGCCAGTGCGGCGGGCAGGTCGTTGGGGGAGTGCTCCAGGTCCAGCATCAGCCAGTCCAGGCCGGCACCGGCGCAGATCTCGGCCACCACGGGGCTGCCGGAGCACAGCCACATGCCCATCAGGGCGCGCGGCGACTCCTCCAGGCGACGGGCGAAGCTGGGGCTCAGTTGAAACGGCATGAGATGGTTCCCATCGGTCCGTAGTCGCACAGCACGGAGTCGCCCTTGGACACCCACATCGGGCGGGTGAAGGAGCCGGCCAGGATGATCTCGCCGGCCTCCAGGGTGGTGCCGTGCTGGTGCAGCTTGTTGGCGAGCCAGGCGACGCCGGTGGCGGGGTGGTTCAGCACGCCCGCGGCCACGCCGGTCTCCTCGATCGACTCGTTCTTGTAGAGCAGGGCCGAGACCCAGCGCAGGTCCACCTGGTCGGGGCGCATCGGGTTGCCGCCCAGCACCATGCCACCGTAGGCCGCATTGTCCGCGATGGTGTCGACGATGGTGCGGCCCTCCAGGGCCATGTGGGCGTTGAGGATCTCCAGCGCGGGGGTGACGTACTCGGTGGCGCGCAGCACGTCGAACAGGGTGCAGTTGGGGCCGGACAGCGGCTGGGAGAGCACGAAGGCCAGCTCCACCTCGATCCGCACGCTGGAGTACTGGTCGAAGGGGATCACCGAGCCGTTCTCCCAGACGGTGTCGGCGAACATCACGCCGTAGTCGGGTTCGGTGATGCCGGTGGCTGCCTGCATCGCCTTGGAGGTGAGCCCGATCTTGCGGCCCACCAGGCGGCGGCCGTGGGTCAGATTCTTGTCCCGCCACATCGACTGGATGGCGTAGGAGTCCTCGACGGTCGCCTCGGGGTGGGCGCGGGTGATGTGCTCGACGGTTCCGCAGGTGCGTTCCGCCTCTTCCAGTTCCGCCGCGATGCGGTCGAGCGTCTGTTGGTCCAGCATGCTTCTCCTTCACAGGGCGCGTGGTGGACTGCCGTGGCCACCGGGCTGCCGGGATCGAGTGCTATCAAAAATCATATATCATTTTCGACCGCCTGTCCGGCCCGGTCCGGAAATGGCGACGGCCCGTCTCCGATGAGGGAGACGGGCCGTCGTCGTGGGTGCCGCGGCTCAGGCGCGGGCCTCGTTGACGCGGGCCTCGGACAGCTCGTGGCTGTCGACCTTCTCGTCGGTCAGGCTGCGGTACAGGGCGCCGGCGATGACGGCGCCGATGATCGGGGCGACCCAGAAGAGCCAGACCTGCTTGAGCGCCCAGCCACCGGCGAACCAGGCCACGGCCAGCGAGCGCGCCGGGTTGACCGAGGTGTTGGTGACGGGGATGGAGATCAGGTGGATCAGGGTCAGGCCCAGGCCGATGGCGATCGGGGCGAAGCCCTGCGGGGCGCGGTCATCGGTGGAGCCCAGGATGATGAACAGGAAGATGCAGGTCAGCACGATCTCGCAGACCAGGGCGGCCAGCATCGAGTAGCCGGCCGGGCTGTGGGCGCCGTAGCCGTTGGCGGCGAAGCCGGAGGCGGTGGCGCTGAAGCCGGCCTTGCCGCCGGCGATCACGTAGAGGATGGCCGCACCGACGGTGCCGCCGATGACCTGGGCGATGATGTAGGGCAGCACCGCAGCCCACTCGACGCGCTTGGCGACGGCCAGGCCCAGGGTGACGGCGGGGTTGAAGTGGCCGCCGGACAGGTGGCCGAAGGCGTAGGCGGCGGTCATCACGGTCAGGCCGAAGGCCAGCGCGACGCCGACGAAGCCGATGCCCAGGTTGACGGGGGTGGGGTCGGTGGACAGCACCTTGGCGGCCAGCACGGCGGAGCCGCAGCCACCCAGGACGAGCCACAGGGTGCCGAGGAATTCGGCGACCAGGCGGGACTTCATGGAAACATTCATTGCACTACTCCTGCTCGTGGATCCCGAGGGATCCGCTTGTACTGCCCGCGGAGCGCCGTTGACCCGCCTGATCCCTTGAGGTCAAGGCATCGAGCGCTTCGAGCCTAACGCCCTGACCCACCGGCACCGGCCAGGGCCGCGCCGGGTCTCCGGCATTTCTCAGCCGTTCCACATGGAAGTCCATGGGGTGGCGGCTCGGTCCGACAGCTGGACGCCCGAGGTGGTGCTGGCAGGGCCTCCCCGGAGGCGGGGGCCGGCGCCTAACGTGGAGGGCATGGAGAACTTCACGCTGAACAACGGGGTCGAGATCCCCGCCCTGGGCCTGGGGGTCTACCAGGCCGCGCCCGAGGAGACCGTCGCCGCCGTCTCCGACGCGCTGGAGCTGGGCTACCGCCACATCGACACCGCTGCCGCCTACGGCAACGAGGTGGAGGTGGGCCGCGCCATCGCCGAGAGCGGGCTGGCGCGTGACGAGGTCTTCGTCGAGACCAAGATCTGGATCAGCGACTACGGCCGCCAGGAGACCGTGCACGGCTTCGAGAAGTCGGCCGCCAAGCTGGGGCTGGAGCAGCTCGACCTGCTGATCCTGCACCAGGCGCTGCCCAGCGAGTTCGAGCGCACCATCGAGGCCTACCGGGCCCTGGAGCAGCTGCTGGCCGAGGGCAGGGTGCGCGCCATCGGCGTCAGCAACTTCATGCCCGAGCACCTGGACCGGCTGCTGGAGGCCACCGAGGTGGTGCCGGCGGTGAACCAGATCGAGTGCCACCCCTACTTCCGCCAGAGCGAGCTGCTCGCCAAGGACACCGAGCTGGGCATCCTGAACCAGTGCTGGTCGCCGATCGGTGGCATCACCTTCTACCGCGAGGGCGAGCACACCTCCACCCTGCAGGACCCGGTCATCACGAGCATCGCCGAGGCGCACCAGAAGTCCACCGCCCAGGTGATGCTGCGCTGGCACCTCCAGCAGGGCCGCCAGGTGATCCCCAAGTCGGTCAAGCGGGAGCGGATCGCCCAGAACCTCGACGTCTTCGACTTCGAGCTGAGCAGCGACGAACTGGCGGCCATCGACGGCCTGGACACCGGCCGTCGAGGTGGCCCCGAGCCGGAGGAGATCACCATGGAGTCCTTCGGTCGCCCGATCCCCGAGGCGCCCCAGGCCTGAGCCACGCCCCCGGCCGGGGAGGGCTCAGCCCTGCTCGGCCGGCGGGTCCAGGCTGTCCAGCTCCTCGGCGTCGACGATCCGGTAGGCATAGCCCTGCTCGGCCAGGAAACGCTGGCGGTGCTGGGCGAAGTCCGCATCGGGGGTGTCGCGGCTCACCACGGCGTAGAAGCGGGCGGTGCGGCCCTGCTTGGGACGCAGCAAGCGGCCCAGCCGCTGGGCCTCCTCCTGCCGGGAGCCGAAGGCGCCGGAGACCTGGATCGCCACCTCGGCGGTGGGCAGGTCGATGGAGAAGTTGGCCACCTTGCTCACCACGATCAGGTCGATCTCGCCGCTGCGGAAGCGGTTGTAGATGTCCTCGCGCTGCTTGTTGGTGGTGGCACCGGTGATCAGCTCGGCGCCCAGCCGCTCGGCCAGCTCCTCCAGCTGGTCGACGTACTGCCCGATCACCAGCGTGGGCTGCCCACGGTGGCGCTCCACCAGCTCCTCCACGACGGCGGTCTTGCTCTCGGCGGTGGCCGCCAGCCGGTAGCGCACGTCGGGCTCCGCGGTGGCGCAGGCCATCCGCTCGGCGTCGGTGAGGGTGACGCGCACCTCGACGCAGTCGGCCGGCGCGATCCAGCCCTGCGCCTCGATGTCCTTCCACGGGGCGTCGTAGCGCTTCGGCCCGATCAGGCTGAAGACATCGCCCTCGCGGCCGTCCTCGCGCACCAGGGTGGCGGTCAGGCCCAGCCGGCGTCGCGCCTGCAGGTCCGCGGTCATCCGGAAGACCGGAGCCGGCAGCAGGTGCACCTCGTCGTAGATCACCAGGCCCCAGTCGCGGGCGTCGAAGAGTTCCAGGTGCGGGTGCACGCCGCCGCGCTTGGAGGTGATCACCTGGTAGGTGGCGATGGTGACCGGGCGCACCTCCTTGCGGCTGCCGGAGTACTCGCCGATCTCGTCGGGCGTCAGGCTGGTGCGGCGCAGCAGTTCGTCGCGCCACTGCCGGGCGCTGACGGTATTGGTCACCAGGATCAGCGTGGTGGCCTTGGCCAGGCTCATGGCGTCGGCGCCGACGATGGTCTTGCCGGCGCCGCAGGGCAGCACCACCACGCCGGAGCCGCCGTGCCAGAAGCTCTCGGCCGCCTGGTGCTGGTAGGGCCGCAGCTCCCAGCCGTCGGTGACCAGGTCGATCTCGTGGTGCTCGCCGTCCACGTAGCCGGCCAGGTCCTCGGCGGGCCAGCCGAGCTTGAGCAGCACCTGCTTCAGCTGTCCCCGCTCGCTGGGGTGCACCACCACGGTGTCGTCGTCGATCCGGCTGCCCACCAGGCCCTTCACCTTGGCCGAGCGCAGCACCTCGGTGAGCACCGCCTTGTCGGTGGAGACCAGCACCAGCCCGTGGGTGGGGTGCTTCTCGATCCGCAGCCGGCCGTAGCGGCCCATCGTCTCGGTGACGTCCACCAGCAGCGAGCTGGCCACCGGGTAGCGGGAGTGGCGCATCAGCACGTCCACCACCTGCTCGGCGTCGTGGCCGGCGGCGCGGGCATTCCACAGCCCCAGCGGGGTGAGCCGATAGGTGTGGACGTGCTCCGGGGCGCGCTCCAGCTCCGCGAAGGGTGCGATCTCGATGCGGCAGGCATCGGCGTCGGGGTGGTCCACCTCCAGCAGGAGGGTGCGGTCGGACTGGACGATCAGGGGGCCGGGAGTGCTCATCGTCTGCCAGTATGCCGCGCGGCCCCCAACCGGACGGCTCGCGACGAGGGCCGCAGCGCACGGCCCGGCGTCGGGATTTCTCGTCGACGGCGGGCGTGGCCTAGACTTGCGGGGTTGCCTGGCGAGGGACCACCTGGTCCGTGATCGACGTGGCGTTGGGGCCCTGCCCCGATTCCTCCCTCCTGGGCCGAGAACATCTGGCCCGGATAACCGGGCCGGTCCCTGAGGTTGAGGAGAAGAACATGGCTGACATCATCGAGCTTGCCGCCGAGAAGCGCACCGAGTTCGGCAAGGGCGCTGCCCGCCGCATCCGTCGCGCCGACAAGGTTCCCGCCGTCGTCTACGGCCACGGCACCGAGCCGCAGCACGTGACTCTGCCGGGCCACGACACCCTGCTGGCGCTGCGCGCCGCCAACGCCCTGCTGAACATCCAGATCGCCGGTGAGAAGGAGCTGCTGGCCCTGCCCAAGCAGGTGCAGCGCGACCCGATCAAGGGCTTCGTCGAGCACGTCGACCTGCTGATCGTGAAGCGCGGCGAGAAGGTCACCGTCGAGGTGCCCGTGATCCTGACCGGTGAGGCCGCCGCCGAGACCCTGGTCAACCAGGACCTCAACGCGCTGGCCCTGGAGGTCGACGCCCTGAACATCCCCGAGTCCCTCGAGATCTCCATCGAGGGCCTGGAGGCCGGTTCCCAGATCACCGTCGCCGACATCGAGCTGCCCGCCGGCGCCACCTTCAACGGTGAGGCCGCCGAGACCCTGATCGTCGGCATCAACGAGGCCGTCGAGCTGGACGTCGAGTCCGACGCCGAGGGTGACGAGGAGGGAGCCGAGGGTGACGAGGAGGCCGCCGAGGGCGAGTCCGAGGACGCCGAGGGCGAGTCCGAGGGCGAGTGAGCCCGGTAGCACCCGAGCACGAGGAGACTGTCGCGTGACCACGTGGCTGGTGGTCGGACTGGGCAATCCCGGTCCGGCCTACTCCAACACCCGGCACAATGTCGGGTTCATGGTCGTCGACGAGCTGGCCCGCCGCGCGCGGGCCAGCTGGTCGGCCCCCAAGGGCATGCGGGCCGACGTGGTCGAGACCCGGTTGTCCGCCGCCGGCCTGGGGATGCCCGGGGCCGAGGCACAGAAGGTGGTGCTGGCCCGGCCGCGCACCTTCATGAACGAATCGGGGCAGGCCGCCGCCAAGCTGGCCGCCTTCCACAAGGTGGACCCGGCCCACGTGGTAGCCGTCCACGACGAACTCGACCTGGACCTGGGCCAGCTGCGGCTCAAGCTCGGCGGCGGTGACAACGGCCACAACGGCCTGAAGTCGCTGCGCCGCCACCTGTCCACCGGTGACTACTT
Source organism: Luteococcus peritonei (assembly GCF_039526385.1). NCBI lineage: Bacteria > Bacillati > Actinomycetota > Actinomycetes > Propionibacteriales > Propionibacteriaceae > Luteococcus > Luteococcus peritonei. The sequence continues at coordinate 19,099 of NZ_BAAAIX010000002.1, read as the reverse complement.
CCGCCTGCGCTTCGGCATCGGCCGTCCGCCGGGCCGGCAGGAGCCGGCCGACTACGTGCTGGCCCCCATCCCCAGCTCGCTGCGTACCGACGTGGAGCTCGAGGTGCAACGCTGCGCCGACGCGGTGGAGCTGCTGCTGGGCCAGGGCCTGGAAGCCGCCCAGAACCGCTACAACAGCTGACCTGCCAGGCCCGCGCCGCGCCCCACGCGCGCCGGGCGAGGGCTACTTCTTCTTGGCGCCGTAGAGCGCCACCAGCTCGTCCAGCAGGGCCAGCAGGCTGCTCGCGCCGGCGAAGGGATCATGGCCCTGCAGCACGGGACGGGCTGCCTTCGCCCGCACGGCGGGCAATGAGGTCCAGCGAGGATCCGTGGCGAGGCCCTTCATGGCCTGCCGCGCCTCGGGGGAGGCCCACCACCAGATCCGCTCGGCCCGCGGCAGCTCCTGCCAGGTGGTGGCCACGGCGCCGCGCGCGTCGCCGTTGTTGGTCACGGGGTCCACGACGCCCACCTGCTGCGCCAGCAGGCCCACGGCCGAGCCGGGGCCCAGCAGGTGCACGGAGGCATCGGCGCCGATCTGCAGCAGGATCGTGGGCGGGTTCAGCCGGCCGGCCAGCGCCAGCCGGGTGGTGCCGATCTTCTCGTCCAGGCTGACCAGCAGGTCAGCGGCCTGCTGCTCGCGTCCCAGTAGGGCGCCGGTGCGCTGCAGGTTCTCGCGGGGGACCGCCAGCGCCCGGGTGGGGAAGGGGCCGGCCAGGGACTCGGTGGGAGCAATGGCCCTCAGCCGCTCCAGCAGGCCGGGATCCAGGTCGGTGCCCAGCACCAGGTCGGGGCGGCAGGCACGCACCGCCTCCAGGTCCAGGGCTGCGCGATCGCCGAGCTCCACCGCCTTCGCGGCCAGCGCGGGACGGGTGACGGTGCGACGGTAGGCGGCGGCACCGGCGACGCCCACCGGTTGCAGGCCGAGCGCCAGCACGTCCTCGGTGCGGGCACCGTCCAGCGTCACCACCCGACGCGGCGGGATCGGGCTGGCCGACGGCGTCGAGGGGGATGCCGGACGGGAGGAGCAGGCGGCCAGCGGCACGGCGAGGCCGGCGAGCAGGACTGCCCGCCGGCCGTGGTGCGCCTCGATCACTTCCAGTTGTTGGGGCCCGAGGAGCCGGCGCGATACTCGTCCAACGGCACCTCGCCCTCCTTCCAGGCCTGGACCACGGGCCCGACGATGCGCCAGCACTCCTCGGCGATGTCGCCGCGCACGCTGAGCAGCGGGTCGCCGTCGAGGATGCCCTGCAGGATTTCGCCGTAGGGGCGGATCGCGCTGCTGCCCAGCTCGGTGAACAGCACCGAGTCCTCCAGGTCGCGGGCGTCGCCCTCGGCATTGGTGGTGATGCCCACCGCGATGTTCTCCGGCTTCATGCCGATGCTGATCACGTTCGGGCTGGGGACGTTCACGAAGCCCTCGGGCACGTGCGCCACCGGCTTGAAGAGCACGGTGATGCCGTTGCGGCCGTCGCCCAGCGCCTTGCCGGAGCGCAGCCGGATCGGCACGTCCCACCAGCGCGAGGTGTTGATCCGCACGGTGAGCTCCACCAGGGTCTCGGTCTCGTTGGCCGGGTCCACGCCCTCTTCGTCGACGTAGTTGGGCACCTCGCGGTCGCCCACCGTGCCGGCGGTGTAGCGGGCGCGACGCGAGCTGGTGGCCGGGTCTCCGGTGTAGAGCTCGGTGGCGCGCAGCACGTGCGCCATCAGGTCGCGCAGCTCCAGCTCGTCGATCCGGGCCGGCTCCTCCATGGCGAACATGGCCATCACCAGCAGCAGGTGGCTCTGGATCATGTCCTTCATGGCGCCGGCGTGGTCGTAGTAGCCGGCCCGGCCCTCCAGGGCGAGGGTCTCGTCGGTGATGATGTCGACGCGCTCGATGTTGTTGGCATCCCAGACCGGCTCGAAGAGGCGGTTGGCGAAGCGCAGGCCGAGCAGGTTCAGCACGGTGGCCTTGCCCAGGAAGTGGTCCACGCGGAAGATCTGCTGTTCCGGCACCAGGCGGCCCAGCAGGGCGTTCAGGTCGTGCGCGGTCTGGGCATCCGAGCCGAAGGGCTTCTCCAGCGTCAGGCGCAGGGTGGAGGGGGACTCGATCTCGGTCAGGGCCTGGCAGGCCTTGATGGTGACCGCCGGCGGGAGGGCGAAGTAGAGCACCGGATCGCTGGGCAGCGAGTCCAGCAGCGCCTTCAGCTCCTGCGGATTGGTGACGTCCACCTTCTGGTAGCGCGTGGTGGCCAGCACCTGGTCGATGCGGGCCTGCGGGCAGCCGCCCTCGGCCAGGGCCTTGGAGACGATCTCCTTCCACTGCTCGTCGCCCATCTCCTCGACGGCGGCGCCCACCAGGGTCAGCTCGGGGCGGGAGTGGAGCTTCAGCAGCGTGCCCAGACCGGGCAGCAGGAGGCGGTGGGTCAGGTCGCCGGAGGCGCCCAGGATGACAAGGGATGCGGGATTGCTCACGCAGGTGACTCTAGGTCAGCCGGTGGCCTGCTTCCAGTAACCCATGATGCTCTGCTGCTCACGGCGAAATCCCAGCTCGCTCACCACGGGGCGCAGCTGCTTCACCCAGCCGGCCTCGCCCGCCACCCAGGCGAAGCGCTCGCCCGCATCGGCCTCGACGGGCTCCTCCCAGACCAGCTCGTCGGGCGCGACACTGGGCCGCGAGGCGTGCGCGGCGGCCTGCTCGCGGGCCAGCCGCTCACCGCGGGAGCGCACGTACCACTCGGTGCGCACGCCGCTGGGTGCCTCGAGCAGGCGGATGTCGCTCTCGTGCGGCACCTCCAGCAGGACGCAGCCGCGGCACCCGGCCGGCAGCGTGCGCACGATGTTGGCCACCGCCGGCAGCGCGGTCTCGTCGCCGATCAGCAGCACCTCGCGGGCGGTGTGTCCCTTCCAGGCCACGCCGATGCTGTCGTGTCCCTCCTGGGTGCGGTCCCCGGCCACCAGGCCCACGACGGTGCCCAGCGCGGCGTCGCGCGCGAACTGGGTGCCTGGTGCGGGGCTGCCGTCGGTCTCGTGGACCACCACGTCCAGGTCCACCTCGCCGGAGCCGTCCTCGGCGGGGCGCACGGCGCTCAGCGTGTAGGTGCGCAGCGCGGGGGCGTCGGTGCCGAGCTTCTGCCAGTCGACGTACCAGTCCTCGGCGGCGGCCAGCGCGCCCAGCTGTTCGGCGGCGCCGAAGACCAGTTTCACGCGCTGGTCCAGCAGGGTGGGCGAGCAGTCGGCCAGGTCGGGGCCGGCCAGTGTGAGGCGCACGAAACTGGCGCTCAGGCGCTCGCGGCGCACCAGGCGGGTGTGGAACATGCGGTAGGCGACGCCCATCCGGACCTCCTTGGACAGCTTTAGGTTAGGCACGCCTTACCTATTTCGCCAAGTGCTGTCCGGCTGGTGGATGCCTCGCCCGAGTGGTGGTCGGGGCAGGTGTGGTCGGTGGCCGTTGGTGCCGTGGGTAGATTTGTCGGGTGACCCTGAACGGCCTGATCGACGTCCTCGCAGCCGACCCCGTGGTGGCCAAGGCCATCGCCCAGGCCTCGGCCACCCCCACCCTCGACCTCACCGCCCCCGCCGCGGCCCGGGCGGCGCTGACCGCCACCCTGGCCGGCCGGACCGGGCGTCCGGTGCTGCTGGTCACCTCCACCTACCGCGAGGCCGAGATGCTGGTGGCCGAGCTGGAGAGCTGGGTGGGCACCGACCAGGTGGCCTACTACCCGGCCTGGGAGACCCTGCCCCACGAGCGGCTGAGCCCCCGCTCGGACACCGTCGGCCGCCGCCTGGCGGTGCTGCGCCGACTGGCCGGCAACGACCCGCTGGGCGTGCCGCGGATCGTCGTGGCCCCGGTCCGTTCGGTGCTGCAGCCGCAGGTCAAGGGGCTGGCCGAGCTCACCCCGGTGCGGATCGCGGTGGGGGAGGAGCTGGACATCTCGGAACTCTCCACCGCCCTGGTGGGCGCCGCCTACTCCCGGGTGGACCTGGTGGAGCGACGCGGCGAGTTCGCCGTGCGCGGTGGCATCGTCGACATCTTCCCGCCCACCGAGGAACACCCGGTGCGGGTGGACTTCTTCGGTGACACCGTCGAGGAGATCCGCCACTTCACCGTCGCCGACCAGCGCTCCAAGCACACCACCCTGGACGAGGTCGTCGCCTCGCCCTGCCGCGAGCTGCTGCTCGACGAGCGGGTGCGCTCCCGGGCGCGGGCCCTGCTGCCCGAGCACCCGGAGCTGTCCGAGATGCTGGACAAGATCGCCGACGGCCATGCCGTGGAGGGCATGGAGGCGCTGACGCCGGCCCTGGTGGACGGCCTGGAGCTGCTGGTGGACGTGATGCCCGCCGAGACCCTGGTGCTGCTCAGCGACCCCGAGCTGGTGCGCAGCCGCGCCCACGACCTGGTCAAGACCTCGCAAGAATTCCTGCACGCCTCCTGGGCCGCCGCGGCCGCCGGCGGCAAGGCGCCGATCGACCTGGGATCGTCGGCCTACTGGGAGCTGGCCGAGGTGCGCTTCCATGCGCTCGAGCGCGGCCAGTCCTGGTGGAGCCTGTCCTCCTTCTCCGCCGCCCCGGTGGACGAGGGCCCCACCTATGCCGACGACGGCGAGCTGGTGGACGTCTCCCACCTGCGCACCCTGAGCGTTCAGACCCGCGCCCTGGACTGGAAGGCCGCGGAAAGCTGGAAGGGTGACACCGAGGGCGCGGTGGCCGAGATCGGCCAGGCGGTGCGTGAGGGCGATGCCGTCGTGCTCAGCGTCGAGGGCAAGGGCCTGGCCGCCCGCATGGCCGAGGTGCTGACCGACCACGAGATCGGCTCCCACGTGGCCGATGCCCTGGTCGAGGCCCCCGAGAAGGGCACCGTCACCATCGTCCCCTCCAGCCAGCGCCACGGCTTCCGGCTGGCGGGGCTGAGCGTCTTCACCACCGGTGACCTGGCCGGCAACAAGCCCGCCGACAAGGCCGATCGCAAGATGCCGAGCCGGCGCAAGAACCAGATCAGCCCGCTGGAGCTGAAGGCCGGCGACCCCGTGGTGCACGAGCAGCACGGCGTGGGCCGCTACGTGGAGATGGTGCAGCGCACCGTGGCCGGCTCCACCCGGGAGTACCTGGTGATCGAGTACGCCGCCAGCAAGAAGGGCCAGCCCGCCGACCGGCTCTTCGTCCCGATGGACCAGCTGGACCTGGTCACACGCTATGTGGGCGGTGAGGCACCCACCCTGGACAAGATGGGCGGCGCCGACTGGAACAAGCGCAAGAGTCGCGCGCGCAAGGCGGTCAAGCAGATCGCCGCCGAGCTGATCAAGCTCTACGCCGCGCGCCAGGCCACCCGGGGCCACGCCTTCGCGCCCGACACCGCCTGGCAGCGCGAGCTGGAGGATGCCTTCAACTACGTCGAGACCCCCGACCAGCTCTCCTGCATCCAGGAGGTCAAGGCCGACATGGAGCAGGTGGTCCCGATGGACCGGCTGATCTGCGGCGACGTGGGCTACGGCAAGACCGAGATCGCCGTGCGGGCCGCCTTCAAGGCGGTGCAGGACGGCAAGCAGGTGGCCGTGCTGGTGCCCACCACGCTGCTGGTCACCCAGCACCACAACACCTTCAGCGAGCGCTATGCCGGCTTCCCGGTGCACGTGGCGCAGCTCTCCCGTTTCCAGAGCGCGGCGGAGTCCAAGCAGGTGATCGAGGGGATCGCCTCCGGCAAGGTCGACGTGGTGGTGGGCACCCACCGGCTGTTCGGTGGCGAGGTGCAGTTCAAGGACCTGGGCCTGGTCATCATCGACGAGGAGCAGCGTTTCGGCGTGGAGCACAAGGAGCAGCTCAAGAAGCTGCGCCTCAACGTCGACGTGCTGGCCATGTCCGCCACCCCGATCCCGCGCACCCTGGAGATGGCGGTGACCGGCATCCGCGAGATGAGCGTGATCGCCACCCCGCCGGAGGAGCGCCACCCGGTGCTCACCTTCGCCGGCCCCTACGACGAGGCCCAGGTGGTGGCGGCGATCCGCCGCGAGCTGGCCCGCGAGGGGCAGGTCTTCTACGTCCACAACCGGGTGCAGTCGATCGAGAAGACCGCCGCCCGGCTGCGCGAGCTGGTGCCGGAGGCGCGCATCGCCACCGGTCATGGCCAGATGAACGAGCACCAGCTGGAACAGGTGATGCAGGACTTCTGGGAGCGTCGCGCCGACGTGCTGGTGGCCACCACCATCGTCGAGGCGGGCCTGGACATCTCGACGGCGAACACGCTGATCATCGAGCGGGCCGACCTGATGGGCCTGTCCCAGCTGCACCAGCTGCGTGGCCGGGTGGGCCGTGGCCGGGAGCGTGGCTACGCCTACCTGCTCTACCCGCCGGAGAAGCCGCTCACCGAGACCGCGCACGACCGGCTGGCCACCATGGCGGCCCACACCGATCTGGGCGCCGGCATGCAGATCGCCATGCGCGACCTGGAGATCCGAGGTGCCGGCAACCTGCTGGGCGACGAGCAGTCGGGACACATCGCCGACGTCGGTTTCGACCTCTACATCCGCCTGGTGGGCGAGGCCGTCGCGGACTTCCGCGGCGAGGACTCCGAGCCCGAGCCGGAGATGCGCATCGAGCTGCCGGTGGACGCCAACCTGCCCAATGACTACGTCGAGTCCGAGCGGCTGCGCCTGGAGATGTACAAGCGGCTGGCCGAGGTGCGCAGCGAGACCGACATCGCCGAGGTGCGCGCCGAGCTGGTGGACCGCTACGGCGAGCTGCCCGCACCCACCGAGGTGCTGCTGGGCGTGGCCCGTTTCCGGCTGCTCTGCCGCGAGGCCGGCATCACCGAGGTGGTGGGCCAGGGCAACAACATCCGCTTCAGCCCGGCCGACCTGCCGGAGAGCAAGCAGATGCGGCTGGGGCGGCTCTACCCGGGCAGCGTGATCAAGCACCAGGCGGGCCTGCTGCTGGTGCCGCGGCCCACCACGGCCCCGGTGACCGGCCGGCCGGTGATCGGCCAGGACCTGCTGGACTGGGCGGCGCAGGTGGTCAAGGACATCTTCATGGCCTGAGGCCTGCCCGCCGCCGGGCGGGGCTGTGGCTAGAATCGGCCACGAACCGCACCTCCACCTCAGGCCCCTCGGGCCCTGGAAGGAACATCGATGAAGATCGCCCGCATCGCAGCTCCCGTCGCAGCCCTGCTGCTCATGGCCGGATGCGCCACCCCCTCGGGCGGCACGGCGTTCGACGTCGACGGCACCCGCACCTCGGTGGAGCAGGTGGACACCGCAGCCGAGGGGTGCGCGCGGCTGACCCAGACCCCCGCGGAGCAGATCCACACGCAGGTGGCCCAGATGCTGCTCTCCGGCTCGATGGCCGATGCGATCAGCGAGCGCGCCGGCGTGCCGATCACCAACCAGATGATCGCGAAGCCCGTCAAGGCCTTGCGCGGCGAGCAGCTGATGACCGATCCCGACTGCAAGGTGGCCGTGGAGTCGCTGGCCCGCTACGCCGCGATCAACGACACGCTGGGCGAGGCGAAGAGCCGCAACCAGGTGAAGGCCCTCGACGTGCAGGTCAACCCGCGCTACGGCAACTGGAACCCCTCGGCGGGAACCTTCACCGGCCAGACCGGCTCGCTGTCCATGCAGGACCTGGGCCAGGGCAAGGTCTTCGGCAACTGATGCCCGCCCGGGGCGAGCAGCAGGGCAGTGAGCTGGTGGCCGGTCAACCCGGTTGCGAGCAGGTCCGGCGGCTGGCCGGGGTGATGACCACCCTGCGCAGCGAGTGCCCCTGGGATGCCGAGCAGACCCACCGCAGCCTGGCCACCTACCTGGTGGAGGAGACCGGTGAGGTGCTCGACGCCATCGAGTCCGGGGACGACACCGACCTGCGTGAGGAGCTGGGCGACCTGCTGCTCCAGGTGGTCTTCCACTGCGAGATCGCCGCGCGCGAGCAGCGCTTCGACCTGGACGACGTGGCCGGCGACATCGCCGACAAGCTGGTCCGCCGCCACCCCTATGTCTACGGCGCCGGCGAGGTCCCCGAGGACCTGATGGGCTCCTGGGAGGCGCGCAAGCGCGCGGAGAAGGGGCGCAGCTCCTCGCTGCAGGGCATCGCGGACCACCTCTCCGCCCTGGCGCGCGCCGCCAAGGTCACCTCGCGGGTGCGCAACCACGGCGTCGCCGTCGAGATGGCCGCGGACCCGATCACGGCCGACGAGGTGGGCGCCCGGGTGCTGGAGCTGGTGCAGCGGGCCCAGGCCAGCGGCATCGACGCCGACCAGGCCACCCGCGAGGCGCTGCGCGGCTTCGAGGCGCAGGTGCGGGCGGCGGAGCAGGCCTCCGGCGCCGGGTGAGCGAGCCGGGTGACCACCCGGTGGCCGCCGGTTGAACGGCGGCGGCCATTCACCGGGGCGACGGCGCACGGCGCCGCGGGGGTGGCTAGGCTGGGACCAGACACCAACGTCTTTGAAAGGCAGATCAGATGGCAACCATCGAATTCATCGATGCTCGCGAGATCCTTGACTCCCGTGGCAACCCGACCGTCGAGGTCCAGGTCATCCTGGACGACGGTGCCGAGGGTCGCGCGGCAGTCCCCTCCGGCGCCTCCACCGGCGCCTTCGAGGCCGTCGAGCTGCGTGACGGTGACAAGAACCGCTACGGCGGCAAGGGCGTGCTGAAGGCCGTCGAGAACGTCGTCGAGACCATCGGCGAGGAGGTCCTCGGCTTCGAGGCCAGCGAGCAGCGCCTGCTCGACGACGCCATGCTCGAGCTGGATGGCACCGACAACAAGGGCAAGCTGGGCGCCAACGCGATCCTGGGCGTCTCCCTGGCCGTGGCGCACGCCGCCGCGGAGTCCGCCGGCCTGCCGCTGTACCGCTACCTGGGTGGCCCCACCGCCAACCTGCTGCCGGTGCCGATGATGAACATCCTCAACGGTGGCTCCCACGCCGACAGCAATGTCGACATCCAGGAGTTCATGATCGCCCCGATCGGCGCCAGCTCCTTCAAGGAGGCGCTGCAGTTCGGTGCGCAGGTCTACCACCAGCTCAAGAAGGTGCTGCACGACAAGGGTCTGGCCACCGGTCTGGGCGACGAGGGCGGCTTCGCCCCCAACCTGGAGAGCAACCGCGCCGCCCTGGAGCTGATCGTCGAGGCCATCAAGGCCGCCGGCTTCGAGCCCGGCAAGGACATCGCCCTGGCCCTCGACGTGGCCGCCAGCGAGTTCTACAACGAGGACGGCAGCTACGCCTTCGAGGGTGGCTCCAAGAGCTCCGACGAGATGATCGCCTACTACGCGCAGCTGGTCGAGGACTTCCCGCTGGTCTCCATCGAGGACCCGCTGAACGAGGAGGACTGGGACGGCTGGAAGAAGATGACCGAGCAGATGGGCGACAAGGTGCAGCTGGTCGGCGACGACCTGTTCGTCACCAATGTCACCCGCCTGAAGCGCGGCATCGACGAGGGCGCCGCCAACGCGCTGCTGGTCAAGGTGAACCAGATCGGTTCGCTGACCGAGACCATCGACGCCGTGACCATGGCCCACCGTGCCGGCTTCCGCTCCATGATGTCGCACCGCTCCGGTGAGACCGAGGACGTCACCATCGCCGACCTGGCCGTCGCCCTGGGCTGTGGCCAGATCAAGTCCGGTGCGCCCGCCCGCTCCGAGCGCGTGGCCAAGTACAACCAGCTGCTGCGCATCGAGGAGGACCTGGACGACGCCGCGACCTACGCCGGCGCCGACGCCTTCCCGCGTTTCAAGGCCTGAGCACTGCCCGGGACCTGTAACACTGGATAGATGGCCACGAAACCGTCGCACAACGGTCCGGGACGCGGGAACCCGCGCTCCCGGACCGTTTCGCGTCCCCGCCCGAACGCCAGCCGCAGCAGCAAGGCCGGCGACGGCGAGCGGCGCGGGATCCGTAGCCAGCAGGCACTGGCCCCGGTGGCCACCGCGCTGAGCGCCCCGCCCCGGCTGATGCGTGGGGTGGGCCTCACCCGTCGTGCCATCGCCTTCCTCGTGGTGGTGGCCATCCTGGTGCTCAGCTATGCCAGCAGCCTGCGGGTCTACCTGCGCCAGGAGCAGGACATGGCCACGGCGCAGCAGCAGATCGTGGAGCGCACCCGCGCCAATGAGGAACTGCAGCGCGAGATCGAGCGCTGGAAGGATGCCGACTTCGTGCGGACCCAGGCCCGCGAACGGCTGGGCTGGGTGATGCCCGGCGAGACCGGCTACCGCGTCGTCGGCCCGGACGGCAAGCCGATGGGCGGGGGAGTGACCATCACCTCCACCAGCACCGTCCCCGAGGGCGAGCACGCCACCGCCTGGTGGGACCGGCTGGGCGGCTCGATCGCCACCGCCGACGAGCCGCTGGTCGCGGAGCAGGACGAGCCCGTGCTGACCGCCCCGGCCGACCCCGACGAGACCCCCTCGGCCACGCCGAAGGCCACCCCGAAGCGATAGGCACCCCATGGCACACCTCACCCCGATGACCCCCGCCGACGAGCAGGCGATCACCAACCAGCTGGGCCGCATGCCGCGTGGCGTGGTGGGCATCGCCTGGCGCTGCGTCTGCGGCGAGCCCGGCGTCGTGGCCACCGAGCCGCGGCTGCCCGACGGCACCCCCTTCCCCACCACCTACTACCTCACCTGCCCGCGGGTGACCTCGGCGGTCTCCACGCTGGAGGCCAGCGGACTGATGGCGGAGATGAGCGAACGGCTCACCACCGACGCCGAGCTGGCCGCCGCCTACCGCGCCGCCCACGAGGCCTACCTGGCCGACCGCGCCCTGCTGGGCCAGGTGCCCGAGATCGAGGGGATCAGCGCCGGTGGCATGCCCACCCGTGTGAAGTGCCTGCACGTGCTGGTGGGCCACTCGCTGGCCGCCGGGCCGGGCGTGAACCCGCTGGGCGACGAGGCCGTCGAGAAGCTGCAGGGCTTCTTCGAGCGCCATGCCGCGCGCTCCGGCCAGACCGTCGACGAGCAGGCCTGATGGCGCCGGTCGTCGCCGCGATCGACTGCGGCACCAATTCGATCCGCCTGCTGGTGGCCACCGCCGGCCCCGAGGGCGGCCTGCGCGAGCTGGACCGCCGCCTGGAGATCAACCGGCTGGGCCAGGGGGTCGACGCCACCGGCGAGCTGCACCCCGAGGCGCTGGCGCGCACCTGGCAGGCGGTGGACGCCTATGCCGAGGTGATCTGCGGGCTGGGCGCCGAGCGGGTCCGCTTCGTGGCCACCTCCGCGGCGCGCGATGCCCGCAACCGGGAGGCCTTCTTCGGCGGCGTCCGCGAGCGGCTCGGCGTCGAGGTGGACATCATCCCCGGCACCGAGGAGGCCCGGCTCTCCTTCACCGGCGCCCTGACCGGTGTTCCGGAGGCGGCCGAGCCGGTGCTGGTGGTGGACATCGGCGGCGGTTCCACCGAGCTGGTGCTGGGCGGCGCGGACGGCAGCATCCGGCACGCGGTCAGCCTGGACATGGGCTCGGTGCGGCTGCGCGAGCGCTACCTGCACCACGACGTCCCCACCATCGACGAGGTGGCGCAGGCGCGGGCCTTCGTCGACGGCCTGCTGGACGGCTCCGGCATCGACTTCACCGCGGTGCGCGGCTTCATCGGCGTGGCCGGGACGGCCACCAGCCTGTCGGCGATCAGCCAGGGGCTGGCGACCTACCAGCGCGAGAAGGTGCATCGCTCCCACCTGACCACCGAACGCCTGCTGGAACTCTCCGCCGAGCTGCTGGCCACCCCGGTGGTGCAGATCGAGGCCACCACCTGCCTTCCCCGCAAGCGCGCCGAGGTGATCTGCGCCGGTGCGCTGATCAATGCCGCCATCGCCCGACGGGTGAGTGTGCCCATGGTGGTCAGCGAGTCCGACATCCTGGATGCCCTGGCGCTGGAGCTGCTGCAGCAGGGCTAGGCTCGCGGCCTGGGCCCCCGTAGCCCAACCGGCAGAGGCAGGCGGCTTAAACCCGCCCAAGTGTGGGTTCGAATCCCATCGGGGGTGCTGATCGTCCGTTGGCGCCGGGGTTGCCCCGTGCCCGCAGCACGGCGCCGGTACTGCTCAGGGTCGAGTCAGGGTCGAGGGCGGAACAGGGGCCGGATTGGCGGCGTTGAATAGACTGAAGCAACGAACCCCCCTAGACGGAGGAACCACAGCCACCATGGCCAATCCCATTCTTTCCCGCCCCGACGCGTTCTCGCAGCGCGCCCCGCAGGGTTACGCTCCTCAGCCCGGGTACGGCTACCAGCAGGGCTACGGCGCCCCGCAGGCCGGCTACGGCATGCCCCAGCAGGGCTACGGCGTGCCGCAGCAGGCGCCCCAGTACACCGCCGAGCCCACCATGACGCTGGACGACGTGATCGCCAAGACCGGCATCACCCTGCTGGCCCTGATGGCCGTGGCCGCCGCCACCTTCGTGGCGATGCCGTCTGGCCTGATCGGCATGAGCCTGATCGTCAGCGGCCTGGTCGGTTTCGTGACCGTCATGCTGGTGGCGACCCGCAAGAAGATCAACCCTGGTCTGGTGCTGGTCTACGCCGCCATCGAGGGCATCTTCATCGGCGCCTTCTCCAAGATGTTCGCGGGAATCTACCAAGGCATCGTCCCGCAGGCCGTGCTGGCCACCTTCGTCGCCGCCGGCTGCACGCTGGCCGCCTACAAGTTCTTCAACATCCGTGTCACCCCCAAGTTCCGTCGGATGATCTTCATCGGCACCGCCGCCTTCGCGGGCGTCATGCTGGTGAACTTCCTGCTGGCTCTGGCGGGCGTGAACCTGGGCCTGCGCTTCGGCACCATCGGCCTGGTGGCCGCCCTGCTGGGCATCGGCCTGGCGATCAGCAACCTGATCGTCGACTTCGACGACATCGAGCGTGGCATCGCCATGGGGGCCCCGGCCAGCGAGTCCTGGCGTGCGGCCTTCGGCCTGACCGTCACCATGGTCTGGCTCTACACCGAGATCCTGCGCCTGCTGAGCTACTTCCGGCAGAACTGATCCACCTCGCAGAACGGCCCCGTCCACCAGGACGGGGCCGTTCGTCGTTTCCGGGGGTTCACCAGGTGGGGACGCTGTCCAGGTGCTTGTCCAACAGGGAGCGCGCGCCGGAGGTCCACGGCAGGGAGCGCCAGGAGCGCAGCGGCACCCAGGCGGCCTGGGCGGTGGTGCCGTCGATGTCGATCACGTTCGGGGTGGTCGGCTGCAGGCAGGTGGCGGTGTAGATGATGCGCAGCGCGTGGAAGTCCTCCAGCACGCCGTTGGGGGCGCGCCCCACCCAGTGGTCGCTCTGCAGGTCGATCAGCCGGTTGATCCGCACCTCCTGGCCGGTCTCCTCCGCCACCTCGCGGATCAGCGCCTCCGAGGGGGACTCGCCGGCGTCCAGGCCGCCGCCGGGGAGCTGCCACAGCCCGGGCACGGCCGTCTTGTCCGAGCACTCGGTGCCCAGCACGCCGCGCGAGGAGCGCACCACCGCGTAGGCGGCGATCCGCTGGTTGCGCACCGGTGTCTCGTCGGGTCCGATCACCAGTTCGGGGTCCAGGCCGCGACGCTTGATCCGCGGCGGACGGGAGCCGGGGGTGCGGGGGTGGACTCGGGCGGTCAGCACCACCTCGTCGTCCTCCAGCCGGGCGCTGAGCAGCTCGCTCATCACCAGCCCGCGACGCCACAGCTGCTGGTGCGGGTGCTGGCCGTGGTCGACGTGCAGGCGCACCTGTTCCCCGGTTCCGGGCGAACCGACTCCGATGATGCGCATTCGTTCATCATGGCATCCCCGGCGCGGGCCCAGGACCTGCCACCCCGGCGCAGCGGTGGCCCGGTTCGCCGTGAGCGTCACACCGGTGCGCCTGTCCTGGCGCCCGATTCGGTACTGTGGCATCGTCGCGGACCGGCGTCGGCCGCGGAGAGCCAGGAAGGGCACCATGGACTTCAACGACAACGTGCAGCTGGACCCCTCGCAGGTCCAGAACGTGGGCGGCGGCGGAGGACGCGGCGGTGGCATGGCCATCGGTGGCGGACTCGGCATCATCATCATGATCCTGGGCCTGCTCTTCGGCTTCAATCCCTCGCAGATCCTGGGCGCCGGCACCTCGGGCACCAGCTCCAGCAGCCAGGTGGAGGCGAACGACTGCACCAACACCTCGCAGATCAACAGCAACCGCGAGTGCCGCTGGACCGCCTACGTGAACTCGATCCAGTCCTACTGGGCCACCCAGTTCCAGCAGGGCCAGTACCAGGGCGCGGTGACCAAGACCTTCACCGGCCAGGTCTCCACCGCCTGCGGCACCGCCACCTCCGAGGTCGGCCCCTTCTACTGCCCCGGCGACAAGACGGTCTACATCGACACCGCCTTCACCGACCAGCTGCTGCAGCAGCTCGGTGCCCAGGGCGGCGACGCCGCCGAGGCCTACATCCTGGCCCACGAGTACGGCCACCACATCCAGGACCTGACCGGCCAGATGGCCAAGGCCCAGTCCGCCGGCAACCAGACCGGCCCCACCTCGCCCCAGGTGCGCCTGGAGCTGCAGGCCGACTGCTATGCCGGTGCCTGGTTCAAGAACGCCACCCAGGACCAGTCCGGCATCATCGGCAAGGTCACCCAGGACGACCTGAACCGCGTGATCGACGCCGCCGCCGCGGTGGGTGACGACCGGATCCAGGAGGCCTCCAGCGGCCGCGTGCAGCCCGAGAGCTGGACCCACGGCTCCGCCAAGATGCGCCAGTACTGGGCGGCCAAGGGCTTCAGCACCGGCAGCCCCAGCGCCTGCGACACCTTCAGCACCAACGACCTGGGCCAGTGATCCTCGCGGCCCACGCCTGACGCAGACGGCGGCCGGCA
>NZ_BAAAIX010000002.1:0-4254 GCF_039526385.1 Luteococcus peritonei | reverse complement strand
TGCCGGCCGCCGTCGTCATGCTGACGCGATGTTCCGGGTGCCTCAGCCGCCCACCGTCGCGGTGATGTCCGTGCCGGCCAGCGTGGTGACCACGGTGGTGCCCCCCACGTCCCAGGTGATGACCGGCAGGGCCATCTGGTACTTGCGCTCGATCTGGAAGCTGGGCGTGGCCTCCGGGTGGCCCTCGCTGGCCGGAAGGCTCGCCGCCAGCCGCGCCAGCACCGCGGGATCCACCTGCGAGGCCGGGAAGGTGGGGCCGGTGGCGTCGGCCTTGCGGGCGGAGCGCCAGCTGGGCACCTTGGCCTGCCGGGTCATCCGGTCCACCACGCCGTCCTCGTCGCGCGAGGCGGTGTCGGCCCAGAAGCCACCATCGGCGTCCCAGCCCATGGCCAGCACCCGGCCGGTGCCGGCGGTGTCGCGGATGGCCTCACGGAAGCCGTCGGCCGTGGTGAAGTCGAGCCGGTTGATGGCCGAGCCGTCCGGGCGGAAGAAGACCGGCATGGACTCCGGGCGGGTGGTGACCGTCATCAGCACCTGGCCCTGGTCGTACTCGACGATCTGCAGCTCCTGGTTCGAGCTGGAGCCCGAGACCCGGGCGGCCTGGGTGAGGATCTGCGGCAGTCTGTCGACGGCATAGTCCGCGGGGGAGAAGCTGGCCTGCTTGATGTACTCGATGTCGCTCTCGACGGGGGTCACCACGCCCGCGTCCCAGCGCCAGGCCACCACGCGCCCGTCCTTGAGGGCGCTGAGGGTGGCCGAGGAGGCGCTCATGTCCACCTTGATCACCGGCAACCCGCCGCTGGCCCGGACCAGTGCGTCCAGCGCCGTGCGGGCCGCCCCTGGGCGCAGCAGGGCCGTCGAGGCCGCGGACGGCGCCACGGAGGAGGCCGTGGCGGCCGGTGCGGTGGCCCGGGGCTCGGTGGGCGTGGTCGTCGAGCAGGCGGCCGTCGCGAGCAGCGCGGCGGCCACCACGGCCGGGGCTCCCGCGCGAATGGTCACCGGACAAGCCTACTGGCGGGCGGTGGCAGCCTGTCCCGACGGCGGTCCACAGGGCGTGCGACCATGGCAGGGTGATCGACCTGTCCCGTGACCCGCTCGAGGTGGCCCCCGAGCTGCTCGGCGCCGTGCTCTGCCATGACGGGGTGGCGCTGCGGCTGACCGAGGTCGAGGCCTACCGGGGTGGCGACGACCCGGCCTCGCACGCCTTCCGGGGGGTCACGCCACGCACCCGGGTGATGTTCGGTCCCTCGGCGCACCTCTACGTCTACCTCTCCTACGGCATCCACCTGGCCGCCAACATCGTCTGCGGGTCCGACGGCACGGCCGGTGCCGTCCTGCTGCGGGCCGGTGAGGTGGTGGCCGGCCACGAGCTGGCCCGTGGTCGGCGGGCGGCCGGACGCCGGCCCGACGCCCCGCCCGTGCCCGACCACCTGCTGGCCAAGGGGCCCGGCTGCGTCGGGCAGGCGCTGGGCCTGTCCCTGGCGGACTCCGGTGCGGTCGTGGAGCAGTCCGACCAGGCCGCGCCTGCTCCGGCGCACGGCAGTTTCCTGCTGCTCGACGGCCGTCGTCCGGTCCGCACGGCCAGCGGCCCGAGGGTGGGCGTGAGCCAGGCCGCCGACCATCCGTGGCGCTTCTGGGAGGCCGGCTCACCGACCGTCTCCAGCTACTCGCGCAGCCGTCGCGCCGCACCGCCGCAGGGACCGCTCTGACGCGCGTCTCGGCTTGTGAACCTGCGCTCAAGGGCCGGTCCGGTGACATTGCTCACTGAACCGCCGAAGTCCCTTCCGCGCCCGTCGGAGGGACACTAGAGTCTTGTCACACCGGCCGGATGGACCCGGTCCGGTGGATTCTCACAACCTGCAATGTCGCAAGGAAAGAGGTCCCCAATGTCCGATCAGACCCTGAGCGAGGCGCCCGGCGCGACCCAGGACACCGCCGTCGTGGTGAGTCGGCTGGTGTCCCATCCCATCAAGGACGTGTGGAAGGTCCTGCTCACCGACGAGGGCACCGAGGCGCTGCTCGGTCCGGGTGGCAGGCTCGGCGACAAGGGCCAGGGCTGGCAGGCCGACGACGGCACCCACGGCGTGACCCGCAGCTTCCACCCCCTGGAGCAGATCCGCTTCTCCTGGCACCGCGACGAGAACGCCCCGGCCACCCTGGTGGACCTCCACCTCTCGGCCGAGGGTGAGGACCGCACCAAGCTGGAGATCGTCCACGACAAGCTGCCGGCAGATGCCGACCGTGACTGGCTGACCGAGCACTGGACCAAGGCCCTGGACCGGATCAGCGAGGACGCCCTCTGACGGCTCTCCGGACCACGACGGCCGCCCGCTCGCCTGAGCCGGGCGGCCGTCGCGCGTCGCGGGCCCGGCCTTCACAGCCGGCTCGTGCCAGGGGCACAGCACCGGCACAGGCTTGCAGCCGAGGGTGGTGACATCCCCACCGGCCGTCGCCGGGCCAACCCCTCCAGGAGCCTTCCATGACCACCTCCCGTTTCTCCCAGGTCTCCCGCCGTGCCTTCCTGGGCGGCGCCTCGATGGCCGCCCTCACCGGGCTGGCCGCCTGCGCCACCACGGACAGCACCTCCTCCGCTACCTCCGGCGCGTCGAGCCAGGCCAGCTCCCCGGCCAGCACCGGCCCCACCACGACGCCGAGTGCCGCTGCCACCACCAGCGCCTCGACCGGACAGGGCGGCACCCTGCCCGCCACCGCCCAGGCCACGGTGAGCTTCACCTACACCGCCAGCGGTGGCGGCATGGTCAAGAACCCCTACTACGCGGTCTGGGTGGAGGACGCCACCGGCGCCTTCGTCAAGACCCTGATGCTGTGCCACCTGTCCGGCCAGGACCGCTGGCTCAACGAGCTGAGCGCCTGGTACGCCAAGTCCGGCGGCACCGACACCACCACGGAAGGCACCAAGCCCGCGGGCAGCTATGACTGCACCTGGGACTGCACCGACGCCGACGGCAACCGGGTGCCCGCCGGGAGGTACAACTTCTGCATCGAGGCCAACCGGGAGCACGGCACCGAGTCGCTGGTGGCCTCCCTACAGACGCTGGGCGGAACGGCCCTCGACGTGGACCTCGGCAGCAATGGGGAGCTGACCACCACCCACCTCAGGTTCACCGCCTGAGCCTGGTGCGCCCGCCCCTGGACTCAGGCCAGCAGTTGCTGCCAGCCCGCGCTGCAGCGGTGCTGGCCGTCCGCGGTCACCAACAGTGCCTCGGCGGCCGGCCAGTCGTCGACGAAGGCCACGGCCTGTTCGGGCTCCAGGACGCCGCAGATGGTGGCCAGCGCGTCGGCGGTGCCGCAGTCCGGGGCCACCACCGTGGCCTGCGCCAGGTGCTCCACCGGCCACCCGGTGCGCGGATCGATGACGTGCCCGAACCAGGCCTCGCCCACCCGGAAGCCGCGCCGCGCCAGGCCCGAGCTGGCGATCGCCGCGTCGTGCAGCGCCACCGTCGCGATCCGGTCGGCCCCGTTGTCCGCCGGACGCAGCGGATCCTCGACGCCGACCCGCCAGACACCCTCGCCGCGGTGGCGCAGGTCTCCGCCGGCGTTCACCCCGATCCTCGTCAGCCCGGGCACCTCGCGCCAGGCGCGCTCCAGGGCGGCGTCGACGATCCAGCCCTTGACGAAGGCGTTGACGTCCGCGCCGCGGCAGTCACCGGTGCGGCGCAGCCGACCCGACTCCTCGCGCCAGGGGAGCTCGGCGATGGAGCGAGCCAAGGTGGCCATCTCCTCGCGCGACGGGACGACGCCCTCACGCTCGGCACGCAGCCAGCGCAGCCGCAGCGGCTCGCAGGCCGGGTGGAAGGCGCCCCCGCCCAACCGGAAGTAGTGCTCCGAGCGCAGCAGCACCGCCTCCAGCTCCGGTGAGGGCTGCTCGATCTCGCCGCGACGCCAGCGCATCAGCTCGGAGGCCGGCTCCCAGGTGGTGAAGACGGCCGCCAGTTGCTGCACCTCGCTCAGCACCACCTGCTCCCCGGTCTCGGCTGCCGACTGGTTCTGCGCCCACACCTGGATCCGCAGGTCGGTTCCCATCACGGGCTGGTAGAGGCCTTGTGAGAAGCCCTCGGTTCGCGACATGTCACACTCCAAGACGGTGGCATTTGCAGCGTAGAAGAGGCTTGCGGCTGCGATGGCAGTTCGATTCTAGACTTTCAGCTACTTTCGCTGACCAAACCGGCTCTTCGGACTTGAGGTGGGGGTCACGTGTCGAGGCCGCCGGCGATGAGTAGGCAGCGGAGGCGG
>NZ_BAAAIX010000001.1:0-150302 GCF_039526385.1 Luteococcus peritonei | reverse complement strand
GGACAGTAAGTCATGCCGGGCCCGGCGACCGTGACCCCGCCTTACGGGGTCACCAGCAAGGTAACGGGCAACGGATGCCCCACCCCAGGCGTCGGACCAGAAAGGCATCACAATGACGTACACCCTTGGTCGCCGTGGCTTCCTCGGCATCGCCGGTCTCGCGGTCGGCGCCACCGCACTGAGCGCCTGTGGCGGCGGCGAGCGCACCTCGGCGAGCACCTCCACCTCCACCAGCACCGCCTCCGCCAGCGCCAGCTCGATGGCCGCCGCGGGCTCGATCACTGTCTGGACCGACTCCAACCGCGCTCCCGTGCTCAAGCCCGTCGCGGCGCAGTTCAAGGCCGACACCGGCGTGGACGTGAAGCTCGTCGTCAAGGACTTCGGGAAGCTGGCCGACGACTTCGTCACCCAGGTGCCCACCGGCAAGGGTCCCGACGCCTCGATCATGCCGCACGACGCCACCGGCCGCCTGGTGCAGAACGGTGTGGCCGCCCCGCTCGAGCTGGGCGACGCCACTGCCTTCCAGGACGTGGCCGTGCAGGCCTTCACCTACGGCGGCCAGGTCTACGGCGTGCCCTACTCCACCGAGAACGTGGCCATCCTGCGTAACACCGCGCTGGCCCCCGAGGCCACCCCGGACAGCTACGACGCCATGATCGAGGCCGGCAAGAAGATCGTCGCCTCCGGCAAGGCCAAGTACCCCTTCCTGGTGGGCCTGGACCCGAAGACCTCGGATCCCTTCCACCTCTATCCCTTCCAGACCTCCTTCGGCGTCCCGGTCTTCAACTGGACCGACCAGGGCTTCGACGCCAAGGAGCTCGCGATGGGTGGCGAGAAGGGTGCCGAGTTCGCCAAGTGGCTGGCCGCCCAGGGCAAGGCCGGACTGCTGAACCTCAACATGACCGGCGACATCGCCAAGGCGCAGTTCTTCGCGGGCAAGGCGCCCTACTTCCTGACCGGCCCGTGGAACCTGGCCGACGCCAAGAAGGCTGGCATCACGTACGCCATCGACCCGCTGCCCAAGGCCGGCTCCGAGAAGGCCCAGCCCTTCGTGACCGTGCAGGGCTTCGTGATGAGCGCCAAGACCGCCAACTCGGTGGCCACCCAGAAGTTCTTGGTGGAGTACGTCGGCTCCGAGCAGGTGCAGACGGCGCTCTACAAGGAGGGCCTGCGCGCCCCCGCCAACAAGGCTGCCTACGAGGCGGCCAAGGCTGACACCGATGTCGCGGCCTTCGGCACGGTGGGCGAGGCCGGCGTCCCGATGCCCAACATCCCGCAGATGAACCAGGTCTGGACCGACTGGGGCACCGCCCAGGCGCAGATCATCGGCCAGAAGGCCGCCGACCCGGCCGCCGCCTGGGAGAAGATGGTCACCACCATCAACGGCAAGATCAAGTGACCCGGGCGCGTCAGTGAGCCGACGGGACTGAGGCCCACGGCCCCGGGGTGGTTGTCCACCTCGGGGCCGTGCCCGCCGTACGGCCATGACCACCGGGACACCTCCCCGCGCACCGTCGCGCGACCTCTCATCACCAAGGCAAAGGGCCCATGAGCAACTCCACCAGCACACCATCCGCCCCGGAGCGCGAGCGCGCCGTCCGGCGAGCCCAGGCCACCTATTCCGCGGGTCCGCTCCCCTGGATCATCAAGATCGTCGTCCTCGGGGCGCTGGACGCCTTCCTGCTGCTGGGCGCCTTCACCGCCTTCGCCCACGGCGCCTGGTGGATCCTGGCCGGCATCATCACCCTGCTGGTGCTGCTGAACGCGATCTACCTGCCGCCGAACCGGATGCTGCCGGCCAAGTACCTCTTCCCCGGCCTGGTCTTCCTGTGCATCTTCAGCCTGGGCGTGATCGCATACACCTTCTACATCTCCTTCACCAACTACGGTGACGGGCACAACTCCAGCAAGCCCGACGCGGTGGCCGCGATCCAGGCGAACAACACCACCCGCGTCCCCGGGTCCACCGCCTACCGTTCTGCCGTCGCCACCAAGGACGGCAAGCTGCAGCTGGTGGTGCTCGACCCGCAGACCAAGAAGGTGCTGGCGGCCCCCGACGGCGGGGTGCTGGCTGACGTGGAGGGTGCGGAGACCACCTCCATAGGCGGCATCAAGTCCGTGCCCGGCTACGAGGTGCTCAGCTTCGCCCAGGTCACCGCCCGCACCCAGGAGATCGCCGGGCTCAAGGTCAAGGTGGACGAGGATCCCGAGTCCGGTTTCATCCGCACCACCACCGGCTCGGCGGCCTACCTCTACAAGTCGACCATGCGCTACGACGAGGCAGCCGACACCTTCACCGATGCCAAGGGCGTCGTCTACCACGACAACGGGCGGGGAGCCTTCGTCGCCGACACCGGCCAGCGCATCGAGCCCGGCTGGAAGGTGGGTGTCGGCCTGGAGAACTTCCGGCGCGCCTTCACCTCTCCCGACATCCGGGCCCCCTTCCTGCGCGTCACCCTGTGGACCTTCGCCTTCGCCTTCCTCAGCGTCCTGAGCACCTTCGCGCTGGGCCTCTTCCTGGCCATCATGTTCAACGAACCGCGGATGCGGGGCCAGAAGGTCTACCGGGTCCTGATGATCCTGCCCTATGCCTTCCCCGGCTTCCTGTCGGCCCTGGTCTGGGCCGGCCTGTTCAACCAGGAGTTCGGCTTCATCAACGAGGTGCTGCTGAACGGCGCACGGATCCCCTGGCTGACCCATCCGCTGTGGGCCAAGGCGGCCGTGCTGCTGGTCAACCTGTGGCTCGGCTTCCCCTACATGTTCCTGGTGGCCACCGGCGCCCTGCAGTCCATCCCGGACGAGGTGCTCGAGGCCTCAACCGTCGACGGGGCCTCCACCTGGCAGACCTTCCGCCAGATCAAGCTGCCACTGCTGATGGTCCCGCTGGCGCCGCTGCTGATCAGTTCCTTCGCCTTCAACTTCAACAACTTCGTGCTGATCTACATGCTCACCGGTGGCGGCCCCCAGTTCGAGGGCACCAGCCTGAACGTCGGCGCGACCGACCTGCTGATCTCCATGGTCTTCAAGGTGGCCGGCTTCGGTGGCGGCAACCACGACTACGGCCTGGCCAGCGCCTTCAGCATCATCATCTTCGTCATCATCGGCGGCATCTCCTACCTGGGCTTCCGCCAGACCAAGACTCTGGAGAATCTGAACTGATGAGCGAGAACACGAACGCGGCCCCCGCCGCCCAGGGTGCTCGCACCCTGACTGCGCACGACGGCAGCGCGATCGAGCTGCCGCCCCAGCCCCGGATGGGCTTCGGCCGGTGGATGCGGGTGATCGGCTGGCGCCACCTGGTGGGCCTGCTGGCGGTGCTCTTCTCCGCCTTCCCCCTGATCTACGTGCTGTCCGCCTCGCTGAACCCCACCGGCACCCTCACCGGCTCCAACCGGCTGTTCAGCCAGGTGGGTCTGGACAACTACTCCAAGCTGCTGGCCGACGAGGCGCGCCCCTACCTCAAGTGGTACCTCAACACCATCCTCATCGCCGGGGCCTCGGCGATCGGCACCGTGCTGATCGGGGCCTGCGCCGCCTACGCCTTCAGCCGGATGCGGTTCCGGGGACGGCGCCCCGGTCTGATGATGCTGCTGCTGGTGCAGATGTTCCCGGCACTGCTGACGGTGGTGGCCATCTTCCTGCTGCTCACCAATCTGGGCGACGTCTTCCCGCAGCTCGGGGTGGGCTCCCGGCTGGCCCTGGTGCTGGTCTACCTGGGCGGCGCGCTGGGAACCAACACCTACCTGATGTACGGCTTCTTCAACACCGTCCCGGCCTCGCTCGACGAGGCGGCCCGGGTGGACGGGGCCGGGCACGCCCGGATCTTCTTCACGATCATCCTTCGACTGGTGGCACCGATCCTGGCCGTGGTAGGCCTTCTGAGCTTCAACGGCACCTTCACCGAGTTCGTCGTGGCATCCGTGATCCTGGGCAGCGACTCGTCGAAGTCCACGCTGGCCATCGGGCTGTACCAGTACGTCTCGACGGAGAACAACACCTTCTGGCCCATCTTCTCCGCGGGTGCGGTGCTGGCCGCCATCCCCGTGATGGCGCTGTTCCTGTGGCTGCAGAAGTACATCGTCTCCGGCCTCACCGCGGGCGCGGTGAAGTAGCCGCACAGGCGCTCCCCAGGGCCTCCCTCCGCTCGCCGGAGGGAGGCCCTGTTCTGTCGTCGTCTGATATCTCACAAGGGCATTTGGCAGACATCCAGCACGGCGGGTCGTAGTTTTGGAGGTGACGGGCCGTGTCCTGTTGAGCGGCCGTCCAGCCACCTGACGTGGCCGTCGCTCCACGACCCAGAGGAAGCACCGTGACCAGCAGATGGGACACCGAGGTCCCCGCCCAGTCGCCCGCCGGGAGGACATTCGGTCCCGGCCTGTTCTTCACCACCTTCGCCGCGCTCCTGCTCGCAGGATGCTCGGGCACCAGCCAGTCCTCCCCCGGCCAGCACGTCGGCGGGGAGGCCAACCTGGAGCTGCCGGACCTGACCCTGGCCCACTTCTTCGGCATGAGCGGGCGCAGCCTGTTGATGCTGGGCCTGGTGGTCTGCGCCGCCGGGATCGCCTTCGGCGTGGCCACCTTCGCCCAGCTGCGGCGGATGCCGGTGCACAGCTCCATGAAGGAGATCAGCGAACTGATCTACGCCACCTGCAAGGCCTACCTGGTGCAGCAGGCCCGCTTCCTGATGCTGCTGTGGGTCTTCATCGCGACGGTGATCTTCGTCTACTTCCTCCTCCTGATGCACATGCCGCTGTGGCGGGTGATGGTGGTGCTGCTCTTCAGCCTGGTGGGCATGGCCGGCTCCTTCGGCATCGCCTGGTTCGGCATCCGGGTCAACACCTTCGCCAATTCCCGCTCCGCTCACGCCTCGCTGCGCGGCAAGCCCTTCCCCACCTTCGAGATCCCGATGCGCTCCGGCATGAGCGTGGGCATGGTGCTGATCAGCGTCGAGCTGTTCATGATGCTGGTGATCATGCTCTTCCTGCCCGGCAACCTGGCGGGCTCCTGCTTCATCGGCTTCGCGATCGGCGAGTCGCTGGGCGCCTCCTGCCTGCGCATCGCGGGCGGCATCTTCACCAAGATCGCCGACATCGGCTCCGACCTGATGAAGATCGTCTTCAAGATCAAGGAGGACGACGCGCGCAATCCCGGCGTGATCGCCGACTGCGTGGGTGACAATGCCGGCGACTCGGTGGGCCCCTCGGCCGACGGCTTCGAGACCTATGGCGTCACCGGCGTCGCGCTGATCACCTTCATCCTGCTGGCGGTTAACGCCCACACCGCGGGCCCGGACTTCCAGACCACCCAGGTGACCCTGCTGGTGTGGATCTTCTTCATCCGCGTGGTGATGGTGGTGGCCTCCTTCCTGTCCTACCTGGCCAACCAGGCCATCGCCAAGGCGCGCTACGCCGATGCCGAGGACATGGACTTCGAGAAGCCGCTGTCCAGCCTGGTCTGGCTGACCAGCGCGGTCTGCATCGTGCTCACCTATGTCACCAGCTGGGCCATGATTGCCGACCTGGGCGACGGCAGCCTGTGGTGGAAGCTGGCCACGATCATCTCCTGCGGCACCCTGGCCGGCGCCCTGATCCCCGAACTGGTCAAGGCCTTCACGTCCACCAACTCCCGCCACGTGCAGGAGGTGGTGGTCTCCGCCAAGGAGGGCGGCTCCTCGCTCGACATCCTCTCCGGCCTGGTGGCGGGCAACTTCTCCGCCTACTGGATCGGCACCGCGATCATCGGCCTGATGGGCATCGCCTATCTGATCTCCACCCTGGGCCTGGGCACCCTGATGGTGGCCCCGGCGGTCTTCGCCTTCGGCCTGGTGGCCTTCGGCTTCCTGGGCATGGGCCCGGTCACCATCGCCGTCGACTCCTACGGCCCGGTCACCGACAACGCCCAGAGCGTCTACGAGCTGTCCACCATCGAACAGATCCCGGGCGCGGCCGAGGAGCTGCGCCGCGACTACGGTTTCGACGTGGACTGGGAGCGCGCCAAGCACTTCCTGGAGGCCAACGACGGCGCGGGCAACACCTTCAAGGCCACCGCCAAGCCGGTACTGATCGGCACCGCGGTGGTGGGCGCCACCACCATGATCTTCTCCATCATCATGGGACTCACCCAGGGCATGGAGAACGAGGCGGCGGTGCGCAACCTGTCCCTGCTGCACGCCCCCTTCCTCCTGGGGCTGATCATGGGCGGCGCGGTGATCTACTGGTTCAGCGGCGCCTCGATGCAGGCCGTCACCACCGGCGCCTACCGGGCCGTGGCCTTCATCAAGGACTCGATGCAGCTCGACGGGGTCACGAAGGCCAGCGTCGACGACTCCCGCAAGGTGGTGCAGATCTGCACCCAGTACGCCCAGAAGGGCATGTTCAACATCTTCCTGGGCGTCTTCTTCGCCACCCTGTCCTTCGCCTTCGCCGATCCCTACTTCTTCATCGGCTACCTGATCTCGATCGCCCTGTTCGGTCTCTACCAGGCCATCTTCATGGCCAATGCCGGCGGCGCCTGGGACAACGCCAAGAAGATCGTCGAGGTGGACCTGGCCGCGAAGGGCACGGGGCTGCACGACGCCTCAGTGGTGGGCGACACCGTCGGCGATCCCTTCAAGGACACCAGCTCGGTGGCACTGAACCCGATCATCAAGTTCACCACGCTGTTCGGCCTGCTGGCCGTGGAGCTGGCGGTCTCGATCACTGCCCGTGGCCAGCAGACCCTGGTGCACCTGCTGGCGGCCGCCTTCTTCCTGGTCAGCCTCTGGTTCGTCCACCGCTCCTTCTACGGGATGCGGATCGGCGAGACGATGGCGCAGGTGCTCGACTCGCTGGCCGACGAGAAGGCCGAGATCGCCGAGCACGCGCGGGCCGAGCTGGAGGCGGCAGCGCCCGCCACTACGCAGGTGCAGGCCGAGGTCCCGCGGGCCGGAGCGCGTCGGGTGGCCGAGGGCTGAGCGGTACGCACCCGCGACGGGCGGGCCACCGGTGCGGTGGCTCGCCCGTCGCCTGCCGCTGAAGCCGTGCTGAGGGGCCGTGCTCGGCCGCGGCCGGGTGGCCGGGTCCCGGGCAGGATGGGAACGGGTCAAGAGTCGCGGCCACAACCCCTCGGAGAGGTCGCGCGGCAACCGGGGCCGCTCCGGTGCCTTCCGAGGAAGACCTGGGCCCCGCGACCGCGGTGGACCAAGCGGCCCCCCTCCAGGGGCCTGGCAGCAGGAGCTCCCATGTACGAAAGCCCCTATCCCGGCGAGACCGGGCCCTTCCTGTCCGACCAGATCCGCGTCACCGTGCCGCAGCACGCCGACGGCCCCGAGCCACTGCGCACGCCACCCACCATCGGATGGGAGGAGTCCTGGCGCAGCCACCGACTCCGCTTCTGGCCCGATCCCGACGGCCTGCCGCTGGAGCTGTCCCCCACCGACGGGCCGTCCGACGGGCCCGATCAGGTGCTGGGCGCCGACCAGGCCTGGCTGCTGCCGGCCACCGGTGGCTTCGTCCGCCCCACCACCATCCAGGAGGACCTCGCGGCCACCCGAGCACTGCACGACGGGCTTTCGGCCCGCAGCATCGCCTGGGCGCCGGCCACCCTGCACGCCGCCGACCAGCAATGGGCACAATCGGGAGCGCTGCTGTGGAAGGTGGAAGCCGAACAGGCCCTGGCCCTGGCTCGTCGCCACGGCCAGGCGACGGTGCTGCGCTGGGACCAGCAGGGACTGGCCGCCGTGATGACCTCGGAGCAGGCCCGGGGGGACGGACGGCGACTGCCTCCCACCGCCCCGGTGCCCATGGCGCTGAAGCCGGCCGCCACCGGCTGCCCGATGCGCTGCGGCGCCGACGGCTGGTGCAAGCGATGGGGCGGTCCGTGGACCAGCGCCTCCATCACGGCCGCGCTGGTCTGGGAGGCGCACCGTCGAATGCTGACCGAGTCCCTGGGCTGCTCTCTCTGCCATGGCGGCCCCGTGGCCCGGGGCGGCCCCTCGGGCCTCACCGACCTGTTCAGCCCCACCCGGGAGGGCGGCTGGGCCTGGGGCGGCCCGCGATCACTGCCCGAGGACTGAGGCCTAGAGCGGCCAGGTCTCCGGCATGCCGCCCGGGCGCACCACCATGCCGGAGACCCTGCCGTCGCGATTGACCAGGACGTGCCCCCAGCACTCCCCCGCCTCGAGACGCAGCTCGACGCGCCCGACGGCCGGCAGCGGCACCTGGTGGCCGTCCACCGCCTCCCCGTCCAGGTGGTGGCCGCTGGAGCTGAGCTCCTCAAGTGCGCCGTAACCGGCCACCACCTCCCGCCAGACCGCCTCGATGCGGCCGCGGGTCAGCTCCCGGGCACAGGCCTGGGTCATCCGCTCGCGGGCCAGGTCCGCCTCGCCGCGGGCGATGTGCTCGAAGACCTCGACGGCCAACCCGGCCACGTCGGCGGTGGGTGCGGGTACCAGCTGCTCGCCGGTGGCGGGGTCGACGGCGTGCCCGAAGCGCTTGAAGGCGGCCTGCCGGCTCACGCCGAGCACCTCGGCCACCTGTTGCCAGGTGGCACCCTCCGCGCGGGCCCGCGCCACGGCAGCGCCCAGTCCGCGCTCGGCGCGCTCCAGTTCCCGGGCCGCGCGGGCCACCGCCTCCACCACATCGCTCACTCCTCGATTCTGCCCGCCCCGTCGCTGTCCTGCCCCGCCTGGCCCCACAGTGCCGCCGCCAGGATCCCTGCCATCACGCACAGCGCGGTGTCCAGGAAGAAGCTTGCGAGGTAGGCCACGGCGGTACCCACCAGCAGCTGCCCGTTGCGCACCCGACGAAATCGCTGGTCACCGTCCAGTGTCATGAAGCCCGAGAAGCCGGACACCGGCGCGGCGAAGATGCCCACCAGCAGGGCCAGCGTCGCGATGGCTCCCAGCACCAGGCGCACCAGGCCCCCGTCGGCATGGTTCAGGCCCAGCAGCACGGTGCCGAAGATCATCACCACCAGGGCGGTCTCGCGCGGCGGGCGGTGCAGAGGCGTCTTCTTGTCCATGGCTCCATGGTCAGCGCCCGACCCCGTCGATGTCAACCAAAAGATGACATCGACGCTCCGACATGGATGCGGGCTTCCTCCCCGCAGGCCCCCGATAGGGTTGGTCCGTGCGCTACATCTCGACGCGATCCCTGCCCGGAGCCGCCGGCCTGCCCTTCTGCGACATCCTGCTGGAGGGCCTGGCTCCCGACGGCGGGCTCTACCTGCCCGAGAGCTACCCCGACCTCGCCGGCCGGCTCGGCGAGCTGCGCGAGGTCTGGCAGCGCGAGGGCTATGCCGGGCTCGGCTTCACCATCCTGCGCGAGTTCATCGACGACATTGACGACGAGGACCTGCGCGGCATCTGCACCCGGGCCTGGAATGCCGACGTCTTCGGCACCCCCGAGGTGGCCCCGGTGACCGAGCTGGCCGACGGGCTGCACCTGGCGCACCTGTCCAACGGACCCACCGCCGCCTTCAAGGACATGGCGATGCAGCTGCTGGGCCAGCTCTTCGAGTACGAGCTGGAGCGGCGCGGCCGCGAGCTCAACATCCTGGGCGCCACCTCCGGCGACACCGGATCCGCGGCGGAGTACGCGATGCGGGGCCGCAACCGGATCCGTGTCTTCATGCTCACCCCGGCCGGGAGGATGACCCCCTTCCAGCAGGCGCAGATGTTCAGCCTGGACGACCCGGCCATCACCAACATCGCCGTCGAGGGCGTCTTCGACGACTGCCAGGACCTGGTCAAGGCCGTCAGCAACGACCTGGCCTTCAAGCAGCGCCACTCTATCGGTGCGGTGAACTCCATCAACTGGGCCCGCCTGGTGGCGCAGGTGGTCTACTACGTGGCCGCCTGGCTGCAGGTCACCTCCTCCGACGACGAGCAGGTGAGCTTCTGCGTGCCCAGCGGCAACTTCGGCAACATCTGCGCCGGCCACGTCGCCCGCCAGATGGGGCTGCCGATCCGCACCCTGCTGCTGGCCACCAACGAGAACAATGTGCTCGACGAGTTCTTCCGCACCGGCGTCTACCGGGTGCGCTCGGGCGCCGAGACCCACGAGACCTCCAGCCCGTCGATGGACATCTCCAAGGCCAGCAACTTCGAGCGCTTCGTCTTCGACCTGCTGGGCCGCGACGGGGAGCGCACCGCCGAGCTCTTCGGCGCGACGCTGACCGCCCAGGGAAGCTTCGACCTGTCCGACGGCCCGGACTTCGCCCGCGTCCGCGAGGACTTCGGCTTCGCCTCCGGCTCCTCCACCCATGCCGACCGGGTGGCCACCATCCGCCAGGTCTGGCAGGACCACGAGGTGATGATCGACCCGCACACCGCCGACGGGGTGCACGTGGCGCAGGACTTCCGGGCCCGTGAGGGCGGCAGCGAGCCGATGGTCGTGCTGGAGACGGCGCTGCCGGTGAAGTTCGCCGCCACCATCCGCGAGGCGCTGGATCGCGAGCCCGAGGTGCCCGCCGCCTTCGCGCACCTGGATGACCTGCCGCGCCACGTGGTGGACCTGCCGAAGGATGTGACGGCGCTCAAGGAGCTCATCGCCAAGCGTCTAGACTTGCCCGCGTGAACCAGACCTCCGCCGCGGCCCTCGAGCTGCAGGGGGTCTCGAAGCGATTCGGGAGCAAGGCCGCCCTTGACGGGCTGGGCCTGCACGCCGCCCCCGGCGAGATCACTGCCGTGCTGGGTCCCAACGGGGCCGGCAAGACCACCATGATCCGCTGCTGCACCGGCCTGCTCACCCCCGATGCCGGCACCGTGACCGTCCTGGGCCACCCTGCCGGCAGCCCCGAGGCCTCCACCCGCATCGGCGTGATGCCGCAGTCCACCGGAGCGTGGAGCGGCATCGGCGCGGCCGAGCTGCTGCGCTACCTGGCCGGGATGTACGCCAACCCCCAGCCCGTCGACGAGCTGATCGAGCTCTTCGGCATCGGTGACTTCGCCCGCACCCCCTACCGACGCCTCTCCGGCGGCCAGCAACAGAGCGTGAACCTGGCCGGCGCCCTGGTCGGCCGTCCCGAGCTGGTCTTCCTCGACGAGCCGACCGCCGGCATGGACCCGCACGTGCGGCGCCACACCTGGGGCATCATCCGTTCGCTGCGCGCCGACGGCGTGGCCGTGGTGCTCACCACCCACGCCATGGACGAGGCCACCCAGCTGGCCGACTACGTCTGGATGGTGGACCGCGGCCATGTCGTGGTGGACGGCACCGTCGACGAGCTGACCCGCGAGGCCAGCCTGGAGGACGTCTTCCTGGCCAACACCACTGCCCCCGTCCCAGGAGGCACCCGGTGAGCAGCCCGGCACTCGACTTCACCCCCTCCCCCGCCGCGGCCCCTCGTCGCGACATGGTGCGGCGCCATGCCCTCACCGAGGCCTCCCTGATCCTGCGCAACGGCGAGCAGCTGGTGGTCGCGCTGGTGATCCCCGTGGCCCTGCTGCTCTTCGGCCGGTTCGCCGGGGGCCGTTTCGGGCTCGCCGAGTCCCACGTCGCCCCGAACGTCCTGACGCTGGCCATCTGGAGCTCCTGCTTCACCTCGCTGGCCATCGCCACCGCCTTCGAGCGCCGCTACGGCGTGCTGGAGCGGCTGGCCGCCACCCCACTGGGCCGCAGCGGTTTGCTGGCCGGCAAGGCGCTGGGCATCACGCTGATCGCCACCGGCCAGATCGTCCTGCTGGGGGCCCTGGCCCTGGCGCTCGGCTGGCGGATCCACCCGGATCCGGCCCAGTGGCTGGTGCTGCTGATCGGCCTCCCGCTGGCCATGTTCGTCTTCGCCAACCTGGCCGTCGCGATGGCGGGCTTCCTGCGCGCCGAGGCGACCCTGGCGCTGGCCAACCTGGTCTACCTGGTGGGCCTGGTGGGCGGCGGCATCATGTGGCCGGTCTCCTCCTTCCCGCACGCGCTGCAGCCCGTGATCGCCGCCCTGCCCACCGGGGCGCTGGGCGAGGTGCTGCGCCACTGGAGTGCCGGTGGCACCTCCTGGACCTCCCTGCTGGTGCTGGCCGTCTGGGCCGTGCTGGCGCACCTGCTGGCCCGAAAGGCATTCCGTTGGACCTCGTAGACACCGCCCCGCAGACCTCGACCGGCTGGACGAGCCGCTGGTTCGGCACCGCCTCGGCCCTGCGCGGCTGGGCCATCGCCTCGCTGCTGGCCAATGCCGCGCTGATCGTCACCGGTGCCGTGGTGCGGCTCACCGGTTCCGGCCTGGGCTGCCCCACCTGGCCGCACTGCGAGACCGGCTCCTTCGTGCCGCAGGGCGAGATGGGCATCCACGGGGTGATCGAGTTCGGCAACCGCACCCTCACCTTCGTGCTGATCGCCATCGCGGTGGCAACCGTGGTCACCGCCGTCCGCGCGGGCGCCTCGCAGCGGGTCCGGCTGATCAGCTGGATCGTGCTGCTCGGCATCCCCTTCCAGGGGGTGATCGGCGGCATCACCGTGCTGACCCGGCTCAACCCCTATGTCGTGGCACTGCACCTGCTGCTCTCGGTGGCCCTGGTGGCGCTGTGCACCTGGCTGGTGCAGCTCACCCGCGGCCTGGAGCGCGAGCCGCTGCCGGCCGGGCTGCGCCGTCTGGTGAACGCCGTCTTCTGGCTGCTGATGATCGGGCTGTGGCTCGGCACGGTGGTCACCGGCGCGGGCCCGCACGCGGGTGACCACGGCGCCAAGCGCAACGGCCTGGACATCGAGACCGTCGCCAAGGCCCATGCCTGGACCATCTGGCTGGTGGTGGCCGGCACCATCGCCCTGCTGGTCCTGCTGCACCGGGCCGGACTGGCCCGCGCGGCCCGCTGGGCGTTGCTGCTGCTGGCGGCCGAGCTCCTGCAGGGCGCCATCGGCTATGCCCAGTACTTCTCCGGCCTGCCGATCGGCCTGGTGGTCTGCCACATGGTCGGCATCGGCCTGGTCACCACCGCGGCCAGCTGGCTGTGGTTCGGGACCCGTCGCGGCCTGCCCGCCTGACCCACGACGACCGACGCCCCGGACGCACTCCGCGTCCGGGGCGTCGTGGGCGTTCAGGCCGGGGTGACGGAGAAGCCGCCGTTGCTGAACAGCCGCTGGCCGTTGATCCAGCGCCCCTCCGGGCCCACCAGGAAGGCCACCAGCCGCGCCACGGTCTCGGGATCCCCCAGCTCGCCGCCGGGCGTGGCGGCCGCCAGCTGGGCGCGCAGCTCGTCGTCCATCCAACCGGTGTCGATCGGCCCGGGATTGATGACATTGCAGCGGATCCGCTGCTCGGCCAGCTCCTCGCAGCCGGCCAGCACCAGCCGGTCCAGGGCTCCCTTGGTGGCGCCGTAGGGCAAGTTGTGGGCGGTGTGGTCGCTGGTCAGCGCCACCACTGAGCCGCCCTGGTCGCCGGCCTGCTGGGCGAAGGCGCGCAGCAGCAGCCAGCTGGCCCGCACATTGACCGCGTAGTGGCGGTCGAAGCTCTCCACGGTGGTGGTCATGATGTCGGAGTCGACGCTCTCGCAGTGGCTCATCACCAGGGCATCCAGCCGGCCCAGTTCGGCGACGGCGGTCTCCACCACCTGGTCAGGGACCTCGGGCCGGGACAGGTCGGCGGGCAGCAGCACCACGCGACGGCCAGTGGCTCGCAGCTGCTCGGCGAGCAGCTCGGTGTCGCTGTCCTCGCCCAGCACGCGGCGGTCGTAGTCGGCGTGGAAGCCCAGGGCCAGGTCGAAGCCGTCGTGGGCCAGGCGGGTGGCGATGGCGGCGCCCAGGCCGCGGCGGCGTCCGACGCCGGTGACAAGAACACAAGGCATGGGCGCCACGCTAGGGGGCCGAGGCCCAGCGCTCAACCGGGATCCGGACCCCTGGGGCGGAACGGCGAGGGCTCAGAAGACAAGCGGGTCGATCGCGACGGCCAAGAAGACCAGGGCCAGATAGGTGTTCGACCAGTGGAACAGCCGCATCGCCTTCAGCTCCGCGTCGCGCTTGCCCGCCCGGGCACGCTGCAGCAGGGCCACGGCCTCGGCCAGGAAGACGGCACCGCAGACGGCGGCCACCGCCGGGTAGATCCAGCCGGTGTGCGCGGCGGGCCAGAGCAGCAGCGTGGTGGCCACGGTGAGCACGGAGTAGGCCAGGATGCGCCAGGCCACCCCCACCGCGTCCATCACCACCGGCAGCATCGGAACCTTGGCGGCGGCGTAGTCCTCGCGGTAACGGAAGGCCAGCGCCCAGGTATGGGGCGGGGTCCAGAAGAAGACCACCAGGAACAGGATGATCGGCGCCCAGTCCACCCGCCCGGTGATCGCGGTCCAGCCGATCAGGGGCGGGAAGCAGCCGGCGATGCCACCCCAGACGATGTTCTGGCTGGTGCGTCGCTTCAGCCACAGGGTGTAGACGAAGACGTAGAAGGCGTTCGCCGCCAGCGCCAGGCCCGCGGACAGCCAGTTGGCGCCCAGGCCCAGCATCAGGGTGGAGACCACGGCCAGGGCGATGGCGAAGATCCAGGCATTGCGGGTGGGCACCTGGTGGCGCGGCATCGGGCGGCGCCGGGTACGGCGCATCACCTCGTCGATGTCCGCGTCGAGGATGCAGTTGAAGGCATTGGCGCTGCCCGCGCTCAGCAGGCCGCCCAGCATGGTCCACACCGCGGTGGTCAGCGGCGGGAGGCCGCCGGCTGCCAGGAACATCACGGGCAGGGTGGTGGTGAGCAGCAGCTCGATGATGCGGGGCTTGGTGAGCGCCACATAGGCCTTCACACGGTCACCCGTGGTGGCACGCGCCGCCGAGGCCGCGCCGGCAGTCCCCGCCAGGGACGTGCTGGCCTTCTCGGCGGTGCTGTGCGTGGTCAACGTGGTTCCCTCCCCCGGGGCGGCCCGTGGTCCCTGCCCCTGGCCGGACGCGCTGCCCGGCTCGACTCCCGCGATTCTACGCACCTGCGCCCAACTTTCCGATTCCTGCGCGAAAGCCGTGGCCCCAGCCGGAGGCAAGGATGCGCATCCCCTTCCGAGGTCGGCCGGGCGCACCTAGTCTCGAGGGTGACGGGGTCCGATCACGGGCCCCGGGAAGCCCAGGAGGACCTGTGACCGACAAGAACAAGAACCTCGCCCAGCTCGCCGAGGCCGGTGTCTCGATCTGGCTGGACGACCTCTCACGCGAGCGGTTGAGCTCCGGCAACCTCGCCGAGCTCATCGAGACCAGCTCGGTCAGCGGCGTGACCACCAATCCCACCATCTTCGCCAGCGCGCTGAGCGACGGCGCCGCCTACGACGAGCAGCTGCGCGGCCTGGGGCAGGTGGACGTCGGCGAGGCGATCCGCGAGCTCACCAGCACCGACGTGCGCAATGCCTGTGACCTCTTCCAGCCGATCCACCAGGCCACCGACGGCGTCGACGGCCGCGTCTCCATCGAGGTGGAGCCGGGACTGGCCCGCGACACCGAGGGCACCGTGGAGCAGGCCGCCCTGCTGCACCGGATGGTCGACCGCGAGAACGTGCTGATCAAGATCCCCGCCGCCATCGAGGGCCTGGACGCGATCCGTCGCACCCTGGCCGCGGGCATCAGCGTGAACGTGACCCTGATCTTCTCCGTGGAGCGCTACCGCCAGGTGATGGATGCCTGGCTGGGTGGCCTGGAGGACGCCCAGGCCGCGGGCAAGGACATCAGCACGATCCACTCGGTGGCCAGCTTCTTCGTCTCCCGCGTCGACGCCGAGGTGGACAAGCGCCTCGAGGCGATCGGCACCGACGAGGCCCTCGCGCTCAAGGGCCGCGCCGCCATCGCCAACGCGCGGATCGCCTATGCCGCCTGGCAGGAGGTGATGGCCTCCGAGCGCTGGGGCCGCCTGAAGGCCGCCGGGGCCCACCCGCAGCGTCCGCTGTGGGCCTCCACCGGCGTGAAGAGCGCCGACTACCCCGACACCATGTACGTCACCGAGCTGGTGGCCCCCGACTGCGTCAACACCATGCCGGAGAAGACGCTGCAGGCCGTGGCCGACCACGGCAGCATCACCGGCGACACCATCACCAGCAATGTCGACGACGCGGTGCAGGTGCTCGGCCAGCTGGCCGAGGTGGGCATCGACATGGACGAGGTGGTCGTCAAGCTGGAGGACGAGGGCGTCTCGAAGTTCATCGACTCCTGGGAAGAGCTTGTGGGTACCGTAGGTTCTGCGATGAAGGCATCCCGGGCCTGAATCCCCCAGATCAGCGGCCGGGCCCGCGCTCCCCACGGGAGCGCGGGCCCGCTGCCATGAAGGAGCACTGTGAGCACCGACGAGCGCACCAATCCGCTGCGCGACCCGAAGGACCGCCGCCTGCCCCGCATCGCGGGGCCGTGCGCGCTGGTGATGTTCGGCGTCACCGGTGACCTGGCCGGCAAGAAGCTGCTGCCGGCCGTCTACGACCTGGCCAATCGCGGGCTGCTGCCCCCCGGCTTCGCCCTGGTGGGCTTCGGTCGTCGCGACTGGAGCGACGAGGACTTCCGCGAGCTGATGCACACCGCCGTCAAGGAACGGGCCCGTACCCCCTACCGCGCCGACGTCTGGGAGCAGCTGGCCCGCGGCGTGCGCTTCGTGCAGGGCGCCTTCAACGACGACGAGGGCTTCGCGCGGCTCAAGGAGACCCTGGTTGACCTCGAGGAGAGCATCGGCACCGGCGGCAACCACGCCTTCTACCTGTCCATCCCGCCGGGCAACTTCGACGACGTCGTGACCCAGCTGCGCAAGCACGGGCTGGCCGGTAACCGGGCGAACCGCTGGAGCCGGGTGATCATCGAGAAGCCCTTCGGTCACGACCTGGACTCGGCCCGGGAGCTGAACCGGATCGTGGGCGGTGTCTTCCCGCCGGAGTCGGTCTTCCGGATCGACCACTACCTCGGCAAGGAGACGGTGCAGAACATGCTGGCGGTGCGCTTCGCCAACCAGATGTTCGAGCCGATCTGGAACAACAACTTCGTCAGCCACGTGCAGATCACCATGGCCGAGGACATCGGCATCGGCGGGCGGGCCGGCTACTACGACGGCATCGGCGCGGCCCGCGACGTGATCCAGAACCACCTGCTGCAGCTGATGGCGCTGACCGCCATGGAGGAGCCCAACAACTTCGCCGCCGAGGAGCTGCGCGCCGAGAAGCGCAAGGTGCTGGCCGCCTCCTCCACCCCGGCAGACCTGGCCGCCCACACCGCCCGCGGCCAGTACCTGGGCGGCTGGCAGGGCGGGCAGAAGGTGCGCGGGTACCTGCAGGAGGACGGCATCGACCCGGGCTCGCAGACCGAGACCTATGCCGCGATCCGCGTCGACGTGGACAACCGACGGTGGGCCGGGGTCCCCTTCTACCTACGCACTGCCAAGCGGATGCCGCGCCGGGTGACCGAGATCGCCCTGCTCTTCAAGCGCGCCCCGCACCTGCCCTTCACCGACACCGACACCGTCCAGCTCGGCCAGAACGCCCTGGTGATGCGGATCCAGCCCGACGAGGGCGTCACCATGCGCTTCGGCGCCAAGGTGCCCGGCACCGCCATGGAGATCCGCGAGGTCAGCATGGACTTCGGCTACGGCAGCGCCTTCACCGAGTCCAGCCCGGAGGCCTACGAACGGCTCATCCTGGACGTCCTGCTGGGCGATCCGCCGCTCTTCCCGCAGCACGAGGAGGTGGAGCTGGGCTGGCAGATCCTGGACCCGGTGCTGGACTACTGGGCCGGTCTGGACAGCCAGCCGGAGGGCTACGCCTCGGGCACCTGGGGCCCCGCCTCCGGCGTCGAGATGCTGGCCCGCGACGGCTTCACCTGGCGACGTCCCTGAAAGGCAACCAGATGATCATCGAACTCACCGAGACCACCACCGCGGCCATCTCCTCGGCCATCCAGCGGGAGCGCGCCAAGGCCGGCTCCAGCGCCATGGCCTTCACCATGGTGGTGGTCACCGAGGACAAGCACTACAAGAAGGTGCTGCAGGCCAGCCTGCAGGCCGGTGCCGAGCACCCCAGCCGGATCATCGTGGTGGTCCGCTCCCGCGGCGAGCAGTCCGTGCTCAATGCCGAGGTGCGGATGGGAGAGGGCATCCCCGGCGAGCTGGTCACCCTGTGGCTGAACGGCGAACAGGCCGAGCACGCCGCCTCCGTGGTGCTGCCGCTGCTGCTGCCCGACTCCAAGGTGGTGGTCTGGTGGCCCAACAGCTCGCCGGAGAACATCGCCGACGATCCCATCGGCCAGCTGGCCACCCGTCGCATCACCGACGCCGCCGGCGCCTCCGACCCGGTGGCCGCCGTCGCGATACGGGCCCGTCACCATGCCGCCGGCGACACCGACCTGACCTGGACCCGGCTCACCCCCTGGCGAGCCCTGCTGGCCGCCGCGGTGGACCAGTACCACGGCCGGATCCGGCACGCCACCGTCGAGGCCGCCCGGGACAACGCCCCCGCCGAGCTGATGGCCGCCTGGCTGGATGCCCGGCTGGGCGTCGAGGTGGAGCGCCGCAACACGAAGGGGCCGGGCCTGACCGCCGTCCGGCTGGGCACCGCGGCCGGCGACATCGCCATCAAGCGTCCGGCCGGCACCAGCACCGCCTCCTACCTGGTGCCCGGCCAGCCGGTGCGCGAGGTGGCCCTCAAGCGCCGTGAGATCAACGAGCTGATCACCGAGGAGCTGCGCCGGATGGATCCCGACGCGATCTTCGAGGAGGCCACGCAGCAGCTGCTGCGCCGCCGGGAGCAGGGCAAGACCTCGGAGAAGGCGCGCGACGAGTCCGCCAGGCCGGCGGAGAAGAAGCCTGCCCGCAAGTCCAGCCGCAAGAAGCAGGAGGCCCACTGATGTCCCGCCGCGTGCTGCGCCATGTCGACCTCGACGAGCTGGTCGAGGATGCCGCCCGTCGCCTGATGGACACCCTGGTGGAGCTGCAGGCCAGCCAGGAGACCGTGCACCTGTGCCTGACCGGGGGCCGGGTGTCCAACCGGGTCTACGAGCGCTTCGCCGAACTGGTACCCGACTCCGGCCTGGAGGCCGCCCGGCTGCACCTGTGGTGGGGCGACGAGCGCTTCGTGCCCACCACCGACCCGGAGCGCCACTCGCTGCAGTCGCTGTCCATCCTGGCCCGCACCCTGCAGCTGTCCAGCTCACAGGTGCACCCGATGCCCTCCTCCGACGGCAAGACCGACCCCGACGAGGCTGCCTTCGCCTATGCCGAGGAACTGGGCGAGACGGTCTTCGACGTCTGCCTGCTGGGGATGGGGCCGGACGGCCACGTCGCCTCGCTGTTCAGCGGCCACCGCGCCTTCGAGCAGCCGCCCTCCGCGGCGGCGGTGGGCGTCACCGACTCCCCCGTGCCGCCCACGGAGCGGATCACGCTCACCACGGCCGCGCTGAACCGTTCGCAGCGGATCTGGCTGTGGGTCAGCGGGGAGCAGAAGGCCGAGGCCACCGCGCGCGCCCTGGGCGGCGAGCAGACGCTCCCTGCGGCCCAGGTGGCCGGCCGGCTGGAGACCCTCTGGTTCGTCGACGACGGCTCGGCGCGGGACCTGCCCACCTACCACTGCACCTTCTGAACCGACGCCTGCGGCGCCCGGCGCCCGGACGTGCCGGAGGCCCCGAGGATCTCTCCTCGGGGCCTCCGGTGCGTCATGGCTGGTGACCGGTCAGTAGATGACCTCACCGTTCTTGCGGCGCTCACGCAGGATGGCCAGCGCCTCCTCCAGGATCACCTTCGCCTCGGCGTCGGTGCGACGCTCCTTCACATAGGCCAGGTGCGTCTTGTAGGGGGTGGTCTTCGGTGGGGGCGGCGGGTTCTCGCTGTCCATGTTGGCCGGCATGCCGCACCGCGGGCAGTCCCACGTCTCCGGCACCTGCGCCTCGGCTGCGAAGGCCGGACGGGTCTCGTGACCGTTGCTGCAGAAGTACGAGACGTACATCCGCGGCGCCGCATCACCCCGCTCCGCCTCGCCCATCGGACCTGCTCCGACCCGGCTCCCCCGGATGGCGCTGCCACCTGCCACGTTCGTTCTCCTGACTTGCTCTGTTCCTGCTGGGAAGTGCCCTGGATGCGTGCCCCGACACGCGTGACGCGTGAGGCCTAGGTGGTGTAGCGGTAGAGCGCCAGCAGACCCAGGATGGTCAGGAACCAGACGATGCCGATGATGATGGTCAGTCGGTCGAGGTTACGTTCCGCCACGGAGGTGCCGCTCATCGAGCTGGACATGCCGCCACCGAACAGGTCGGACATGCCGCCACCGCGCCCCTTGTGGAGCAGGATGAACAGCGCGAGGATCACACTCTCGATCACCAGGAGGATCGACAGGGCCAGGATCGGCGTGGTCATCAGCGGTACCAGAATCACGTGGGCAAGCGTAACCCAGAAATCGGTGAATTCCACATCGACCTCTGGTCAAACCTCGCTTGTCGGGGCACACTTTGCACCCACACCTGCCGGGCACGACGAACGGGGCGCCACCATGCGGTGACGCCCCGTTCCCGGATGCTGCAGATCAGCCGATCGCGGGCAGCTCGTAGAAGCGCACGATCCCGGCGAACTCCTCCGGATCGAGGCTCGCGCCGCCCACCAGGGCGCCGTCCACGTCGGGCTTGGCCATCAGCTCGCCGACGTTCTTGGCCTTGACCGAGCCGCCGTACTGGATCCGGACGGCCTCGGCGGTCGGGGCGTCGTAGAGCTTGCCGATCTCCTCGCGGATCGCGCCACAGACCTCCTGCGCGTCCTCGGGGGTGGCCACCTCGCCGGTGCCGATCGCCCAGACGGGCTCGTAGGCGATGACCAGGTTGGCCACCTGGGCGGCGGAGATGCCCTCCAGCGCCCCGCGCACCTGGTCGAGGGTGTACTGCACCTGGTTGCCCGCCTTGCGGATGTCCAGGCCCTCGCCCACGCAGATGATCGGGGTCATGCCGTGCTCGATGACCTTCTTGGCCTTGGCGTTGACGGTGGCGTCGTCCTCGCCGTGGTACTGGCGACGCTCGGAGTGGCCGACGGCCACGTAGGAGCAGTTCAGCTTGGCCAGCATGGTGGCCGAGACCTCACCGGTGTAGGCGCCCTTGTCCTGGGTGGAGACGTCCTGAGCGCCGAAGGCGATGGGCAGGCGGTCACCCTCGACGAGGGTCTGCACGGTGCGGATGTCGGTGAACGGGACCAGCACGACGGCCTCGGACTTCGACTCGTCGTAGCCCTTGTCCTTCAGGGTCCAGGCGAGCTTCTGCACCAGGCCGGTGGCCTCGACGTGGTCGAGGTTCATCTTCCAGTTGCCGGCCATGATCGGCTTGCGTGCCATCAGTTGTTTCCTTCCAGAACGGTGAGACCCGGGAGCTCCTTGCCCTCCAGGTATTCGAGCGAGGCGCCGCCACCGGTGGAGATGTGGCCGAACTCCTCGTCGGCGTGGCCCAGGTCGCGGACGGCGGCGGCGGAGTCGCCACCACCCACCACGGACAGGCCGTCGACCTCGGTGAGCGCCTGGGCCACCGCGGCGGTGCCGTTGGACAGCTCCTTGATCTCGAAGACGCCCATCGGGCCGTTCCAGACCACGGTCTTGGCGGTCTTGATGGCGTCGGCGAAGAGCTTCTCGGTCTCGGGGCCGATGTCCAGGCCCATCTTGTCGGCCGGGATCGCGTCGACCTTGACGACCTCGACGGGGCCGTCGACGGTCTTGGCGTCGAAGTCCATGCCCTTGGCGATGCGGACGTCGACCGGCAGCAGCAGGGTCTTGCCCGCGGCCTTGGCCTGCTCCAGGTAGCCCTTGCAGGCGTCGATGGAGGCCTCGTCGAGCAGCGAGGTGCCGACCTCGTGGCCCTGCGCCTTGAGGAAGGTGTAGGCCATGCCGCCGCCGACGATGACGGTGTCGGCGATCTTGAGCAGGTTGTCGATGACGGCCAGCTTGTCGGCCACCTTCGCGCCGCCCAGCACCACGGTGAAGGGACGGTCGGGATCGGACAGGACCTTGGCGAAGACGTCGCCCTCCTTCTTCACCAGCAGGCCGCCGGCGGAGGGCAGCAGCTGGGCGATGTCGTAGACCGAGGCCTGCTTGCGGTGCACGACGCCGAAGCCGTCGGAGACGAAGACGTCGCCCAGGGCGGCGTACTTCTCGGCCAGCGCCTTGCGCTCGGCCTCGTCCTTGCTCTCCTCACCCTTCTCGTAGCGCACGTTCTCCATCAGGGCGACGTCGCCGTCGGCCAGCTGGGCCACGGTCTCCTGGGCGGAGGTGCCGACCACGTCGGAGGCCAGCTTGACCTCGGTGCCCAGCAGCTCGCCCAGTCGCTTGGCGACGGGGGCCAGGGAGTACTTGGGGTTGACCTCACCCTTGGGGCGGCCCAGGTGCGCCAGGACGACGACCTTGGCGCCCTTCTCGCGCAGCGCTTCCAGGGTGGGCAGGGCGGCCTTGATGCGGCCGTCGTCGGTGATGGTGGTGCCGTCCAGCGGCACGTTGAAGTCGCAGCGGATGACTACCCGCTTGCCCTTGAGATCGCCCAGATCGTTGATCGACTTCACGTCAATCCTTCCGTGGAGGTTTGGACAGGTGGTGGTGCGGGGTGGGCCCGTCGTCGGGCCCGGGTACGGGAACGGGGTGGGGCGCAGGTGCGCGCCCCACCCCGTTGCCTGGTTGCTCTACCGGGTGACCGGTCAGGCCAGCTTGCTGCCGACCAGGGAGGTCAGGCGGACCAGCGAGTTGGAGTAGCCCCACTCGTTGTCGTACCAGGACAGCACCTTCACCAGGTTGCCGATGACCTTGGTCTCGGTGGCGTCGAAGATGCTGGTGTGCGGGTCACCGACGATGTCGCTGGAGACGATCGGGTCCTCGGTGTACTTCAGGACACCCTTGAGCTCGCCCTCGGCAGCCTCCTTGACGGCGGCCTGGATCTCCTCGACGGTGACCTCCTTGGAGGCGACGAAGGTGAGGTCGGTCAGCGAGCCGGTGGGGGTGGGGACGCGGACGGCCAGGCCGTCGAACTTGCCCTTGAGCTCCGGGATGACCAGGGCCACGGCCTGGGCGGCGCCGGTCTTGGTGGGGATCATGTTCAGCGCGGCGGCGCGGGCGCGACGCAGGTCGCTGTGCGGGGCGTCGAGGATGCGCTGGTCACCGGTGTAGCTGTGGATGGTGGTCATGATGCCGCGCTCGATGCCGAACTTGTCGTTCAGCACCTTGGCCAGCGGGGCCAGGCAGTTGGTGGTGCAGGACGCGTTCGAGATGATGTTCATCTCGTTGGTGTAGTCCTTGTCGTTGACGCCCATGACGAAGGTGCCGTCGACGTTCTTGCCGGGGGCCGAGATGATGACCTTCTTGGCACCGCCGGCGATGTGGGCCTTGGCCTTCTCGCCATCGGTGAAGAAGCCGGTGGACTCCACGACCACGTCCACGCCCAGGTCGCCCCAAGGGAGGTTGGCCGGATCCTTCTCGGCCAGGACCTTGATGTCCTTGCCGTCGACGGTGATGACACCCTCGCCCGCGGTGACCTCGCCCTCGAAGCGACCCATGATCGAGTCGTACTTCAGCAGGTGGGCCAGGGTCTTGGTGTCGGTGAGGTCGTTGACGGCCACGACCTCGAGGTCGGCGCCCTGCTCCTGGAGGGCGCGGAAGAAGTTGCGGCCGATGCGGCCGAAGCCGTTGATGCCAACCTTGACGGTCATTCGTTATCTCCTTCGAGATATTCAGTGCCTCTGCACTTGGTGAAGAGACTGTTCGGACGTGTCCCACTCTAACGAATGGATCACGACAGCGTGAGGGCGGGTCGCGAACTTGCACGTTCAACTCCCCCGGCTTCACGCGGGGTGAACGGATGGTGACCGCGGGGTTACCGGACGGTCGAGAAGGCGCTGCTGCCGACCGGGCTCAGTCGTCGGCAAGCATCTCCGGGGACAGACCCGCCTCGGTGCCGGGAATCCCCTTGTCGGCGGCCACCTTGTCGGCGGTGGCGAGCAGCCGGCGGATCCGGCCGGCCACGGCGTCCTTGGTCAGCGGCGGGGTGTGCAGCTGGCCCAGCTCCTCCAGGCTCGCGTTCTTGTGCTCCAGGCGCAGCAGGCCGGCGGCCTTCAGGTGGTCGGGGACGTCCTCGCCCAGGATCTCCAGCGCCCGCTCCACGCGGGCACCGGCCGCCACCGCGGCACGCGCCGAGCGGCGCAGGTTGGCGTCGTCGAAGTTGGCCAGCCGGTTGGCCGAGGCGCGCACCTCGCGGCGCATCCGACGCTCCTCCCAGGCCAGCAGCGACTCGTGCGCCCCCAGCCGGGTGAGCATGGCACCGATGGCGTCGCCGTCGCGGATCACCACGCGGTCCACATTGCGGACCTCGCGGGCCTTGGCCGGGATCTGTAGCCGGCGGGCGGCGCCCACCAGGGCCAGCGCCGCCTCGGATCCGGGGCAGGTGACCTCCAGGGCCATCGAGCGTCCCGGCTCGGTGAGCGAGCCGTGGGCCAGGAAGGCGCCGCGCCAGGCGGCCACCTGGCAGCAGGTCCCGCCGCCCACCACGATGGCGGGCAGGCCGCGCACCGGGCGGCCGTGGGCGTCGGTGAGGCCGGTCTGGCGCGCCAGCGAGTCCCCCTCGGCCACCAGGCGCAGCAGGTAGCGGGTGCCACGACGGATGCCGGAGCCGTTGACCATGATCATGTCGGCGGTGAAGCCGTAGAGGTCCTGGATGGCGCTGCGCAGGCGACGGGCGGCCGCGCCGGTGTCGAACTCGGCCTCCACCACGATCCGGCCGCTGACGATGTGGATCCCGCCGGCGAAGCGCAGCATGCTCGCCACCTCGGAGCGCCGGCAGCAGGGCTTGGTGACCTTGATGGTCGCGAGCTCCGCCTTCACCTGCTGGGTCATTGCCATGCGGACTGAATCCTTCTGTGCTGCCTGTGATGGACCTCCCCCGAGGTGCGACCCGGCGGGCCACGATCACCGAATTGAACCACGTCCGTGGGGGTGATGACATTCCGGCTGGTGAGAGGCTACAGCCCCATCACGTCGGCATAGACCGCGGCCAGGCGCAAGGGGTCGTGCCGCGCGGAGCCGTCGCGCATCCTCACGTCGGCCAGCACCAACTCGGCACCGAGCGAGGCCACGAAACCTGCCAGGTGCTCGTCGTTGAAGGCTGCATCGGCCACGACGGTGTCCAGGCGCAGCCCCGGTGCGTGCTCGGCGAGCAGCTCGATGTGGCGCGAGGCGGTGAAGCCGTCGGTCTCGTCGGCAGGCTCGATGTTCAGTGTCAGGATGCGCCGGCCGGGGCACTGCGAGATGGCGCGGGCCAGCTCAGGAACCATCAGGTGCGGCAGCACGGAGGTGAACCAGGAGCCGGGGCCGAGCACCACGTAGTCGCTCTGCCCCACCGCCTCCAGCGCCTGCGGGCAGGCGGCCGGGTCGGCCGGCACCAGGCGGATCTTCTGCACCTCGGCCCGGGTCTTGGCCACCGTCGCCTGGCCGGACAGGGTGCAGACCTCGTCGGGGGCCAGCGGGTCCAGCCCGATCACGTCGGCCTCGATGGTCAGCGGGGACAGCGACATCGGCAGCACCCGGCCGCGGGTGCGCAGCAGGGCCGCCACCTGGTCCAGCCCGGCCACCGGGTCGTCCAGGTGCTGCCACAGACCCAGGATCAGCAGGTTGCCCACCGCGTGACCAGCCATCGGCCCGTCGCCGGCGAAGCGGGACTGCAGCACGTCGGCCCACTGCCGACCCTCCGCGTCGTCCCCGCACAGCGCCGCCAGCGCCATCCGCAGGTCTCCGGGCGGC
Source organism: Luteococcus peritonei (assembly GCF_039526385.1). NCBI lineage: Bacteria > Bacillati > Actinomycetota > Actinomycetes > Propionibacteriales > Propionibacteriaceae > Luteococcus > Luteococcus peritonei. The sequence goes on along the minus strand of NZ_BAAAIX010000001.1, from coordinate 124,672 downwards.
AGGCAGTCGAACTCGTCGCGCAGCCGGCCCGAGGAGCCGCCGTCGTCGGCCACCGTGACCACCGCGGTGAGCCGGTCGGTGATCCGTCGCAGCGCGCTCAGGCTGGCGCTCAGCCCGTGGCCGCCGCCCAGGGCGGTCACCGTGGGCAGGCTCTTGCGGGCGCTCATTCCTTGCCCAGGTCGCGGTGCATCACGCTCACCTGCATGCCCTGCTCACGCAGCCGCCGGCCGAACTCCTCGCTCATCGCGGTGGAGCGGTGCTTGCCGCCGGTGCAGCCGATGGCCACGGTCACCTGGCGCTTGCCCTCGCGCACATAGCCGGGGGCCATGGTCTGGAACAGGCCCTGCAGCTTGTCCAGGAAGTCGGTGGCCCCGTTCTGCCCCAGCACATAGCTGCTCACCGCCTCCGACAGCCCGGTCTGGGGGCGCAGCTCGGGAACCCAGTGCGGGTTGGGCAGGAAGCGCACGTCGAGCACCAGGTCTGCGTCCAGCGGCAGGCCGTTCTTGAAGCCGAAGCTCATCACCACCACCCGGATCCGCTCGCCGTCGTCACCGCCGTAGGCGTGCGCCACCCGCGCGGAGAGCTGGTGCACGTTGAGGTTGGTGGTGTCGATCACCAGGTCTGCCGCGGCGCGCAGCGAGCTGAGCATCGCCCGCTCCTTGGTGATGCCGTCCACCAGGCGTCCGTCGCCCTGCAGCGGCAACGGCCGCCGGGTGGACTCCTGGCGTCGCACGATGACGGCGTCGTCGGCCTCCAGGTAGAGCACCTCCACCTCGACGCCCTGCTCGGCCAGGTCCGCGAAGACCACGCCGAGCTGCTCGAACAGGGCCCGGGAGCGCACGTCCAGCACCACGCCCAGCTTGGCGATGTCATTGCGGCGGGCCAGGTCCACCAGGCCGGGCAGCATCGACGGCGGCAGGTTGTCGACGACGTACCAGCCGAGGTCCTCCATCTGGTGGGCGGCGGTACGGCGACCGGCACCGGACAGGCCGGTGATGATCACCACGCGGGGCCCGGCGCTCGACGGGGACTGGGCGGACGACGTCGGTGTGCTCACGCGCCCATTGTGCCCGACCGGCCACCGCTCAGGTCTCGATCACCTCGCCGGTGGTCACGTTGACCGCCTCACCCGGCTGCTGGCCGGCCATCGCGTCCACCACGGCCTGGGCCAGGCGCGGTCCGAAGCCGGGCACCAGGCCCACCTCCTCGACGCTCGCGGCGCGCAGTTTCTTCATCGAGCCGAAGTGCTTGAGCAGCGCCTTGCGGCGCACCTCCCCCAGCCCCGGCACGTCGTCCAGCACGGACTCCACCATCGCCTTGCTGCGCCGGCCACGGTGGTGGGTGATGGCGAAGCGGTGGGCCTCGTCACGCAGCCGCTGCAGCAGGTAGAGCCCCTCGGAGGTGCGCGGCAGGATCAGCGGGTACTCCTCGTCGGGGATCCAGACCTCCTCGAGCCGCTTGGCCAGCCCGCACAGCGCGATCTCGTCGGCCAGGCCGAGCTCCTCCAGCACCTCGGCGGCGGCCTGCACCTGCGGCTGGCCGCCATCGACCACCACCAGGGCCGGGGCGTAGGCGAACTTGCGGGCCGCCCCGGTGGTGGCGTCCACCAGCACCGGACCGCCCTCGGCCTCGGCCGACATGGAGGCGCGGTCGTCGAGCAGCCGCCGGAAGCGCCTGGTCAGCACCTCCTTCATGGCTCGCAGGTCGTCGGAGCCCTCGAAGGAGCGGATCACGAAGCGGCGGTACTCGCTCTTGCGCGGCAGGCCGTCCTCGAAGACCACCATGGAGCCCACCACCTCGGTGCCCTGCAGGTGGGAGATGTCGTAGCACTCGATGCGCAGCGGCGCGGTCTCCAGCTCCAGCACCTGCTGGATCTGTTCCAGCGCACGGTTGCGGGTGGACAGGTCACCGGCGCGCCTCATCTTGTGCTGCTGCAGCGCCTCGGCGGCGTTGCGGGCCACCGTGTCCAGCAGCACCCGCTTGTCGCCGCGCTGGGGCACGTGCAGGTGGACGTTGGCATGGCGCTGCTCGCTGAGCAACTGGGCCATCACGTCACCGGAGGCCGGCATCACCGGCACCAGCACCTCGCGCGGGATGTGGCTGGCGGTCTCGGTGTCCGCGGCGGACTCGTCGGCATAGATCTGCAGCAGGAACTGCTCCACCAGCTCCTCCAGCCCGGCATCGTCGGCGCGGTCGGCCACCCAGCCACGCTCGCCGCGCACCCGGCCGGCGCGCACGTTGAAGATCTGCACGGCCACCTCCAGCGGGTCGGCCGCCAGCGCGATCACGTCGGCATCGGTGCCGTCGTCGAGCACGATGGCATTCTTCTCGGTGGCCTGCTTCAGCGCGGTGAGCGAGTCACGGATGACCGCGGCCTTCTCGAACTCCAGGTTGCTGCTGGCCTGCATCATGGAGCGTTCCATCTTGCGGGTCAGCTGACCGGTCTGCCCGGCCATGAAGCTGGCGAAGTCGCTCACCAGCTCGCGGTGGTCCTCCGGGCTGATCCGACCCACGCAGGGCGCCGAGCACTTGCCGATGTAGCCCAGCAGGCACGGGCGTCCCGCGGCGGCGGCATTGCGGAAGACGCCATTGCTGCAGGAGCGCATCGGGAAGACGTGCAGCAGCGCGTCGACGGTCTCGCGGATCGCCCAGGCCTGGCCGAAGGGCCCGTAGTAGCGCCAACCCTTGCGCTTGGCGCCACGCCCCACGAAGACCCGCGGGTACTCGTCGCTCCAGGTGATGCACAGCCAGGGATAGGACTTGTCGTCGCGGTACTTGACGTTGAAGCGCGGGTCGTACTGCTGGATCCAGGTGTACTCGAGCTGCAGGCTCTCCAGCTCGTTCTGCACCACGGTCCACTCCACCTTGGCGGCGGTGCGCACCATCGTCTGGGTGCGGAAGTGCAGGCCGGCCGGGTCGGCGAAGTAGGAGTTGAGCCGCTGGCGCAGGTTCTTGGCCTTGCCGACGTAGATCACCTGGCCGTGCGCGTCCGAGAAACGGTAGACCCCCGGATCGGTGGGAATGGTTCCCGGCTCGGGGCGATAGGTGGACGGATCGGCCATGCCGGCCAGTCTAGGCGGGCCCTGTGACAGTGCCGTCGCAGCGCGGCGCTAGGGTGGGCGCAGCGCCGCACGGCGCCCAGATCGTCGACCGAGAGGACCGTCCATGACCCCCGCAACCCGTCGCGACCTGCTGAGGACCGGCGGCCTGGCCGCCGCCGGGGTGGGCGCCACCGCCCTCGTTGGCTGCTCCGCCCCCGAGAAGAAGACCACCGGCCCCGCCGAGGTGGCCGCTGCCGACGTCCCGGTGGGCTCCGGCAAGATCCTGGAGGGCACCAACTACGTCGTCACCCAGCCCACCAAGGGGAGCTTCTGCGCCTTCGTCCGCGCCTGCCCGCACGCCGGCTGCGACGTGAGCAAGGTGGTGGAGTCCGAGATCATCTGCACCTGCCACGACTCCCGCTTCTCGATCAGCGACGGCTCGCGACTCAGCGGCCCGGCGACCGCGGGTCTGGGCAAGGCCACCGCCAAGGCCAGTGGCGACAAGGTCAGCATCACCGCCTGAGTCCCCACGGCCGGAGCTCCCGGCCAGTCAGCACGACGAACGGCGCCCGGCATTCCTGCAGGGCGCCGTTCTCACGTCCATCGGCCGTGGGAGCGGCCCTCGGCTCAGGCCTTGCGGGCGGTGGCCTTCTTCGCCGTGGCCTTGCGGGCGGTCGTCTTCTTGGCGGTGGTCTTCTTCGCGGCGGTCTTGCGGGCCGTCGCCTTCTTCGCGGCCTTCTTCGCCGTGGCGGGAGCAGGGGTGTCCACCAGTGCCTCCTGCGGCTCGCCGACCGGCACCTCCTTGCCCTTGAGGATGTCGGCCAGGAAGCGTCCGGTGTAGCTCTCGGGCACCCGCGAGACCTCTTCCGGGGTGCCGGTGGCCACCACCATGCCGCCACCCGAGCCACCCTCGGGACCCATGTCGATGACGTGGTCCGCGGTCTTGATGACGTCCAGGTTGTGCTCGATCACCACGATCGAGTTGCCCTGGTCCACCAGGCGGTCCAGCACCCCGAGCAGCTTGCGGATGTCCTCGAAGTGCAGGCCGGTGGTGGGCTCGTCGAGCACGTACATGGTGCGCCCGGTGGAGCGGCGCTGCAGCTCGGTGGCGAGCTTCACGCGCTGCGCCTCACCACCGGAGAGCGTGGTGGCGGGCTGGCCCAGCCGCACGTAGCCCAGGCCCACCTCGTCCAGGGTGCGCAGGTGCCGCGCGATCGCGTTGTGGGCGCCGAAGAAGTCGACGGCCTCCTCGATCGGCATGTCCAGCACCTCGGCGATGGTGCGGCCCTTGAAGTGGACCTCCAGCGTCTCTCGGTTGTACCGGGCCCCTTGGCAGACCTCGCAGGGCACGTAGACGTCGGGCAGGAAGTTCATCTCGATCTTGATGGTGCCGTCGCCCATGCAGTTCTCGCAGCGCCCGCCCTTCACGTTGAAGGAGAAGCGCCCGGCCTGGTAGCCGCGCACCTTGGCCTCGGGCGTGGCCGCGAACAGGTTGCGGATCTTGTCGAAGACGCCGGTGTAGGTGGCCGGGTTGGAGCGCGGGGTGCGGCCGATCGGCGACTGGTCGACGTGGATCACCTTGTCGATGTGCTCGACGCCGGTGATCGAGCGGTGCTTGCCCGGCACCGCCTTGGCCTTGTAGAGCCGCTGCGCCAGGGCGGTGTAGAGGATGCCGTTGACCACCGAGGACTTGCCGGAGCCGGAGACGCCGGTGACGGCCACCAGCTGGCCCAGCGGGAAGTGGACGTCCACCTCGCGCAGGTTGTTCTGGCGGGCGCCGTGCACCACGATCTCGCGCCCGGTGGCGGGACGCCGGGTGGCGGGCAACGGGATGGAACGCCGGCCCGACAGGTAGGCGCCGGTGATCGAGGACTCGTTGGCCAGCAGCTCCTCCACCGGCCCGGAGACCACCACGTGGCCGCCGTGCTCGCCGGCGCCGGGACCGACGTCGACGGTCCAGTCGGCCACCCGGATGGTGTCCTCGTCGTGCTCCACCACGATCAGGGTGTTGCCCAGGTCACGCAGCCGCTTCAGGGTCTCGATCAGACGGTGGTTGTCACGCTGGTGCAGGCCGATCGAGGGCTCGTCGAGGACGTAGAGCACCCCCACCAGGCCGGAGCCGATCTGGGTGGCAAGCCGGATCCGCTGCGCCTCGCCACCGGACAGCGAGCCGGCATTGCGCGACAGGGTGAGGTACTCCAGGCCCACATCCAGCAGGAAGCGGAGCCGGGCGTTGATCTCCTTGACCAACCGCTCGGCGATCTGCGACTCACGGGCGGTCATCTCCAGCCCGGCCAGGAAGTCGGCCACCTCGCGGATGGACATGTCGGCCAGCTGCGAGATGTTGCGCCCGCCCACGGTGACCGCCAACGACGTGGGCTTCAGCCGGGCGCCGTGGCAGGTGGGGCAGGGGATCTCGCGCAGATAGCCACCCCAACGGTCACGGGCGGAGTCGGTCTCCGCCTCGTCGTAGCGACGCCGCACGTAGCGCAGCACGCCCTCGTAGTTCTGGGTGAAGGTGCGGGTGCGGCCGAAGCGGTTGCGGTAGGAGACGTAGACCGGGTCCCCCGCGCCCTGCAGCAGCAGGCCGCGGACCTGCTCCGGCAGGTCCTCCCACGGGGTGTCGACGCTGAACTTCTCCTGCTTGGCCAGCGAGGAGAAGACGTGCTCGTAGTGCTTGGCGACGTGGGCATTGGCCCACGGGGCGATGGCGCCCTCGGCCAGCGACTTGCCGCGGTCCGGCACCACCAGGTCAGGATCCACCTCGAGGGTGGTGCCCAGGCCGGTGCAGGCCGGGCAGGCCCCCCAGGGGCCGTTGAAGGAGAACTGGCGCGGCTCGAGCTCGTCGATGGAGATGTCGTGCTCGTTGGGGCAGGCCATCTTCTCCGAGTAGCGGCGCTCGCGCTCGGGGTCCTTGGCGTCGCGGTCCACGAAGTCCACCGCCACGATGCCCTGGGCCAGCCGCAGCGCGGTCTCCACCGAGTCGGTGATCCGCTGCTTGGAGGTGGGCTTGACCGCCACGCGGTCCACCACCACCTCGATGTCGTGCTTGCGCTGCTTGTCCAGCGCCGGGACGTCGGTGAGCTGGTGGATCTCACCGTCCACCCGCACGCGGCTGTAGCCGTCGGCGGCCAGGCTGCGGATGAGGTCGACGTGCTCGCCCTTGCGTCCCTTGACCAGGGGCGCGAGCACTTGGAAGCGGGTGCCCTCGGGCAGGGCCATCAGCCGGTCGACGATCTGCTGCGGACTCTGCCGGGCGATCGGCTCGCCGCAGACCGGGCAGTGCGGGTGGCCGATGCGGGCGTACATCAGGCGCAGGTAGTCGTAGACCTCGGTGATGGTGCCCACCGTGGAGCGCGGGTTGCGACTGGTGGACTTCTGGTCGATGGAGACCGCCGGGGACAGGCCCTCGATGAAGTCCACGTCCGGCTTGTCCATCTGGCCCAGGAACATCCGGGCGTAGGCGCTCAGCGACTCCACGTAGCGACGCTGGCCCTCGGCGAAGATGGTGTCGAAGGCCAGGGAGGACTTGCCGGAGCCGGACAGGCCGGTGAACACGATCAACGCATCGCGCGGCAGGTCCAGCGAGACGTTGCGCAGGTTGTGCTCCCGGGCACCCTTGACGATCAGTCGGTCATTCACGCCCCCAAGAGTAGGGCGCCCCACCGACAATTCCCGGGCTCCCACCCGCCGGGTGGACCGCGGCGCCGCCTGGGTCCCGTCGGAAACCGGTTGCGGAGGCTCGCTCCGGAGGCGCTGGTTCGTTAGGTTGGTCGCATGAGCTCCTCGTCCCACGACTCGGCAGCCCTGCCGATCAGTGCGACGATGGCGCAGCTGCGGCGGCGCAAGCGCGAGGCCACCCAGAACCTGCTGGGCAGCACCATCGCCATCTCCGACGAGGACTGGCAGCAGGACAGCCGGCTGCCGGGCTGGACCCGGGCCCACGTCGCCACCCACCTGGCACGCAATGCCGACGCGCTGACCCGGGTGGTGCACGGCTTCCTGACCCACAACCCTGCCCAGCTCTACCCGGACCAGGCGGAGCGGGAGCGCGAGCTGGAGCAGGGCTCGCTGCGCGGCGCCCTGGAGCTGCAGATCGACCTGGACACCTCGGCCGGCATGCTCAACAGCGTCTTCGGCTACCTCGAGGAGTCGGGGGCCGACGACGAGGTGCTGCTGGCGCCCGGGCTTCGGATGCCGGTCAACTGGCTGCCCGTCGCCCGGCTGAACGAGGTGGTGCTGCACCACATCGACCTGGACTGCGGCTTCACCGCCACCGACGTGGCCGCCGACATCGCCCGCTGGCTGCTGGAATGGCACTGCCTGCGGCTGTCCGGCCGCGAGGACTTCCCCACCCTCCGGATCGCCAGCACCTCCGGCCTGCGGACCCGGGTGGGTGCCGGCGAGGAGGGCCCGGAGGTGCACGGCAGCGATGCCGCCCTGCTGGGCTGGCTCACCGGCCGCGGCGATGCCGAGGCCCTGGTGGGCGCCCCCGAGATCGAGAACCTGGAGCTGCCATGACCACCACCCGCCAACTGGCCGACGACCTCTACCTCGACGTGGCCGTGGTCGGCCCGATGTCGAACAATGCCTACCTGCTGCGTGAGGCCTCGGGCCGCGCCCTGCTGGTGGACGCCGCCGACGACGCCCCCGCCCTGCTCGACCTGGTCTCCGGGGTGACGGTGGAGACCATCGTCACCACCCACCGCCACCACGACCACGTCCAGGCGCTCGCCGAGCTGGCCGCCGCCACCGGCGCACGCACCGTCGCCGGCCGGCCCGACGCGCAGGCCATCGAGCAGGCCACCGGCGTGGCCTGCGAGCCGCTGTGGACCGGAGACAGCCTCACCCTGGGCCGACGCACCATCAGCGTGGTCGGCCTGGTGGGTCACACCCCAGGCTCCATCGCGCTGGTGGTGGACGCCGGCGAGGCCGGCGTGCAGCTCTTCACCGGCGACAGCCTGTTCCCCGGCGGCGTGGGCAAGACCGGGTCTGCGGAGGACTTCACCAGCCTGCTGGACGACGTGGAGCGCGAGCTCTTCGCTCGCCATGGCGACGACGCGGTGGTCTGGCCCGGCCACGGCGACCACACGACGCTGGGCGCCGAGCGCCCGCACCTGGCCGAGTGGCGCGAACGCGGCTGGTGACCGCTGGGCGAAAGCCCTTCCGGGGCCCGGCCGCACGCCGCTAGCGTGCCCCGGTGACCACTTCCCCGATGAACTCCCCGCAGATGCGGCGGATCCTGTTCTCCAGCTTCATGGGCTCGGCCATCGAGTTCTACGACTTCCTGCTCTACGCGTTGGCCACCTCGCTGGTCTTCGACAAGGTCTTCTTCAACAACCTCACCCCCGGCATGGCCACCGTCGCCGGCTTCGCCACCTTCGCGGTGGGATACCTGGCGCGGCCGTTGGGCGGCTGGATCTTCGGCCAGTTCGGCGACACCCTGGGCCGCAAGAAGATGCTGGTCATCACCATGATGATGATGGGCCTGGCCTCGGTGGGCATCGGCCTGCTGCCGGACCAACGCTCCATCGGGGTGGCCGCTCCCCTGCTGCTGCTCCTGCTGCGCGTCCTGCAGGGCATCGGGCTGGGCGGTGAGATCGGCGGGGCCGTGCTGGTGGCCGTCGAGCACGCCCCGGGGGCACGGCGTGGTTTCGCGGCCTCCTTCGCCAACCTCGGCGGGCCGGCCGGCTCCTTCCTGGCCGCCTTCGTGATGGGCGTCTTCAGCCGTTCCCTGTCGCCGGAGCAGTTCCTGGCCTGGGGCTGGCGCATCCCCTTCCTGCTGTCCATCGTGCTGCTGGCCGTCGGCATGCTGGTGCGGGTGCGCGTGGCGGAGACGCCGCTCTTCCAGGAGCTGCAGGAGCGGGCCGAGGCTCGTCGTACCCCCGCCACCGAGGTCTTCACCCGGCACTGGCGGGTCCTCGTGCTGGGCGTGCTGGCCGGCATCGCGGGCTTCGCCACCCAGGGCATCCTCTCGGTCTGGGCGGTGCAGCACGCCCGTCAGCTCAAGGTGCCGCAGGCCGCCATCCTGGACATCAAGGCGTGGGCACCGCTGGGCATGTTCGTGGTGATGGCCTTCGCCGCCTGGATCTCGGACAAGGTCGGACGCCGCACGGTGATGCTCAGCACCTGCCTGCTGGGCGCCGTGCTGGCGCTGCCGCTGCTGCGCGCCCTGGACTCCGGGACGGTGGCCGGGACCGCCGTGGCCATCATCGCGGGCCAGGCCCTGGTGCAGGGCGCCCTGTTCGGCCCCTACACCGCCTTCCTGTCCGAGCTCTTCCCCACCGAGGTCCGCTACACCGGCACCTCGCTGGCCTACCAGACCGCCTCCACCCTGGGGGCCGGCTTCACGCCGCTGCTGGCCGCGGACCTGATGCGCCGCTACCACTCGGTGACGCCGGTCATGCTGGCCTACCTGGCCGCCTTCGCGATCACCGCGACGGCCGTGCTGCTGGTGCGGGAGGGACGCCACGTGGACCTCGCCGAGGTGTGAGCGGCCCCCTGCCCAGGGCCGCCAACAGGCGGCACGGTGCCGGCTCGCGGTAGGATCCATGCGATGCTCTGGTTGGAGGGGAGTAATCCAGCAACCCGCAGGTCGTCAGCACGAGGACATTTCTCCGGCCTGCAGCCACCCCGGTGGCGGACGAGACCTCCTGGCAGACCCCCTACGTCACCAATCCCGAAAGGTCCCGCATGGACATCCACATCTCAACGTGGCTGATCACCATCGGCATCATGGCCGCCGTCCTGCTCTTCGACGTCATCGTGGTCGGGCGCAAGCCCCACGAGCCGTCGATGAAGGAGTGCACCATCGTCGTGGTGGCCATCATCGCCGCCGCCATCCTGTTCGGCCTGGGCGTCAGCCACTTCGCGGGACCTCGCTACGGCAAGGAGTTCTTCGCGGGCTGGCTGACCGAGTACAGCCTCAGCCTGGACAACCTGTTCATCTTCCTGATCATCATGGCCAAGATGAAGGTGCCGCGGCACCTGCAGCAGTACGCGCTGCTGGTCGGCATCATCCTGGCGCTGGTCTTCCGCGGCATCTTCATCGCCCTGGGCGCCGCCATGATCGAGCGCTTCGCCTGGATCTTCTTCGCCTTCGGCGCCTTCCTGCTCTACACCGCCTTCGACCTGGTCAAGGACTTCTTCGAGAAGGACCACGACGACGAGGCCACGGAGAACATGGCCATCCGCTGGGTGAAGCGGACCTTCCCCTTCACCGACGACTGGCACGGCACCAAGACCTCGGTGAAGATCGACGCCAAGCGCTTCATGACCCCGATGTTCCTGGTGATCGTGGCGCTGGGCTCCACCGACCTGCTCTTCGCCCTGGACTCGATCCCCGCGATCTACGGCCTGACCCAGGAGCCCTACCTGGTCTTCACCGCGAACGTCTTCGCGCTGATGGGCCTGCGCCAGCTCTACTTCCTGCTGGGCGGCCTGCTGAAGAAGCTGGTCTACCTGCCCATCGGCCTGTCGATCATCCTGGCCTTCATCGGCGTCAAGCTGGTCCTGCACGCCGCGCACCACTACCACCTGGTGGGCGACTGGGCCGAGATCGGCATCGAGCTCAGCCTGGGCGTCATCATCGTGACCCTGGTCCTGACCGCCGTGCTCAGCCTGATGAAGACCCGCAACATGACCGCCGAGGAGATCGAAGAGGCCCACTGACCTCTCGTCCTGCCTTGTCAGCCCGTGCCACGCTGCGTGGCACGGGCTGTCGCGTCCCCGGCCACGAAGGGTGGCGGGCCGGGGCCTGCCATGACCGGGACGGAGCCGGCGATCCATCCCTAGTGTGATGAACACGGCGGTCCGAGAGACGGATCCCGGACCCTGGAAGGACACCCACCATGACCCTCGGCAGCAAGCTCCGCGAGGCCCGCAACCGCGCCGGCATGACCCAGGCCGACCTGGCCCAGGCGCTGTGCGTCTCGCGCCAGGCGATCACGAAGTGGGAGTCGGACAAGGGCATGCCCGACATCGTCAACCTGGCCGCGCTGGCCGACCTGCTCGACTGCTCCATCGACTCGCTGGTGCGCACCGACCGGCCCTTCTCGGCCGAGGCGGTACGGGTGCCGATCGTGCTCGACTCCTACCGGAAGGTGAAGCCGGCCCGCTCGAAGCAGGACATGGCGGTGCGCGAGGTGCACCCCGACGCCGAGGTGATCCACCCGCTGCTGCGGCGCCGCGAGATGACCCGGTGGGAGAACCTGCTGGACTTCATCACCCAGCCCGGCGTGATCTGGGCCGCCGACGGCCTGTCGAACCGGGACGCCTACTACCTGGTGGAGAAGGGCGCCACCCAGCAGCTGGCGCGCGTCTCCAAGGACTACGTCGAGACCCGGGACCTGCCCGCGCGCTTCGAGGGCAGGACGCAGGTGATCGGGCAGGACCGCTTCTCGAAGGTCCGCTACACGCTGTGAGGCCCCGCTGACGGGCTAGCGGTTCGCCTCGATCATCCCGCGCAGCTCCTTCTTCAGGTCACCGACCTCGTCGCGCAGCCGGGCGGCCAGCTCGAACTGCAGCTCGGCCGCGGCGGTGTGCATCTGCTCGGTGAGCTCCTGCACCAGGTCGGCCAGCTCGCTGACCGCCATGTTCGAGGTGTCCAGGCCGCGGGCCTTCTCCACCACGCCGGGCACCGGGGACTTGGGGCTGCGGCCCTTCGGCTGGGCCTTGCTCACCAGCTCCTGGGTGTCGGCGTCCTCGCGGGCGAGCATGTCGGTGATGTCGGCGATCTTCTTGCGCAGCGGCTGCGGGTCGATCCCGTGCTCGGTGTTGTAGGCGATCTGCTTGGCGCGACGACGGTTGGTCTCGTCGATGGCGCGCTCCATGGACGGCGTGATCCTGTCCGCGTACATGTGCACCTGGCCGGCGACATTTCGCGCGGCACGGCCGATGGTCTGGATCAGCGAGCGGTCCGAGCGCAGGAAGCCCTCCTTGTCGGCATCCAGGATGGCCACCAGGCTCACCTCGGGCAGGTCCAGGCCCTCGCGCAGCAGGTTGATGCCCACCAGCACGTCGTACTCGCCCAGCCGCAGCTCGCGCAGCAGCTCGACGCGGCGCAGGGTGTCCACCTCGGAGTGCAGGTAGCGGGTGCGGACCCCGTTCTCCATCAGGTAGTCGGTCAGGTCCTCGCTCATCTTCTTGGTCAGCGTGGTGACCAGCACGCGCTCGTTGCGCTCGACGCGCTGGCGGATCTCGCCCATCAGGTCGTCGATCTGGCCCTTGGTGGGCTTCACGATGATCTCCGGGTCCACCAGGCCGGTGGGGCGGATGATCTGCTCCACGAAGCCGTCGGAGCGGGCCATCTCGTAGTCGCCGGGGGTGGCCGAGAGGTAGACGGTCTGCCCGATCCGCTCCGCGAACTCCTCGAAGCGCAGCGGCCGGTTGTCCATGGCGCTGGGCAGCCGGAAGCCGTGGTCCACCAGGGTGCGCTTGCGGGAGGCGTCGCCCTCGTACATGCCGCCGATCTGCGGCACGGTGACGTGCGACTCGTCGATCACCAGCAGGAAGTCCTCCGGGAAGAAGTCCAGCAGGGTGTGGGGCGGGCTGCCCGGGGCACGACCGTCCATGTGCCGCGAGTAGTTCTCGATGCCGGAGCAGGAACCGATCTGGCGCATCATCTCGATGTCGTAGGTGGTGCGCATCCGCAACCGCTGCTCCTCGAGCAGCTTGTTCTGCTCGTGCAGCTCGGTGAGTCGCTCCTCCAGCTCGGTCTCGATGGTGCCGATCGCCTTCTCCATGCGCTGCGGGCCGGCGACGTAGTGGGTGGCCGGGAAGACGTAGATCTCCTGGTCATTGCTCAGCACCTCCCCGGTGAGCGGGTGCATGGTGCTGAGCGCCTCGATCTCGTCGCCGAAGAACTCGATGCGCACCGCATTCTCCTCGTACATCGGGAAGACCTCGAGGGTGTCGCCGCGCACCCGGAAGGTGCCGCGGGTGCCGGCCAGGTCGTTGCGGGCGTACTGGATCTCCACCAGGCGGCGCAGCAGCGCCTCCCGCTCGATCTCCTCGCCCACCTTGAGCCGCACCATCCGGTCGACGTACTCCTCCGGGGTGCCCAGGCCGTAGATGGCCGAGACGGTGGCCACCACGATCACGTCGCGCCGGGTGAGCAGGCTGGCGGTGGTGGAGTGCCGCAGCCGCTCCACCTCCTCGTTGAGCGAGGAGTCCTTCTCGATGTAGGTGTCCGTCTGCGGGACGTAGGCCTCGGGCTGGTAGTAGTCGTAGTAGCTGACGAAGTACTCCACGGCATTGTCCGGGAAGAACTGGCGCAGCTCGTTGGCGTACTGCGCGGCCAGCGTCTTGTTGGGCTGCATCACCAGGACGGGACGCTGCAGCCGCTCGGTCAGCCAGCCCACCGTCGCGGTCTTGCCGGTGCCGGTGGCGCCCAGCAGGACCACGTCCTGCTCGCCGGCGCGGATCCGGCGCTCCAGCTCGTCGATGGCGGCCGGCTGGTCACCGGAGGGCTCGAAGCCGGCCTGCATCGTGAACGGGGCGACGACGCGCTGGAGGTCTTCTACGGGACGCATACCCCAGAGGCTAGCGCGGGCCCCTGACAGTTTTCCCGGGCCGGTTCAGCAGCCGCAGGAGTCGGTGCCGTCACGCAGTGCCAGCAGCTGGTGCCAGACGGCATGGGTGCGCTCGGCCAGCTCCTCCAGACCGGCGTCATTGCGGATCACGTAGTCGGCCACCCGCAGCCGGTCGAGACGGCTGGCCTGCGCGCTGATCCGGGCCCGGGCCTGTGCCTCATCCAGGCCGTTGCGGGCCATCAGCCGCTCCAGTTGGACCTGCTCGTCGACGTCGACCACCACCAGGGCGTCGAAGTCACGCGCCCGGCCGGTCTCCACCAGCAGCGGGATCATGTGCACCACCAGGGCATAGGGGTCGGCCACCTGTGCCTCCACCTGCGCCGAGGCCGCGCGCACCAGCGGGTGCACGATGGCGTTCAGGTCTGCACGGGCCGCCTCGTCGGCGAAGACGAGGCTTCCCAGGGCGGCGCGGTCCAGGCTGCCGTCGGCCTGCAGGACGCCCTTGCCGAAGCGCTCCACGACGGCCGCCAGGCCCTCGCTGCCCACGCTCACGACGTCACGCGCCAGCTGGTCGGAGTCGATCAGCACCGCTCCTCGGCGGCGCATCATCTCCCCCACCGTGGACTTGCCCGAGGCGATGCCCCCGGTGAGGCCGATCCGGATCATCGCCCCAGCATGCCAGAGAAGTCCCCGGTGCTCGCGAAGTGGTCGGTGGCGCGACGCGCCAGCGCCGCCATCAGCTCACCCCCGTGCCCCTCGGTCTCCACGACGTGGAGCTGGGCCTCGGGCAGCTGCTGCTTGACAGCCCACGGGATCGAGACCGGGCCGGAGACGTCACGGCGGCCGTGGACCATGCACAGCGGCAGTCCGGAGAGCTCGGACAGGTGCGCCAGCAGGCCGCCGGTGGGCACCCAGGCCGGGTCCAGGGCACGATGGTGGCTCCAGTAGTGGCTCACCAGGGTGGTCATGGCCACCAGCTCGGACAGCGGCCGCTCGCCGAAGCGGTCCCAGGGCAACAGCTCGCTGGGCAGGCCCACCTGGATGTGGGTGTCCTCCCAGTCCATCCAGGCGATGGCGGTCTCGGTGCGGACCTCCTCGTCGCCATGGGACATCAGGTCGGCCACCGCCTGCACCAGTGGCCCCCCACCGCGGCGCCAGTCGGGGTGCAGCCGCTCCACGGTGGAGGCCAGCTGCTCCCAGGCCTCGGGATAGATGCTGGACACGCCCTCGCTGATCCAGTCCACCTCCTGCGGACCTGTGGTGGTGACCGCCACCAGCAGCAGGCCGCGCACCGCCTCGCGGTGGGCCAGGGCATGGTGCAGGGCCAGGGTGGAGCCCCAGGAGTCGCCCACCACCAGCCAGCTGTCGATGCCCAGGTGGGCCCGCAGCAGCTCCAGGTCCTCGAGCAGGTGGGCGGTGGTGTTGTCGGCCAGCCGGTGCTCCGGGTCCCCCACCCGGGGCGTGCTGCGGCCGGCGCCGCGCTGCTGCGGCGAGACCAGGCGGTAGCGCTCCAGGTCGAAGCGGGAACGGTGGCCGGAGCGCAGCGGTGCGCCGGGGCCGCCGTGGAGGTAGAGGGCCGGGATTCCGTCGGGGTTGCCGCTCTCCTCCCAGTACAGCTGGTGGCCCTGGCCGACCGGGAGCATGCCAGAGCGCGTGGGGGATGTCTGGGGGACCATGCGGGCAGGCTATCGAGGCTGGACGGCTCGGTCCGCCAGCGGCACGGAAGAATCAGCGATCCCGCAGGCTTTTCCTGTCAGGACACACAAATCGGCCCCCACCACGAGGGTGGGGGCCGATCCGTTCAGCTCGTCAGATCGCGAGCGGCTGCTGGGGCACAGGGCCTCAGTTGGCGCCGCCCGAGAGCTTGTCGCGCAGGGCCTGCAGGGCCTCGTCCGAGGCCAGCGAACCCTCCGGCTCGACGTCGGCCGGGGCCGCAGACGAGTAGGTGGCGGCGGTGGCGGACTCGATCGCGGCGTTCTTGTCGGCCTGCTCGGCCTCCTCGGCCTGCTTCTTCAGGGCCAGCCAGCGGGCCTGGGCCTCGGCGTACTGGGCCTCCCAGGCGCGCTGCTGCTCCTCGAAGCCCGGCTTCCACTCGTTGGTCTCCGGATCGAAGCCCTCGGGGTAGATGTAGTTGCCGTTCTCGTCGTAGCTGGCGGTCATGCCGTACAGCGACGGGTCGAAGTCGTCAGCGGCGATGTCGACACCCTCGTTGGCCTGCTTCAGCGAGAGGCTGATGCGGCGACGCTCGAGGTCGATGTCGATGATCTTGACCATGACCTCGTCGTTGACGCTGACGACCTGCTCGGGGATCTCCACGTGGCGCTCGGCCAGCTCGGAGACGTGCACCAGGCCCTCGATGCCCTCCTCGACGCGCACGAAGGCACCGAAGGGAACCAGCTTGGTGACCTTGCCGGGCACGATCTGGCCGATCTGGTGCATCCGGGCGAAGGTCTGCCACGGGTCTTCCTGGGTGGCCTTGAGCGACAGGGAGACGCGCTCGCGGTCCATGTCCACGTCCAGCACCTCGACGGTGACGGGCATGCCGACCTCGACGACCTCGGACGGGTGGTCGATGTGCTTCCAGGACAGCTCGGAGACGTGCACCAGGCCGTCGACGCCGCCCAGGTCCACGAAGGCACCGAAGTTGACGATCGAGGAGACGACGCCGTTGCGGATCTGGCCCTTCTGCAGCTGGGTGAGGAAGTTCTGGCGAACCTCGCTCTGGGTCTGCTCCAGCCAGGCGCGACGCGACAGGACCACGTTGTTGCGGTTCTTGTCCAGCTCGATGATCTTGGCCTCGAGCTCCTGACCCACGTAGGGCTGCAGGTCGCGGACACGGCGCATCTCCACCAGGGAGGCGGGCAGGAAGCCACGCAGGCCGATGTCGACGATCAGGCCGCCCTTGACGACCTCGATGACGGAGCCGGTGACGACGCCGTCCTCTTCCTTGATCTTCTCGATCGTGCCCCAGGCGCGCTCGTACTGGGCGCGCTTCTTGGACAGGATCAGGCGGCCTTCCTTGTCCTCCTTGGTCTGGACCAGGGCCTCGATCTCATCGCCCACGGAGACCACGTCGAAGGGGTCGACGTCGTGCTTGATGGAGAGTTCCTTGGAGGGGATCACGCCTTCGGTCTTGTAACCGATGTCGAGCAGGACCTCGTCCCGGTCGACCTTGACGACGGTGCCGGTGACGATGTCGCCGTCGTTGAAGTACTTGATGGTGGCATCGATCGCAGCCATGAAGGCTTCGGCCGAGCCGAGGTCGTCGATTGCGACCTGAGGAGAGGCCTCAGTGGAGGAGGTCATGTAGTAGGGCTCCGATTTGGATTGTGTGTGGTGTGGACGCACCGCGACCCTCCGTAGAGCCAGACAGGTGCCGGAAGAACCGACGGCCGAACCGACCGATACGAGCGCAGACCTGCTACGTCCGAGGCGTGCGCAGACCACAGTGCGTCCACCAGACTATCTTTCGGCCTCCTGAAGGGTCAATCCGGCCGACGCCCGCACCACGCCTGCTGGCCGTGGCGCCCGGGTAGGGTCGCAGCAGACGGGCCATGGGGGTGGCCCGCGGGGGAAGGGGCATGCCGTGGGCAGGACACGCAGGCTGGTCGCACTGCTGAGCGGGATCCTGGCGGTGGTCCTCGCCGTGGGCTGGTGGCAGCAGCGCTCACCCGCCACGAGCAGTGGGGTGGACGGCCTGCCGGGCCAGCAGACCACGGGCCAGCTCTCGACGGCCACCAGTCGCCCCTCGGGCAGCCCGGCCCCGAGCAGCACGCCGGCCGCCCGGGGAGGCCTGCCCGCCGGCTGCGCCCGCAGCCACCAGCCGATCGTGCCGACCCGCATCCAGCTGCGCAGCATGGACGTCGACTCCCCCGTGCTCAGCCTGGGCCTGGCCGACGACGGGACCCCCGAGACCCCGCCCTACAGCCAGCCCTTCACCGTCGGCTGGTACAACCGCGGCCCCCGACCGGGCGCGACGCAGGGCAAGGCGGTGCTCACCGCGCACACCTTCAGCAAGGGCCACGCGCTGGGCAATGCCCTGGCCGCGAGCGACGGGCTCAAGCCCGGCGCGGTGATCGCCATGTCGGACGCCCAGGGGCGCACCCTGTGCTGGACGGTGAGCGGCGCCACGAAGGTCTGGGTCAAGGACTACGACCCCAACTCGACCCTCATCTACGACGACGCCGGCGCCCCGCAGCTGGCCATCGTCATCTGCTGGGACTACGAGAAGCCGACCAGGTACTGGGCCTCGCGGATCGTCTACCACGCCGTCCCGCTGGTGGCCTGAGCCTGTCGAGCGGACCGTCCCCGCGGGGGATCCGGCTCAGTGCGCGGCCTCGTGCCAGGAACGGCCGGAGCCGACGCTGACGTCCAGCGGCACCTGGAGGTCCATGGCGTGGCCCATCCGGTCTCGCACCAGGGCCTCCACCTGCTCCCGCTCCCCCGGGGCCACCTCCAGCACCAGTTCGTCGTGCACCTGGAGCAGCATCCGCGAGGCCAGGCCGGCCTGGGACAGCGCCGACTCCACGTCGAGCATGGCGATCTTGATCATGTCCGCGGCCGAACCCTGGATCGGGGCGTTCAGCGCCATCCGCTCGGCCATGTCTCGGCGCTGGCGGTTCGACGAGTTCAGGTCCGGCAGGTAGCGGCGCCGCCCCAGCAGGGTCTCGGTGTAGCCGGTGCGCCGGGCCTGGGCCACCACGCCCTGCAGGTAGTCACGCACCCCGCCGAAGCGCTCGAAGTAGTCCTCCATCAGCGCCTTGGCGTCACTCACCGCGATCCCCAGCTGGTTGGACAGGCCGAAGGCGCTCAGGCCGTAGGCCAGGCCGTAGTTCATCGCCTTGATCCGGGCGCGCTGCCCACCGGTGACGGCCTCCGCCTCGGTCTCGAAGACCTTGGCCGCCATCTCGGAGTGGAAGTCCTCGCCGGAGCGGAAGGCCTCGATCAGGCCCTCGTCGGCCGAGACGTGGGCCATGACGCGCATCTCGATCTGCGAGTAGTCGGCGGTCATCAGGCAGTCGTACCCCGGGCCCACCACGAAGGCCTCGCGGATCCGGCGGCCGGCCTCGGTGCGGATCGGGATGTTCTGCAGGTTCGGCTCGGTGGAGCTGAGCCGGCCGGTGGCCGCGATGGTCTGCATGTAGGTGGTGTGGATCCGGCCGTCGTCGGCGACGCTCTTCAGCAGGCCGTCGACGGTCTGCCGCAGCCGGATCGAGTCGCGGTGGGCCAGCAGGTGCTCCAGGAAGGGATGGCCGGTCTTGGCGTAGAGCCCCTCCAGGGCCTCCGCGTCGGTGGTCCAGCCGCTCTTGGTCTTGCGGGTCTTCGGCATGTCCAGGTCCTCGAAGAGGACCGCCTGCAGCTGCTTGGGCGAGCCCAGGTTGATCTGCTTGCCGATGGTCTCGTAGGCGGCCTGCTCGGCGGCCACCACCTTGGCATCGAAGTCGTTGCGCAGCCGCTCCAGGTGGTCCACGTCGACGGCGATGCCGACCTGCTCCATCCGGGCCAGGGTGGTCTCCAGCGGCAGCTCCACCTCGGCCAGCAGCTGGCTGCCGCCCTGTGCGGCCAGTTCGGTGTCCAGGGCATTGGCCAGGTCGATCACGGCGCGGGCCCGCACCATGGCCGCGCGGGCGGCCTGCTCCGCGCCGGAGTCGTCGTCGCCCAGCTCGAAGAGCGAGTCCTGGTCTGCGGTCTCCTGCTCGCCGGAGTCCTCGACGCGCAGCTCCCGCTTGAGGTGGCGCAGCGCCAGGTCGGCCAGGTCGAAGGTGCGCTGGTCGGGACGCAGCAGGTAGGCCGCCAGCAGGGTGTCGCAGGCCAGCCCCTCCAGCTGCCAGCCGCGCGCCCAGAGCGCCAGCTGCGGGCCCTTGGCGTCGTGGACGGCCTTGCGGGCCGAGGGGTCGGCCAACCAGCCGGCCAGCGCGGCGTCGTCGGCCGGCAGCAGCTCGGTGGTGGACAGCCAGGCCGCGGCCCCGTCGCTGGCCGCCAGCGCCAGGGCGGTGACGTCGCCGCTGCCCGATCCCCAGTGGCCGATCACGTCCAGACCGGTGAGCTCACCATGGCCGTGCGCCTCCAGCCAGGCCGGCAGGGCACCGGGCGCCAGCACCTCACCGACCACCTCGAAACCACCCTCGGGGGCGGTCTGCTCGGTGGGCAGGGCCTCCATCAGCCGGTCTCGCAGCACCCGGAACTCCAGCGAGTCGAAGAGCTCGTGCACCGCTTCCCGGTTCCAGTCGCGGCGCTCCAGGTCGGCCGGGCCCACCGGCAGCTCGAGGTCTCGCACCAGGGCGTTCAGCTCGCGGTTGCGGCGCACGTCGTCCAGGTGGGCGCGGAAGCTCTCCCCCGCCTTGCCCTTGACGCTGTCGGCCTGCCGGATCAGGTTCTCCAGGCCGTCGTGGGCGTCCAGCCACTTGGCGGCCGTCTTCGGGCCGACACCGGGCACGCCGGGCAGGTTGTCGCTGGTCTCGCCCACCAGGGCGGCCAGCTCCGGGTAGCGCGCGGGCGCCACCAGGTACTTCTCCTCCACCGCGGCCGGGGTCATCCGGGCCAGGTCGCTGACGCCCTTGCGCGGGTAGAGCACCGTGACGTGCTCGTCGACCAGCTGCATGGCGTCGCGGTCACCGGTGACCACCAGGCTGTCGAAGCCCTCCGCGGTGGCGCGGGTGGACAGCGTGGCGATGATGTCATCGGCCTCGTAGTTCTCCTTGGTGACCCAGGTGATGTTGAGCGCGTCCAGCACCTCCTGCACCAGCGCCACCTGGCCCTTGAACTCGTCCGGCGAGGCGGAGCGGGTGGCCTTGTAGTCGGCATAGCTCTCGGTGCGGAAACTGACCCGCGAGAGGTCGAAGGCCACCGCCAGGTGGGTGGGCTGCTCGTCGCGCAGCAGGTTGATCAACATCGAGGTGAAGCCGTAGACCGCATTGGTGTGCTGGCCGGTGCTGGTGGAGAAGTTCTCCACCGGCAGCGCGAAGAAGGCGCGGTAGGCCACCGAGTGGCCGTCGATCAGCAGCAGCTTGGGGCGCGTCGTCTCAGGAGTCACGCAGGCGACTCTAGTGCGCGCCACCGACACTTTCCTGCCCGGCGACGCAGGCCCTAGGGTTGCCGCCATGCTGTGGGAGACGAATCCTGACCTGCCCGAGTGGGCCACGGGCATGAGCAGTGCCCTCGACGAGAAGATGGGCCTGGAGATGCTGGAGCTCTCCCCCGAGCGCGTCTCGGGCCGCGTCCCCGTCGAGGGAAACACCCAGGTGGCCGGGATCTGGCACGGCGGTGCCAGCGCCGTGATGGTGGAGTCACTGGGTTCGATGGGTGCCTATGCCCATGCCCGAGGCTTCGGGCGGATCGCGGTGGGACTGGACATCTCGGTCACCCACCACCGCGTCACGCGCACCGGGTGGGTGACGGGCGTGGCCACCCCCTTGCAGCTGGGTCGCTCCATCTGCAGCTACCAGGTGGAGCTGACCGACGACGAGGGACACCGGGTGGCCACCGGCCGGCTCACCTGCATGCTGATCGACCCGCCCAAGAGCCCCTGACCGAGTCCGACGACGGGGCACCAGCCCCGACCGGGTGCGCGTGCGCCGGCACAGGGACGGCACGAGGCCCCCACGACCGTGCGGTCGTGGGGGCCTCGTCGGCTGCTCAGAGCCGATGGTTCACTTGCCGCCCTTGCCCTGGGCGATGACCTTCTCGGCCACCTCACGCATCGAGATGCGCAGGTCCATGGCGGTCTTCTGGATCCAGCGGAAGGCCTCCGGCTCGCTCAGCCCCAGCCCCTCCTGCAGCAGCCCCTTGGCCTGGTCGACGGCCTTGCGGGAGGCCAGTCGCTCCTCCAGGTCCGCGACCTCCTCCTCGACGGCGCGGATCTCGGCGAAGCGGCCCATGGCGATCTCGATGGCGGGCACCACGTCGGAGGCGTCGAAGGGCTTGACCACATAGGCCATGGCGCCGGCCTCGCGGGCGCGCTCCACCAGGTCCCGCTGGCTGAAGGCGGTCAGCATGACCACCGGCGCGATGCGCTCCTCGGCGATCTTCTCGGCCGCGGTGATGCCGTCCATCTTGGGCATCTTGACGTCCATCACCACGAGGTCCGGGGTCAGCTCGCGCGCCAGCTTCACGGCCTCCTCGCCGTCCCCGGCCTGGCCGACGACGTCATAGCCCTCGTCGCCGAGCAGCTCGACGAGGTCCATGCGGATCAGTGCCTCGTCCTCGGCGACCAGGACGCGGGGTCGCGGACGGTTGTTCTCTTCGGTGGTCTTGCTCACGGTGCATCCTTGCGTTGTGGGTGTGCCGGGAAACATGCGGTTCATGTGGTCTGACCTGTGGGTCGGACATCCGACAGCCTACGCCCCACCCGGTGACCTGGGGCGCGCTGTCACAGCTTTGCCTCAGCGGATCGGGGCGGCTGGCGGATCCGGGCGACGGTGCCCGGGAGGGGATTCGAACCCCTAAGGTCTCTCGACCAGACGGGTTTGAGCCGTCCGCGTATACCGTTCCGCCACCCGGGCCGGGAAGCACGCCAATTGTTGCACAAGGGCGCACCGGTTCCCGGCCGGGAGACGACGGACGGCGGACGCCCGAGGGCATCCGCCGTCCGTTCACGACATCTCGGTTCAGGCGTCCATGCCGCGGGGCTTGACCTTGTGCACCCGCAGCGAGTTCGTCTTGCCGGGCACGCCCATCGGCGAGCCGGAGACGATGACGATGCGCTCGCCGACCTCCACCATGCCCTCCTCCACGAGGATGGCCTCGACGGCCTGCACCATCTCCTCGATGTTGGTGAACTCGGGGGTGGTGCGGGCGGTGGCGCCCCAGACCAGGGTCATCTCCTGGCGGGTCGACTCGTCGGGGGTGAAGACCACCATCGGGATGTTGGGACGCAGCCGCGACAGCCGCTTGCCGGTGTCACCCGACTTGGTGAACGCCACCAGGTACTTGGCGCCGATCCGCTCCGCGACCTCGGCCGCGGCCTTGGCGATCACGCCGCCGGTGGTGTGCGGATCCCAGTCGATCTCGTTGATCGACCCGATCGCGTGCTCCTCGGTGCTCTCCACGATGTTGGCCATGGTCTGCACGGTCTCGATCGGGTAGGCACCCACGGAGGTCTCGCCGGAGAGCATGACCGCGTCGGCACCGTCGAGGATGGCATTGGCCACATCGGAGGCCTCGGCCCGGGTGGGGCGCGGGGCCGAGATCATCGACTCCAGCATCTGGGTGGCGACGATGACCGGCTTGGCCCAGGTGCGGGCGGCGCGCACGATGCGCTTCTGCACCAGCGGCACCTCCTGCAGCGGCAGCTCCACACCCAGGTCGCCGCGGGCCACCATGAAGGCGTCGAAGGCGTCGATGATGGCGTCCAGGTTCTCGATGGCCTGCGGCTTCTCGAGCTTGGCGATCACCGGCACCCGGCGACCCTCCTCGTCCATGATCTCGTGGACGCGCTTGATGTCGTCGGCCGAGCGGACGAAGGACAGCGCCACCATGTCGACGCCCTTGCCCAGGGCCCAGCGCAGGTCGCGCTCGTCCTTCTCGCTCAGGGCGGGAACGCTGACGGCCACGCCGGGCAGGTTGATGCCCTTGTTGTTGGAGACTGGCCCCGCGACGGTGACCTTGCAGATCACGTCGGTGTCGGTGACCTCGACCGCCTCCAGGCCGATGCGGCCGTCGTCGATCAGGATCGAGTCGCCCGGGTTCACGTCGCCGGGCAGGCCCTTGAAGGTGGTCGAGCACCGGGTGGCGTCGCCCTGGATGTCGTCGGTGGTGATGGTGAAGGTCTGCCCGAAGGTCAGGGTCACCTTGTCCTCGGCGAACCGGCCGAGACGGATCTTGGGTCCCTGCAGGTCGGCGAGCACGCCGACCGTACGGCCGACGGCCTTCGCGGCGTCACGAGTGAGGGTGAGCCTCTTCTCGTGCTCCGCGTAGTCACCGTGGCTCATGTTGAGGCGGGCGACATCCATGCCCGCTGCGATGATCTCTTCCATACGCTCCGGGGTCGACGTCGCCGGCCCGAGCGTGCACACAATCTTTGCTCTACGCACGTACTTCACCCTACCCCTTGGGCGTGCCGTGGGCAGGGCTTCACAGGCGGTTGCCAAGCTTTGGTCAGATGTCGCACCCCGGCCGGTGGCCCTCCGGCCGCCCGCCATTCACCCGGAACGCACCAGCTCCAGGGCGTGGGCCAGGTCATCGGGATAGCCGGAGCGGTAGGTGACCCACTCCCCTGTGCCGGGATGGGTGAAGGAGAGCTCGACGGCGTGCAGCCACTGCCGCTCCAGCCCCAGCTTCGCGGCCAGCACCGGATCGGCGCCGTAGGTGGGGTCCCCGACGCAGGGATGCTTGAAGGCCGCCATGTGCACCCGGATCTGGTGGGTGCGGCCGGTCTCCAGATGGATCTGCAGCAGGGTGGCCGCGCGGTGGGCCTCGAGCGTCTCGTAGTGGGTCACCGAGCGGCGTCCACCTTCCACCACCGCCATCTTCCACTCCGAGCCGGGGTGGCGCGCGATCGGGGCGTCGATCGTGCCCTGGAAGGGATCCGGATGGCCCTGCACCAGGGCGTGGTAGGTCTTGTCCACGGTGCGGTCGCGAAAGGCCTGCTTGAGCACCGTGTAGGCCTGCTCGCTCTTGGCCACCACCATCAGCCCGGAGGTGCCCACGTCGAGGCGCTGCACGATGCCCTGGCGTTCAGCGGCCCCGCTGGTGGAGATCCGGAAACCCGCACCGGCCAGGTGCTCCACGACGCTGGGACCCTCCCAGCCCAGCGAGGGGTGGGCCGCCACGCCCACCGGCTTGTCCACCACGACGATGTCGCGGTCGTCGTGCACGATGCGCACGCCCTCGACCTCCTGCGGGGTCACCTGCACCCCGCTGGGGACGGCCTCCAGGTCCACCTCCAGCATCGCGCCGGCGCGCACCCGCACCGAGGGCTTGTCGACGGTGGCACCGTCCAGCCGCACCGCACCGGCGGCCACCAGGTCCGCCAGGCGGGAGCGGGACAGGCCGGTCATCCGGGCGGCCGCCGCGTCGACGCGGTCACCGTCCAGGCCGTCGGGCACCAGCAGCACGCTCATCGACGCTCCTGTTCGCGGTCCTCGCCCTCGCCGCGGAAGGCCAGCACGACCAGGACCACGGCGGTGAGCGTGATGAAGATGTCCGCCACGTTGAAGATGGCGAAGTGGGGCAGCTGGAAGAAGTCCACCACGTGGCCGCGCAGCACGCCCGGCGGACGCAGCAGCCGGTCCAGCAGGTTGCCCACGATGCCGGCGGTGGCCAGGCCCGCCAGCAGGCCCTGCCAACGCTGCTGCAGCCGGGGCGCCACCACGAGCACCATGGCCAGGGCGGCCGCAAGGGCCAGCAGCGAGATGACCACGGTGGCCCCGGAGCCCAGTGAGAAGGCGGCCCCCGGATTGCGGATCAGCTGCAGCCGCAGCAGCCCGCCCAGCAACCGGGGCGGGTTCTCGGGATCCAGTCGGGCGACCGCCAGCGCCTTGCTGGACTGGTCCAGCACGACACCGGCCAACGCGGTCGCGGCCATCACGGCACGCGCGCCGCGCGGTTCCTCCACGGACCGCACGGCGCGGGCGCCTGCCTGGTTCTCGACGATGGTTATCGGCGCTCCTCGCGCTGCTTGCACGAGACGCACATGGTGGCGCGCGGGAAGGCCTGCAGGCGCGCCTTGCCGATCGGCTGGCCGCAGTTCTCGCACAGCCCGTAGCGGCCCTCGTCGAACAGCGCCAGCGCCAGCTGGGCCTGGTCCAGCATCTCGCGCTGGTTGGCGTGCAGGCTCATCTCCTGGTCGCGCTCGAAGTTGGAGGAGCCGACATCGGCCGGGTCACGACCCGCGCCGTCGCTGCCCTCGCGCATCAGGCCTGCGAGCTCCTGCTCGTGCACCTCGATGGCCTTCTGGAGGCGCTGGATCTCGTCCGTCAGCTCCTGGCGAACCTCGGCCACCTCGTCGGCGGTCCAGGCCTCCTCGCCCTCGCGAACCGGAAGCTCGGCGGGGGGCTGGGCCTTGCTGGTGGTGGCCATGGGCTGTGCTCCTGTCGTGGGGCACCGCGGAGGAAGGGATCCCCCGGGTGATCTGGTTCTGAGCTGCGAAGATACACCCGTTGTCAAGCGATGCCGCAAGCGGGTGACGAAGGCCCCGCCGTCCGGTGGGACGGCGGGGCCTTCGCGCTGGTCTCCGGCGGACCGGAGGTGGGCTCAGTTGCCCTCGGCCAGCAGGGCGTCGAGGCGCGGGGTGGCGGACTGCCCGGCCGCCTGCGGCGCGGCCGCGGACTGGCCGACCGGGGCTTGCGGGCGCTCCTCGGTGAGCAGGGCCGGGGCCTCGGAGGGCTCCATCCGGCTGTTCTCCACCGCGTCCAGCTGGCTGCGGAAGTGGTTGACCAGGTTGCTGCGGTAGCTGGTCTCGAAGCTGCGCAGGTGGTCCACCTTGCCGACCAGCTCGTCGCGCTCGCTCTCCAGTGCGGTGAACAGCTCACGGCGACGGTTGTCGACATCGGTGGTGAGGGCCTCGCTGCGGGCCCGGGCCTCGGACTCGACGCGCTCGGCCTCGGCGCGGGCGCCCTGGGTCATCTGGTCGGCGTTCACGCGGGCCTCGGACTGGATCCGCTCGGCGCGGGTCTGGGCGTCGATGGTCACCTCGTGGGCCTGGCGGTTGGCCTCCTCCACCTTGCGAGCGGCCTCGTTCTCGGCCTCCGAGACCACGGCCTCGGCCTGCTCGGTGGCCAGCTGCACCAGACGGGTGACGGCGGGGCTGGCCTGCGCGGCGGTGGTGACCACGATCTTCTCGACGCGGCCGGTGCCGCTCTGGTTGCCGTCCATCACGGTCAGGCCGGTGGTGGCGCGTGCCTGCTCCAGCTCGCTGCGGGCACCGTCCAGCTGTCCGCGCAGCTCCGCGTTCTCGCGGCGCAGGAGCTCCAGCTCGGCGCTGTCCTGGCTGTCGTCGGCGACGGGGGCGACGGGGGCGGCGGTGCGGGCCTGCTCCAGCTCGGCGCGCAGCCGCTGGTTCTCGGCCTCCAGCTCGGAGTTGTCGGCCTGACCGGCCTCGCCCGCGCTGCCGTCGAGGGCGTCGAGCTGTGCCTTGAGCCGCTCGTTCTCCTCGAGCATTGTGCCGAAGGTCTCGTCCACGCGGTCGACGAACTCGTCGACCTCGGTGGCCATGTAGCCCTCGCCCTGTCGCTTGGCGATGCGGAAGCGGACGTTCTTCACGTCCTCCAGGGTCAGCGTCATTTCGGTAGTACTCCCAGCACGTTGATGGCATGCAGCCTTCTGCACGGACCCGTCGGGTCCTTGTCAAGGCTAGCGCGGCCGCTTCGGGGGCGCCAAGAAGACCTCAACCCAGGTTGAGGGAACCGTCGGCCGGGATCAGCTCTGGTTGAAGAAGCCACCCGCGGCGATCCGCTCCTTGTCCTCCGCGGTGACGTTCACGTTCTGCGGGGACAGCAGGAAGACCTTGCTGGTGACGCGCTCGATGGTGCCGCGCAGCCCGAAGATCAGGCCGGCCGCGAAGTCCACCAGGCGCTTGGCGTCGGCATCCTCCATGTCGGAGAGGTTCATGATCACCGGCACGCTGTCACGGAAGTGCTCCCCGATGGTGCGCGCCTCGTTGTAGGTGCGCGGGTGCACGGTGATGATGCGGGTCAGGTCTGCGGTTCGCTGCACGGGGGCCGCCTTCGGCTGGCTCTGGCCGACCACCTGGGAGGAGGCGGTGGCAACTGCGGTGGCACCGCCGCCGGAGCTGCGACGCTCGGGCAGCGGCGTGATCTGGGAGGGCTCGTAGTCGGCGTCGCTGAAGACCTCCTCGGTCAGCTCGCCGTCGACCTCGTCGTAGTCGTAGCGCGAGTCCTCGACCAGCCCGAGCCAGCGCGCGGCCTTCTTGATGCTGTCCGGCATGTGTTGCCCCTCCTGAAAGACGTCATGTCGAGGTTACCCGCTCGGCCGGGCACGGGCGATCCACCCGGCTCACGACACGCGCCAAATGATGCCGGCGAGCCGGCCGGCACGCTCGGCGTCGCGACGGTGGGAGTGCAGGTCCGTGGTGGTGAGCGTACAGGGGTCACGCCGCTCGGCCGCGATGCCCAGGGCCGCGAGTTGCGCCGCGCAACCCGCGCCCAGGTCCAGGGCGGCGCTCCCCCAGCGGCTGCGCACCGCCACCCCGGGATGCCGGGCCTCCACCGCGGCCGCCATCTCGTCGGGCACCTCGTAGCACTCCCCGCACACGTGCGGCCCGATCCAGGCCCGGATCGGGCCGGCCCCCAGCTCGCGCATCTGCTCCACGGTGGCCTGCAGCACCCCCAGGTCGAAACCGGCGCGGCCCGCGTGGGCGGCACCCACCACGCTGCCGTCGACGGCGGCCAGCAGCACCGGGACGCAGTCGGCCACCCGGATCACCAGGGCGGTCGAGGGCTCGACGGTGACCATCGCATCGGCCGGCACCAGCGGCGGCTGGCCGGCATCGGCCCCCAGCCAGCTGCGCGGGCCCCAGCCGGACAGGAAGTCGCGGTCCACCACCAGCACCTCGGCGCCGTGC
This sequence comes from Luteococcus peritonei, assembly GCF_039526385.1. Classification (NCBI taxonomy): domain Bacteria; kingdom Bacillati; phylum Actinomycetota; class Actinomycetes; order Propionibacteriales; family Propionibacteriaceae; genus Luteococcus; species Luteococcus peritonei. The sequence continues at coordinate 96,578 of NZ_BAAAIX010000001.1, read as the reverse complement.
ACCTGGTGGGTGGCCACCCAGTGGCGCACCCCCAGCTCGGCGGCCACCAGCTCGCCGTTGCGCCCGACGGCCTCGGGCCCGTCGACGTCGGTGCGGCCCAGGTTGAGCGGTCCGAGGTGCTCGTCGCTCACCCCGCCGTGGCGGTCGGTGAAGGCGACCCCCACTCCGGCGCTGCGCTCCAGGAAGCTGAACATGGCACGAGCCTAGACGCGAGGACGGGGCGCTACCCGCAGGTCGCGCCCCGTCCGGAGCCTCAGGACAGCCCGGTCACTTCAGGAAGTCCGGGATGTCCAGGTCGTCGTCATCGGCCGGACGCGGGGTGCGCGCCTGCTCGAAGGGCTGCTGCGCCGGCTGCTGGGCCGGGGCCTGGTAGGTCGGCGCGGCGGGCTGGGCCGGCGGCTGCTGCTGGGGAGCGGGGCTGGCCGGGCTGGTGGCCGAGGAGCCGGTGACCATCGGGCCACGCGCCACCTGGGTGGCGGTGGGGGTGGTCTGGGCCGACGGCGGGGTCAGCGAGGTGTTGCGGGTGCCGTTCAGGTTCAGGCCGGGACGAGCGGCGACGCCGGGCTGGCGGCGCGGCGGCTGGCCACCGTCGAAGCCGGCGGCGATCACGGTGACGCGGACCTCGTCGCCCATGCCGTCGTCGATCACGGTGCCGAAGATGATGTTCGCCTCGTCATGGGCGGCGGCCTCGATCAGGTTGGCGGCGGCCGAGACCTCGAACAGGCCCAGGTCGGAGCCACCGGCGATCGAGAGCAGCACGCCGTGGGCACCATCGATGGAGGCCTCCAGCAGCGGGCTGGAGATGGCCATCTCGGCGGCGGCGCGGGCGCGGTCCTCACCGCGGGCCGAGCCGATGCCCATCAGGGCGGAGCCGGCATTGCTCATCACGGACTTCACGTCGGCGAAGTCCAGGTTGATCAGGCCCGGGGTGGTGATCAGGTCGGTGATGCCCGAGACACCCTGCATCAGCACCTGGTCGGCCTGCTTGAAGGCGTCCAGGATCGCGACCTGGTGGTCGGTCATCTGCAGCAGCTTGTCATTGGGGATCACGATGAGGGTGTCGACCTCGTCGCGCAGGCGGGAGATGCCCTCCTCCGCCTGGGTGGAGCGGCGCTTGCCCTCGAAGGAGAAGGGGCGGGTCACCACACCGATGGTCAGCGCGCCCAGCGAGCGGGCGATCTTGGCGACGACGGGGGCGCCACCGGTGCCGGTGCCACCACCCTCACCGGCGGTGACGAAGACCATGTCGGCGCCCTTGAGGCACTCCTCGATCTCGTCGGCGTGGTCCTCGGCGGCCTGGCGACCCTTGTCGGGATCCGCGCCGGCACCCAGACCGCGGGTCAGCTCGCGGCCGACGTCGAGCTTCACGTCCGCATCGCTCATCAGCAGCGCCTGGGCGTCGGTGTTGATCGCGATGAACTCGACACCCTTCAGGCCGGCCTCGATCATGCGGTTGACGGCGTTCACGCCGCCGCCACCCACGCCGACGACCTTGATCACTGCCAGATAGTTCTGCGAAGCACTCGCCACGGGGATCCCGCCTCAATTCTTGTACGTTCCGGGCTCCGGCACGCCCGCACGGCGCCCGCATCAGGGGGGCGGCGCAACGACGCATCGGTTGACCCCCACAGGCTATGAGAGGGGCAAAAGCCGTGTCCAACAGCGCTTGAAGGTTGCCTGCAGACTCTCAACCAGACCTTGAGGCCGTGGCTGAAGGATTCCCGAAGGCCGCTGTTGACCCGGTCAGCGGGTGCTGGGGCTGCCCGGGCTGGAGACGTCGAAGACGGTGGCCTTCTGCCCCAGCAGCACCATGGCCACCTTCGCCTTGTCGGCACTGGCGGCGGCACTGCCCCAGCGCACCTGCTGGCCCTTGTCCAGCACCAGCACGATGTCGTCGCCGCTGGCGGCCGTGACGTGGTCCACCCGCTGGGCCAGCGCCGGCGGCAGGGCGGCCACCACGGTGGCGATGTCGGCCAGGGTGCGGTTCTGCACGCCGGGAGTGGTGACGATGGTGCGTCCCTTGGCGTGCTTGGCCTCGGTGTGGAAGATCACGCCCGCCGCGTCCACCCACTGGTAGCCGGTGGCGGTGCGCCGCTCGTAGACCGGGGTGCGCTCGCTGACCTCCAGCACGACGGTGCCCGGCAGCCGGGTGCGCACCCGCACGGAGCCCACCGGTGTCAGCCGGTCCACCACGCGCTGGGCCACCGGCCCGGTCTCGAGCCGGGCGATCGGGGTGCCCAGCGGCACCTCGGCGGCCTGCTCCACCTGCTTCGCGTCCACCAGGCGGGTGCCGGTGACCTCGACGGTGCGCACCGCCAGCACGGAGCTGAAGCGCACCAGCCAGACCAGCAGCAGGGAGAGCGCCAGCAGGCCGGCGACCGCGCCCACCAGCAGGCGGCGCCGACGGCGCTCCCGCCGACGGCGCTCCGCGATGGCCGCCGAGACGTCGGTGGGGGTGGCGGGGCGGGGACGCCGCTGCTCGGCCGGTTCCCCAGCGGTCACCGCTCACCCTCGCGCCCACCGAGCTGCTCCACCAGTAGCGGACCCACCAGGGTCACGTCGCCGGCACCCAGGGTCATCACCAGGTCGCCCGGCGCCACCAGCTCGGCCAGCGCATTGTGCAGGTGTGCCTTGTTGGGTACGTAGACGGCCTGCGCCCCGGCCGCCAGGGCGGCGTCCAGCACCAGGGTGCCGTCGACGCCCTCCATCGGGTCCTCGCGGGCGCCGTAGACATCGGTGAGCACCACCAGGTCGGCCAGTGCCAGGGCCTCGCCGAAGTCGGTGGCGAACTCCTTGGTGCGGCTGTACAGGTGGGGCTGGAAGCAGGCCACCAGGCGGCCCTCGCCGGCGGCCTTGCGCGCGGCGGTGAGCGCGGCACGCACCTCGGTGGGGTGGTGCGCGTAGTCGTCGTAGACCCGCACCCCGGCGGCCTCGCCCACCAGCTGGAAGCGTCGCAGGGTTCCGGTGAAGCTGCCGATCGCCTCCACCAGCGCCTGCGGCTGGTGGCCCAGCAGCCGACCCACCGCGAAGGCGGCGGCGGCATTGCCCAGGTTGTAGCGGCCCGGCACCTGCAGCTGCAGCCGTCCGGTCCACCCGTCATGGCTGATGGTGCAGCCGGCGGTGGTGCCCTCGAAGTCCAGGTGGGACAGCCGCAGCTCGCAGTCCGCCTGCTCACCGTAGGCCAGCACCGTGCGGCCCTGCTCGCGCAGCCACTGGCCCAGCTCGGCGGCCATCGGGTCGTCGCCGTCCAGCACCACCGCGCGCACGTGCTCGCCGGTGGTGAAGCGCTCGAAGCCGCGACGGTAGGCCTCCGGGGTGCCCCAGTTGTCCAGGTGGTCGGCCTCCACATTGGTCACCACGGCGATGGTGGCCGGGTACTGCAGGAAGGTGCCGTCGGACTCGTCGGCCTCCACGACGAAGGCCTCCCCCGCCCCCAGGTGGGCGCTGCGGCCGGTGCTGGCCAGCGGGGAGCCGATCACATAGGAGGGATCGGCACCCACCTCGGTGAGCATCACCGAGGTCATCCCGGTGGTGGTGGTCTTGCCATGGGTGCCGGCCACCGCCACGCCCTCGCGGCCCAGCATCAGCGCGGCCAGGGCGGTGGAACGGTGCCAGATCCGCAGCCCTCGTTCGCGGGCGGCCGCCAGCTCCGGATTGTCCTCGCGGATGGCCGAGGAGACCACCACCGTGCGCGCCTGGCCCAGCTGTGCGGCGTCGTGCCCGACGTGGGTGCGGATGCCGTCGGCGGCCAGCTGGCGCAGGGTGGGCGAGTCGGCCTGGTCCGAACCGGAGACCTCGACGCCCAGCTGGTGGTAGAGCTCGGCGATGCCGCTCATGCCGGCGCCACCGATGGCGATGAAGTGCACCGGCCCCACCTGCTCGGCGGGCAGCACCTCGACGGGTTCACGCAGCATGGTCTTCTCCTTCTCCACGGGGAGCCGGCTGGCAGCAGTCCAGCACGACCTGGGCCACGCGGTCGGCGGCGTCGGCGGCGATCAGGCCGGGCCCCACCCGCCCCATGGTGGCGAGCTGGTCCGCATCGGTGATCCGGCCCAGCACCTCGGCGAGCAGCCGGGGGCCGTCGACCTCGGCATCGGGCACCAGCACGCCGCCGCCGGCCGCCACCAGGGCGTCGGCATTGCGGGCCTGTTCGCCGTTGCCGTGCGGCAGCGGGACGAAGACGGCGGGCAGCCCGGTGGAGGCCGCCTCGCAGACGGTGCCGGCACCGGAGCGGCAGACCATCAGGTCGGCCGCGGCATAGGCGCGCTCCATGCCGTCCACATAGCCGACCGGCACGTACCGCGCCCCCGTGGTCGGGTGGGTGGTGGCGATGGTCTGCTCGGTGAGGTTGCGGGGGCCCAGCACGTGCAGCACCTGCACGCCGGCGGCCAGCAGCTCGTCGCGGGCGGCGAGGGTGGCCTGGTTGATGCTGCGGGCGCCCTGGGAGCCGCCGGTGACCAGCAGCGTCGCTCGATCGGGGTCGAGACCCAGCTCCTCGCGGGCCTGGCGGGCGCCGCTGGTGCGGCCCAGGCGGGCCAGCTCGGTCAGCGAGGCGCGCAGCGGAAGGCCGACGGCCTCGGCGCGCGGCAGCGGGGTGCCGGGGAAGGAGGCCAGCACCCGGCGGGCGAAGCGGGCGGCCACCTTGTTGGCCAGCCCGGGCACGGCATTGCCCTCGTGCAGCACCACCGGGATGCCCCGGCGGCGGGCGGCCAGGTAGGCGGGCAGCGAGACATAGCCACCGAAGCCCACCACCACCTGGGCCCCGTGCTCGTCCAACACGGCGCCCGCGCGGCGCACCGAGCCGGCCAGCCGGGCGGGCACCTTGAGCAGGTCGGGCCCGGGCTTGCGGGGCAGCGGGACCGGCGGGATCATCCGCAGCTCCAGGCCGGCCTGCGGCACCAGGCGCCCCTCGAGACCCTTCGTGGTGCCGATGCAGACCAGCGCGGCGCCGGGGGCCAGGCGCTGCAGGGCCTCCGCGGTGGCGATCATGGGGGCGATGTGTCCGGTGGTGCCGCCGCCGGCGAGCACCACGCGCGGCGCCTGCTGGCGCTCGGCGGCCTGGGTCTGGGGCATGGGTGCTCCTGGGTCCGGCGACGGGCGGCCGGTGAGGTCGGGGAAGGGTGGTGCAGGGTGCCCGTCGGGGATCATCGGTCCCCGTCCACCACCGTAGTGATTCGGGGCCGGGGCCCGCCAGCCTTGCGCTCCCGCAGCCGGCGCGCCTCCGGCTCCTGGCGCGCGCAGGCCAGCAGCAGGGCGACGGCCAGCAGGTTGGCCAGCAGCGCGGAGCCGCCGGCGGAGATGAAGGGCAACGGGACGCCGACCACGGGCAGCATCTTCATGGCCACGCCGATGTTGACCAGCGCCTGGAACATCAGCCAGCTGGTGGTGGCCGCGGCCAGCACCCGGATGAAGATGGAGTCCGCGCGCATCGCGATCCGGTAGCCGGCATAGCAGAGCACCGCGAACAGGCAGAGCACGGCGAGCGTGCCCATCAGGCCCAGCTCCTCGCCGAGCACGGCGAAGATGAAGTCGTTCTGGGCGCCGTCGTTCAGGTTGCCCCACTTCTGGCGTGAGTAGCCCAGTCCCCTGCCCCACCAGCCGCCGGAGGCCAGGGCGTAGATGGCCGACATCGGCTGCTGCGAGGCATTGGGGTCGGCATCGCTGGCACCCCAGAAGATCAGGATGCGCTTCATCCGGTTCGGGCTGGTGATGACCAGGAAGGCCACACCCAGCAGGCCGACGCCGCCCAGCGCGCCCAGCATCCGGCCCGGGACGCCGATCACGAACAGGATCGAGAAGATGATGGCGGCGATCACGAGGCCGGTGCCCAGGTCCTTCTGGGCCAGCACCAGGATCTCCACCAGCGCGAAGCCCACCAGCAGCGGGAAGGCCAGCTCGCGCGGCCGGTCCAGCACCTTCTCCTTCGCGGCGATCACCGCCGCCGACCAGGCCACCAGGCCCAGCTTGGCGAACTCGGAGGGCTGGATCCGGATCGGGCCCAGCTTGAGCCAGGCCAGGTTGCCCTTGCCGGCGTCGTCACCGAAGCCCGGCACGAAGACCAGCAGGAGCAGGACCAGCGCCCCGATGAAGCCCACCCAGCCCAGGGTCTTGAGCGTCCTCTCCTCGCGGCGGCTCACCCACCACGCCAGCGGCAGACCCAGCACCAGGAACATCAGCTGGCGCTGGGCGATGTACCAGGGGTTGTCCGAGATCGACTGGGAGTAGACCGAGGAGGCAGAGAGCACCATCAGCGCGCCCAGGAAGACCAGCAGGCTGGAGGAGACCAGCACCAGGTACCAGGAGGCCAGCGGCGCATTGAGCGCCTCGCCCAGGGCCCCGAGCCGGCCGGAGCGCGGCACCGCGGTGGCACCGGAGCGGCCGCGCTGCTGGCGGCTGTGCTGGGCCGATGCCCCACGCTGGGTCGAGGCCGCGCGCTGGCCCGCGGTGGGCTGGGCGCCGGAGGGCTGCCCGGTGGACCGCTGGCCGGCGGGGCGCCTGCGCGCCTGGCCGGCCGGGCGCGCGGGACGGCCGCGGCCCGTGCCGCGCTCGTCGTCCCCCACCGGGTTCGTGGCTGCCACCTGCTGCTCGTTCCTGTCGTCGTGCTCTGCCCGTCGGCCCCCGCCGGGGACCGGATCAGGCCTGGTCCAGCGCCTTCACCGCGGCGGCGAAGTCGTCGCCGCGGGCGTCGTAGCCGCTCCACATGTCCTGGCTGGCGCAACCGGGCGCCAGCAGGACGGTGTCGCCGGGGCGTGCCATGCTAGCCGCCGCCCGGACCGCGGCCTGGATCGCCGCGGTGGAGGCGTCGTCGACCACGACCACGGGGACGTCCGGGGCGTGGCGGGCCAGCGCCTCGGCCACCACCGCGCGGTCCACGCCCAGCAGGACGGCGCCACGCAGCTTGTCGGCATGGGTGGCCACCAGGTCGTCGAAGGTGGTGCCCTTGGCCTGGCCACCCGCGATCCACACGATCGAGTCGAAGGCGCGCATCGAGGAGTTGGCGGCGTGCGGGTTGGTGGCCTTGGAGTCGTCCACCCAGGCCACGCCCTCGCGCTCGGCGACGGTCTGGATCCGGTGCCCGCCCAGCGTCAGGTTGCGCAGGCCCTCGCCCACCGCGCGGGCGTTCACGCCGAAGGAGCGGGCCAGCGCGGCGGCGGCCAGGGCGTTCTCCACATTGTGCGGGGCCGCGGGGTGCACGTCCTCGATCCGGGCCAGCTCCAGGGCCGAGTCCTTGCGCTGCTCCACGAAGGCGCGGTCCACGATCAGGTCGTCGACGACGCCCAGCATGCTCATCCCGGGCACGCCCAGGGTGAAGCCGATGGCGCGGGCGCCCTCGACCACCTCGGCCTGTTCGACCATCCGCTCGGTGGCCGGGTCGGCGACGTTGTAGACGCAGCTGTGGCGCACCTGCTCGTAGATCCGGGCCTTGTCGGCGCCGTAGGCCTCGATCGGCTCGGTGCCCTCGAAGCCCTGGCCGACGTACCACTGCAGGTGGTCGGGCTGCAGGTTGAGTACCGCGGCCGAGTGCATGGCCGGGCTCATCCGGCCGCCGCGGGTCATCCAGTGCAGCTGGAAGCTGGACAGCTCGACGGCCAGCACGTCGTAGGCGGTCTCGTCGAGCACCGCCTCCATCACCGGGCGGCCGATGTTGCCCACCGCCGAGGACTTCAGCCCGGCGGCCAGCAGGATGGATTCCAGCATCTGGGTGGTGGTGGTCTTGCCGTTGGTGCCGGTCACTGCCAGCCACGGCACCACGCGGTCGGGGTGCTGCAGCCGGTAGGCCAGCTCCACCTCGCCCCAGATCGGGATGCCGCGCTCGGCGGCCTGGGCCAGCAGCGGCGCCGAGGGGCGCCAGCCGGGCGAGGTGACCACCAGGTCGACGTCGTCGGGCAGCTCGGTGGTGGTGCCACGGCCCAGCTCGACGCGGGCGTCGAGCATCTCCAGCACGGTGGCCTTCTCGGTGTTCGCGGCATCGTCGTTCTCGTCCAGCACGCGCACCTGCGCGCCCACCTCGAGCAGCCCGTCGGCCGCGGCGAAGCCGGAGGTGCCCAGGCCGGCCACCACGACCCTGGCCTGCTGCCAGTCGGAGGTTCGGTCGGCGTCGTCGATCCAGTCGAGGCTCACTGCTGCCCCACCACCCATTCCGCGTAGAAGATGCCCAGGCCGGCGGCCACCGCCAGGCCGCAGATGATCCAGAAGCGGATCACCACGGTGACCTCGCCCCAGCCCAGCAGCTCGAAGTGGTGGTGCAGCGGGGTCATCTTGAAGACCCGCTTGCCGCCGGTGGCCTTGAAGTAGCTCACCTGGATCATCACCGAGACGGTCTCGATGACGAAGAGGGCGCCCAGGATCACCAGCAGGAATTCGGTGCGGGTGCAGATGGCCAGGCCGGCCAGGCCGGCGCCGATGGCCAGCGAGCCGGTGTCGCCCAGGAAGATCTTGGCCGGCTTGGCATTCCACCACAGGAAGCCGAAGCAGGCACCCGCCATGGCCATCGCCACCACGGACAGGTCGTGCGGGTCACGCACCTCGTAGCACAGCGGACCGGCGGTGGACTCACGCCCGCACCACTGGTTGAACTGCCAGATGTTGAGCAGCGCATAGGCCGCGAAAACCATGGTCGCCGCGCCGGTGGCCAGGCCGTCCAGCCCGTCGGTGAGGTTGACGGCATTGGAGGCGCCGGCGATCAGCAGCATGATCCAGACCACCGCCACCACGGTGGGCAGCACCAGCCAGCTGATGTCACGCAGGAAGGAGATGGCATTGGAGGCGGGATTGATGCCGCGCCGGTTCGGGAAGAACTCGATGGCCATCACGGCGAAGGAGGCGGCGATGAAGCCCTGGCCCAGCATCTTCGCCCGGCCCTTGAGGCCCAGCGAGCGCTGCCGCGAGATCTTGGTCCAGTCGTCCAGGAAGCCCAGCACGCCGTGCGCCACGAACAGGTAGAGCACCAGCAGCGCGGAGGCGGTGACCGGGGTCCAGGTGAGCAGGTGCGCCAGGAAGTAGGCCAGCACCACCGAGGCGATGATCACCACGCCGCCCATGGTGGGCGTGCCACGCTTGGTGTGGTGCGAGGTGGGCCCGTCGTCGCGGATGAACTGGCCATAGCCCTGGCGCACCAGGTAGCCGATCAGCACCCGGGTGCCCAGCAGGGTGCCGAGCATGGCCAGCGCCCCGGCCAACAGGATGTTCTTCACTGCGCATCTCCACTCGTCGGAGCGGTCTGCGGCGCGTCCGACGCCAGCAGCTGCTCTGCGACCACTTCCAGTCCGATTCCTCGCGAGGCCTTCAACAGCACGGCGTCGCCACCGGACAAGGCTAGTGCCTGGGCCACCTGGTCGCGGTCCATCGCGACGGCCCGTCCCCCCGCCTCGCGGGCCCCGGCCACCATCTGCTCGGCTTCGCCGCCGACGGCCACCAGCTCCAGCCCGTGGCCGGCCGCCTCGCGGCCCAGGGCCCGGTGCAGCTCGTCCGAACCCTCCCCCAGCTCCAGCATGTCGCCCAGCACGGCGACGGTGCGGACATCCGGGTCGGCGGCACGACGGGCCCGGGCGATCCGGGCGAAGGTCTCCAGCGCGGCGCGCATCGAGTCCGGGTTGGCGTTGTAGGCATCGTTCAGCACGGCCAGCCCGTCGGGGCGCACCGTCATCTCCATCCGCCAGGGGCTGCGGGCGGTGGCGGCGTTCAGCGCCTCGGCCAGCACCGCCGGCTCGCCACCGGCGCACAGCGCCGCGGTGAAGGCGGCCAGGGCGTTGGAGACCTGGTGGCTGCCGAGCTGCTGCAGCTGCACGGCAAAGCGCTGCTCCTCGCCGTCGCGGCGCACCACCAGGGTGAAGCCATACTGCTGCAGGTCATTGGGCGCCACGTCGACGGCGCTGACGTGCAGCTCGCCGGCCGGCGCGGTGCCCTGCCGGCCCGCCCAGTCGGTGCGGGTCCACCAGGCCAGCCGCCCGGCGGTGCGCGGCGCCATGCCGGCCACCATCCGGTCGTCGGCATTGAGCACGGCCCAGCCCTCGGCGGGAAGCGCCTCGATGATCTCGCCCTTGGCCTGCGCGATGGTCTCGCGGCTGCCGAACTCGCCCAGGTGGGCGGTGCCCACATTGAGCACCATGGCGACGTCGGGGCGGGTGATGGAGCACAGCCAGGCCACGTGGCCCAGCCCGCGGGCCCCCATCTCGCTGACCAGGAAGGCGGTGCGCTCGTCGATCCCGCAGGCGGTGAGCGGGACGCCGATCTCGTTGTTGAAGCTGCCCACCGGGCTCACCGTGGGGCCGACGGCCTCCAGCAGCTGGGCCAGCAGGTCCTTGGTGGAGGTCTTGCCCGAGGAGCCCGTGACGGCCAGGGTGACCATGCCACGCTGCTGCTCGCGGGCCACCAGCGAGCGGGCCAGCTCGCTGAGCCCCGCCACCGGGTCCTCCACCACGACGTGCGGCAGCTCGGACTCGGTGGTGCGGCTGCCCAGCACCGCGGCGGCGCCGTTGGCTGCTGCCTGGCCGGTGAAGTCGTGCCCGTCGACGCGCTCGCCGTCGATCGCCACGAACAGGCTGCCGGGGGTGGCGCGACGGGCGTCGATCACCACGTCGGGACCCACCAGGACCTGTCCGTCACCCTCCAGCCGGCCGCCGGCCAGCCGGGCCAGCTCGGCGCTCTCAGTGCTGCGCATCGGTGTCCTCCTCCGCCGCCGGGGCATCGCCCACCAGTCGCAGCGCATTCCAGATGGTGCGCACCTGTTCGACGTCGTCGAAGCGGTGCACCTTCTCGGCGATGATCTGGCCCTTCTCGTGGCCCTTGCCCAGCACCAGCAGCACGTCCTGCGGGCCGGCCAGGGAGAGCGCGGTGCGGATCGCGGCCGAACGTCCGGCCTGCTCCACCAGCTCGACGCCGTCCACCGCGCGGGCACCGGCCAGCACGGCTGCCCGGATGGTGTCGGGATCCTCGTTGCGCGGGTTGTCATCGGTCACGACGACCACCTGGGCGCCCTCTGCCGCGGCGCGGCCCATCGGCTCCCGCTTGGCGGCGTCGCGGTCTCCCCCGGCGCCCAGCACGGCCAGCACCCGGCCTCCCGGTCCGGGGTGTGCGGCGGCCAGCGCGGAGCTGATCGCCTGCGGGGTGTGGGCGAAGTCGACGTGCACCCGCGGCGCGCCGCGACCGTCGGGGCGGCTGCCCTCCAGGCGGACCAGCTGCATCCGGCCGGGTACCTGGGCATGACGCAGCCCCTCGATGGCAGCATCGGCGTCCAGGCCGGCCTCGCTGGCCATCGCCAGCGCCATCACGGCATTGCGGGCATTGTGCTCGCCGGGCAGGTCGATGGTGAAGCTGCGCTCACCGTAGGGGCCCTGGCAGCGCACGAACATGCCCGGGCCCTCGGGGCGCACCTCCAGCAGCCGGTGGTCGCTCTCGCCGAAGCCGGTGCTGACCAGGCGGGGGCTGCCCTGCTCGCGCAGTCGGCGGGCCAGCTCCTGGCCGTGCTCGTCGTCGGTGTTGACCACCGCGACGCGGCACCACTCGGGCTGGAAGAGCCGCGCCTTCGCCTCGAAGTAGTCGGCCACCGTGGGGTGGAAGTCCAGGTGGTCGCGGCCCAGGTTGGTGAAGGCCGCGATGTCGAAGCCGATGTGGTCCACCCGCTGCAGGGCCAGCGCGTGGGAGCTGACCTCCATGGCCACCGAGTCGGCGCCGCGCTCCAGCATCACCGCCAGCAGGGCCTGCAGGTCGGGAGACTCCGGGGTGGTCACGGTGGTGCGGTTGCTCGGCAGCTCCGCGCCGTCGAGCCGGAAGCCGATGGTGCCGATGGTGCCCACCCGTCGGCCGCAGGCCTCCAGGGCCGCCTCCAGCAGGAAGGCGGTGGTGGTCTTGCCATTGGTGCCGGTGATGCCGTACATCATCAGCTCGTGGGTGGGCCGGCCGAACAGCGTGGCCGCGGCATCCGCCATCGCATCGCGGGCATCGTCGGCCACCACGACGGGCAGACCGGCCGCGGCGGCCAGCTCCGCCCCGGTGGGATCGGTGAGGACAGCCACGGCGCCGGCGGCGACGGTGGCCTCGGCGAAGCGCGCGCCGTGCACCCGGCTGCCGGGCAGCGCGACGTAGAGGTCACCGGGGCGCACGGTGCGCGAGTCCAGGGTGATGCCGCTGACCTCGACGGCGCCGGCCTGCTCGGGCAGGCGCACGTCGCTCTCGAAGAGCTCGTCGAGGCGGCGGTTGATCGGTGCGGAGGGCCTCAGCAGGGAGGCGTCGGAAGTGCTCACGGCTTGTATTCAATCGGGTTGTCGGGGGCAGGGGTGCTGGAGGGCAGCACACCGTAGCGCGGCAGCGCCAGCTTCATGACCTCCTGCGTGACGGGCAGCGCGCTCTGCGAGCCCTGGTGGTTGGTCAGCGGCTTGTCGAGGACCACGTAGACCAGGATCTGCGGGTTCTCGGCGGGCGCGGCCATCACGAAGGAGGCGGTGAAGCCGTCGTAGCCACCCTTGCCGTCGGGGCGCTCGGCGGTGCCGGACTTGCCGATGGTGCGGTAGCCGGGGATCTCGCGCTTCCTGGGGTCGAGCTGGATCACCGACTCCATCATGTCGCGGACCTCCGCGGAGGCCTGCTTGGAGATCACGCGGCGCGGGCTCTTGGTGGGCAGGCTGACCGACTGGCCGTCGGTGGTGGTGGCCGACTTGAGCAGGGTGGGTGGGTTGTAGACGCCGTCGTTGACGATTCCGGCCACCGCCGCGGCCTCCTGCACCGCGTTCACCGCCAGGCCCTGGCCGAAGGCCACCTGGTCACGCGAGTAGTCGGCCAGGTCCTTCTTGGGCAGGGTGCCCGAGGCCTCCATCGGCAGCTCGATGCCGCTGCGTCGGCCCAGCCCGAAACGGTCCAGGTAGTCCACCAGGGTGGCCTTGTCCATGGTGCGGGCCAGCATGGCGGTGCCGATGTTGGAGGACTTGGCGATCACGCCGCGTGCGGTCATGTGCAGCGTCTCGTGGGGAAAGGAGTCACGGATGTAGCCGCCGCCGGAGGCCAGCTTGGCCGGGACCTCGACCCGGGTGTCCGCGGTCACCTTGCCCTGGTCGGCCAGCGCGGCCATGGTCAGCACCTTCTGCACCGAACCGGGCTCGTAGACGCTCTCCACCGAGCGGTTCAGCATGGACTTCTTCGCGGCCTCGGCCGAGATCTTGTTCGGGTCATAGCCCGGCAGCGAGGCGTCGGCGAGCACCTCGCCGGTCTTGACGTTCATCACGATGGCGATGCCGGTCTCGGCCGCCGCATCGCGCACGCCCTTGGCCAGCGCGGCCTCGGTGGCCTGCTGCAGGGTGGCGTCCAGGCTGAGGGTGTAGTTGTAGCCGTCGGTGGCCGGCACCAGCACATTGGTGCCCAGCGGGATGCGGCCGTAGACCGAGCTCTCGTAGGTCTCGCGGCCCTCGACGCCGGTCAGCTCCGCGTTCAGCGAGCGCTCCAGGCCGGTGACGCCCTGCTTGCCCTGCATCACGCCCACCACGTTGCCGCCCACCGAGCCGGAGGGGTAGATCCGCTTCGGGTTGTCCTCCTTGTACAGGCCGTACCAGTAGGAGGTCTTGTACTCACCGGCGGCCCCGCCCGCGGCCAGGTCCTTCTTGACCGCATTCCACACGCTGGTCTCCACCTGGGGGGCCACCACCTGGTAGCCGACGTACTTGCCCTTTGCGTCCTTCTTGGTCAGCGCCGGCAGGTACTGCTCGGGCTTGCCACCCAGGTGCTTGGCCAGGATGGTGGCGATGGCCTTCGGGGCCGCCGCGGCCACGGCCTGCTCGCGCGGGCTCATCTCACGCCGGGCATCCACGCCGTTGCGGGCGATCATGCTGGGATCGGCGATCACCTTGACCGCCGGGATGGTGGCGGCCATCGAGGTGCCGAAGCGGTCGGAGACGGTGCCACGCTGCGGGATCAGGGCCACGGTGTGGGTCATCTGCTCGGCGGCCTTGGCGGCATAGGCCTGGGAGTCGAAGGCCTGCAGCTGGAAGGCGCGGCCCATGAACAGGGTGAGCGCCATCAGGACCGCAACAAGCAGCCAGCGCAGCCGCTGGGCCGGGTTGGCCAGCTGGATGCGCTGGGAGGTGGCGGGCCGGGGAGCCGGGCGCCGGGTGGCTCCGTGCGAGGAGCCCTGCGGGCGACGGGCCTGCGGGCCGCCGGCACGTCCGGCGCCGGACGGGCGGCGCTGGGCGCGCGGCTCGCGTCCCTGGCTGGGTGGAACCATCAGTTGCCTCCGGTGGGCTTCGCGCTCGGCGTGGCCTTGGCCCTGGTCGCGGCCGCAGCCTTCCTGGCAGCCTCGGCCTGCTTCGCGGCCTCGGCCTTCCTGGCGGCCTCGGCCTTCTGACGTGCGATCTTCTCGGCGAGGGCCTTCTTCTGGGCCTCCTGCTTGGCCTTGTAGGCCGCCCGCGCCGCGTCGATCTGCTTGGTCACATCATCGGCGCTGGCGTACTTCTGGTTCGGCATCTCGCCACCGAACACGCGGGTGGGTTCTCCCACGACGCGGCCGGTGCCGTCGGTCTCCAGCTGCACGAAGACGGGGTAGGGGTTGGGGCGAAGGCCCATCTGCCAGGCCCGCTCGGCCAGGTCGGAGCTGGAGCGCAGCCGCTCCACCTCGGCGGTCAGCGAGGCCTGCTGGTAGCCCAGGTCGTCGGCCTGGCGCTGCACCGCGGTCACCTCGCCGGCGCGCTGCTGGATCATGGTGTTCAGCACCAGCACGCCCACCATGCCGGCGCCCAGCAGGGTGAGCAGCACGATCACGAAGCCGATCCGGCCGACGCGCAGCGGGTGCACGTCGAGGGCACGCAGGGTGGGACGCGCCGGACGCTGCTCGGCGCGCTCGAGGGGGGCTAGCAGGGCACTCATGCCGTCCTCCTGATTCGCTCTGCCACCCGCAGTCGGGCTGATGCCGCCCGGGGATTGCTCTGGACCTCGTCGTCGCCGGGCTTCTCGGCCCCTCGGGTCAACAACATCAGTTCCGCACGCATCCCTTCGGGAACGACAGGCAGGTTCTTCGGGGCCTTGTCGGTGGATCCCTCGCGGAAGACGGTCTTGACCATCCGGTCCTCGAGGGAGTGGTAGGCCAGGACGGCCAGCCGGCCGCCCACGGCCAGCGCGTCGAGTGCTGCCGGCAGGACGCCCTCCAGGGCCTCCAGCTCGGCATTCACCTCGATGCGCAGCGCCTGGAAGGTTCGCTTGGCGGGATGCCCGCCGCTCTTGCGGGCCGCCATCGGGATGGCGTCGCCGATCACCTGCACCAGCCGGCCGGAGCGCTCGAAGGGCTCCTGTTCGCGGGCGGCCACCAGGGCGCGCACGATCCGGTCGGCGAAGCGCTCCTCACCGTAGACGCGCAGGATCCGCACCAGCTCGCGGGGCTCGTAGCTGTTGACCACGTCGGCCGCGGTGAGGCCCTGCTTGCCGTCCATCCGCATGTCCAGCGGGGCGTCGACGGAATAGGCGAAGCCGCGTTCGCGCCGGTCGATCTGCAGGCTGGACAGCCCCAGGTCCAGCAGCATGGAGTTGATCTGCTCGATCCCCAGCTCCTGGAGGACCTCGGGCAGCTCGTCATAGACGGCCTCGACGGCGGTGAAGCGGTCCCCGAAACGGGCCAACCGGGCGCCGGCGATGGCCAGCGCGTCGGGGTCACGGTCGATGCCCACCACCCGCGCGGTGGGGCAGGCCTCCAGCACGGCTTCGGCATGGCCTCCCATGCCCAGCGTGCCGTCGACGTGGACGGCGCCGGGCGCCTGGAGTGCCGGACGGAGCAGGTCGATGATGCGCTCGCGCATCACCGGGACATGGATGCGCGCAGGATCGGCAGCGCCAGCCACCGTCATGTCCTCGCCCATGCGACCCCACCCATCAGTTGCCCGTCGTGCCCGTGCGCTGCGTGCACGCTGTCCGCGAGCCCGCGTTTGTGCCTCGGGGTTTCAACCCGGAGCCCTGGGAAGGACGCCTGGCACCGGGGAAGGTGAGCCAGGGGTCGGGACCCCGGATTGAAGCCTCGCGGCACAATCCGCCTACCGTCGTCGTCCTCGGCTAGATGCCGGGGAAGACCTCTTCATTCATCTCGGCGAAGACCGATTCCTGCTGCGCGGAGTACTCCTCCCACGCGGCGACGTCCCAGACCTCGACCCGGTTGATGGCACCCACCACGACCACCTGTCCGTCCAGTCCCGCGTAGCTGCGCAGCTGCGGGGGGATGGTCACGCGTCCCTGCTTGTCCGGCGTCTCGTCCGAGGCCCCGGCCGCCAGCATGCGCTGGAAGTCGCGGACCTGCTTCAGGGTCGTCGGAGCGGTGCTCACCTGCTGGGTCATCTCGACGAAGGTCGCGGTCGGGTAGATCGCCAGACACCTGTCCTGGCTCCTGGTGATCACCAGACCGTCGGCCAGCTCGTCGCGAAACTTCGCCGGCAGGAAGAAACGGCCCTTCTCGTCGAGCTTTGGCGTGTGGGTACCCAGGAACACCTGGCCACCTCCACTCGCTCCACGATCGTGCCGATCTCCTCCATTTGGCTCCACAATACTCCACTACGCCCCACTTCCAATACCTTTCACTCCCCGGGACCCCCACCTGGCAGTTTCTTCAGGTTGCCCAGACGCGGCCCGCGAATACCGTCCGGCTTGGGCTCGCGCGGTAGGGTCGGAGCGCGCTTGGTCATCAGACCGAGTCATCCACGGCCCGCGACCGCGGAGCCCGACGTTGAGGAGAACCGGTGGAGCAGAACCTGGAAGCCGGCCGCAGCCTGTCCGACGTGGTCGAGGTGATGGGCCGGGTCCGAACCGCGATCGAGAGCGTGATCGAGGGCAAGACCGAGCAGATCGACATCGCCCTGGCGGTGCTGCTGGCGGAGGGCCATCTGCTGGTGGAGGACGTGCCGGGCGTCGGCAAGACGATGCTCGCCAAGGCCCTGGGCCGCTCCATCGACTGCAGCGTGCGACGCCTCCAGTTCACCCCTGACCTGCTCCCCAGCGACATCACCGGTGTCAGCGTCTACAACCAGGACACCCGCAGCTTCGAGTTCAAGCCGGGCGGCATCTTCGCCAACATCGTGGTGGGCGACGAGATCAACCGCGCCTCCCCCAAGACCCAGTCCGCCCTGCTGGAGGCGATGGCCGAGCGCCAGGTCTCCAATGACGGCGTGACCCACCCGCTGGCCGCACCCTTCATGGTGGTCGCCACCCAGAACCCCATCGAGATGGAGGGCACCTACCCGCTGCCCGAGGCCCAGCGCGACCGCTTCATGGCCCGCATCGAGATGGGCTACCCCACCCGCGCCTCCGAGCTGGACATGCTCGACTCCCACGGCGCCACCGATCCGCTGGCCGCCCTGCAGCCGGTCACCGACGCGCAGACCATCGTCGAGCTGATCGGCGTCGTGAAGGACGTCTACGTGGCCCCGGCGGTCAAGGACTACATCGTCGCGGTGGTCTCGGCCACCCGCACCTCCAAGGACCTGCGCCTGGGTGCCTCGCCGCGCGCCAGCCTGCAGCTGCTGCGGGCCGTGCGCGCCCAGGCCGCCCTGCAGGGCCGCGACTACGCCATCCCGGACGACGTGCAGGCCCTGGCCGGCGTCGTGCTGGGCCACCGCGTGCTGCCCTCGGTGCAGGCGCAGCTGGCCGGACGCACGGTCGACGAGATCATCGACGCCGCGGTGGCCACCGTCGCCATCCCCGACCGAAGGTGAATTCTTGATCGCCACGTCATGGCGCGTGCTCACCGGCCGCGGCCGGGCCTTCCTGTTGCTGGGCCTGCTGGGCCTGGGCGCCTCGATCGCCTTCGGCCAGCGTGACCTCGCCTGGGTCTTCGTCCTGCTGGTGCTGCTGCCGCTGGCCGCCATCATGGTGGTGGGCCGCTCGCGGCTGCACCTGGTGAGCCAGCGCACCATCGAACCGCCCCGGGTGACGCTCGGCGAGCGGATGGAGGCCAGCCTCTCGCTGACCAAGGCCGGTGCCCTCCCGGTGGGCCTGCTGCGCTTCGAGGACACCGTGCCCCGCGAGCTGGGTCGGCGCCCCCGCTTCACCATCCACACCTTCGCCGGCGACTGGACCCGCGAGCTGACCTATCCCCTGATGGGCCTGGCCCGCGGCCGCTACCGCGTCGGACCGCTGCTGGTGCGCGCCGTCGACCCCTTCGGCCTGGCCCAGATCGACCGCCAGTTCCGCGCCTCCAACGAGGTGCTGGTCACCCCCGCGGTGGAGCCGCTGGGCCAGATGGGCACCGCCAGCGGCAACAACGCCTCCGGAGAGTCCACCCCGCAGCGGATCGGCCTGGTGGGCCAGGACGACGTGCTGGTGCGCGAGTACCGCGACGGCGACGACGTGCGCCGCATCCACTGGCGCTCCACCGCCCGCAAGGGCGAGCTGATGGTGCGTCGCGAGGAGCAGGCCTGGGATCCCAGCGTCACCCTGCTGCTGGACAACCGCTCCACCAGCCATGCCGGCAGCGGCCGCACCGCCAGCTTCGAGTGGGCCGTCTCGGCCACCACCTCGATCGCCCACCACCTGATCACCAACGGCTTCCGGCTCGGCATGGTGGACGCCGACGGCGCCGTGCCCGCCGCCAGCGCCGAGGACCCCTTCGCAGCCCGGGAGGCCGTCCTGCTGGCGATGACCGACGAGGACCTCTCGCACCGCGAGACCCTGGAGTCGGCGCTGGAGACCAACAGCCAGCGCCAGGGCGAGATGCTGGTGGCCGTGCTGGGCCGGCTCACCCCCGACGACGTGACCGCCCTGGCCACCGCCCGGCGCGGCCGCACCGTCGGCCTAGCCATCGTGCTCGACGTGGACTCCTTCACCATCCGGGGCCTGCGCGCCGAGCCCGAGGTGATGGAGCTGCACCAGCAGTGCGTCAACCAGCTCGCCGAGGCCCAGTGGCGCGTCGTGCAGGTGCGCCGCGGCAGCTCGGTCTCCGAGGCCTGGGCCGAACTCGAACGACGGGGAGGGGCCTCCTGATGCGCACCACCGACCGACTCGCGATCGCCGTCGCCGCCGCGATGGTGCTGGGCAGCGCCAGCCTGACGCCGCTCACCGTCGACCGCTCCTTCTGGTGGATGGCCGCCGTGGCGATCTGCCTGCTGCAGGGCGTCTCCCTGGTGCTGCGCCGCCTCGAGCTGCCCGGCTGGCTGGTCCACCTGGTGCAGCTGCTGGTGCTGGTGGCCCTGGCCGTCGGCCTGGGCCTGTACTCGCAGCCCGCCGGGGCCCAGGGCCTGTCGGGCCTGTGGCAGCTGTGGAACTCCTCGGTGATCCACATCCGGATGGAGACCGCGCCGATGGGCTTCCAGCCCGGCGTCCGCTGGGTGATGGTGGTGCTGGTGGGCCTGGTCACGATCCTGGCCGACATGCTGGTGCTCACCCTGCTCTCCCCCGCCTGGATGCTGGCCCCGCTGCTGGCCCTCTACCTGGTGCCCGCGCTGGCCCTGGACCACGACGTGCGCTGGCCGGTCTTCATCCTGCTGGGCGCCGCCTACCTGATGGTGCTGGCCGTCGATGCGATCAACACCAATGCCTCGTGGACCCGCAACATCGCCCGTGACTCGGCGCACAAGCCGCACTCCACCTCCAGCGCCCTGCGACTGGCCGCCCTGGTGGCCGTCCCCACCCTGGCGCTGGCCCTGCTGCTCGGCTCCGTGGTGCCGCGGCTCGGCTCGCTGGACATCGAGTCCGCCCGCCCGCGTGGCAGCGGTCCGCTGCAGATGGCCGACCCGAGCATCGACCTGTCGAAGAACCTGAACCTGCCGGTGGACCGCGTCGTGCTGAGCTACAGCGGCGACCAGCCACTCTACCTGCGCACCGCCTCGCTCACCGTGATGGACGCCGATGGCTGGCACATGGCCCCGGTGAAGCTGGCCGACGGCGCCCTGCCGGTGCCGCCCGGGCTGTCCCAGCAGGGAGAGCAGGTCACCACCACGATCCAGGTCAAGGACCTGGGCGGTGAGTACCTGCCGGCCCCCTACGCCCCGCAGTCCTTCGACGCGGAGGGGCGCTGGCGCCACGACCCGCTCTCGCTGGCCATCATCTCCACCCTGGACAAGGACCGCACCGAGGCGATCCGCGACAAGACCTACACCGT
The DNA here is from genome assembly GCF_039526385.1 of Luteococcus peritonei. Classification (NCBI taxonomy): domain Bacteria; kingdom Bacillati; phylum Actinomycetota; class Actinomycetes; order Propionibacteriales; family Propionibacteriaceae; genus Luteococcus; species Luteococcus peritonei. The sequence goes on along the minus strand of NZ_BAAAIX010000001.1, from coordinate 76,525 downwards.
CACCAGCACCCTGAACGACCCGGGCGCGGAGAACTTCACGCTGGCCCAGCCCGGCACGCCGCCGGACAACAAGGTGACCTCCCAGGTGCCGGCCGACGTGCCGAAGCCGATCCTGGACATCACCCACCAGGTGACCAAGGACGCCGGCACCCCGGTGCTCAAGGCGGCCGCCATCCAGCGCTACCTGTCCGACCCGCGCAACTTCTCCTACTCCACCACCGCCCCGCCCGGTGACGGCTTCGACGTACTGGTCAACTTCCTCACCAAGGACAAGGCCGGCTACTGCGTCCACTTCGCCTCCACCATGGCGCTGATGGCGCGCATCGAGGGGATCCCCTCCAGGGTCTCGGTGGGCTTCCTGCCGGGCGAGAAGGTGGGCGACCACTACGAGGTGAAGGCCTCGAACATGCACGCCTGGCCCGAGCTCTACTTCGAGGGCTACGGCTGGGTGCGCTTCGAGCCCACCAGCCGCGTGGCCCAGCAGCCCGAGTGGTCGCTGGTCAACGAGCAGGTGCGCCCGCTGCCCTCCGCCAGCGCCTCCGGCGGCAACCCCTCCGCGAGCGCCAGCCCCAGCCCGAGCAAGGCCAGCCCCAGCGCCTCGGCCAGCAGCGCCAGCCCGAAGCCCGCCCCGGCGACCGACGGCGGACTGCCCTGGCGCCAGATCCTGACCTGGCTCGGCGGTGCCGCCCTGGCCCTGCTGGTGCTGGGCCTGCCCGCCCTGGTGCGACTGCTGGTGCGCCGTCGCCGGCTCAACCCCGACGCCGCCGCCCCGCTGCGGGTGGCCCGCGCCTGGGGCGAGCTGCGCGACAGCCTGGTGGACCACGGCCACCGCTGGCCCCACGGCACACCGCGCGAGGTGGCCGACACGGTGGATCCGCTGTTCACCGACGAGGGCAGCGATGCCCTGGGCCGGCTCTCGCTGGCCGTCGAGCGCTCCCGCTACGCCCGCGAGATGGGCGAGGTGGGCGACGTGGCCGCCGACGTGCGCCAGCTGCGCACCGACCTGCGCACCGATGCCTCCTTCTCCGAGCGCCTGCTGGCGCTGCTGCTGCCCCGCTCGCTGTGGGCCCGGGCGGCCAAGCGGCTCACGCCGAAGCCCCGCGCCCGCGACGAGGACGAGGTGATCGAGGACGAGCAGGCCCGCCGGCAGCAGGCCACCGACCACGAGCAGTTCAGCCGGGCGGGCCAGCAGATCATCGACGCCCGCGCCGCGGCCCAGCGCGACCAGGGCCCGCGGCCCGACGACGGCAGCGCCAGCCCGCTGGCGCACGACGACGACCGCTTCGAGGCCGACGGCCCCGAAACGGACCAACCACTGGATCGTGGCGACGAGCCGGCCGACCAGGCGTGATCCCGGTGCTCCCCGCCCCGGACTGTCGACATGACGAAGGCCTCCACCCGATCGGGTGGAGGCCTTCGTCGTGCCCAGTGTCTGGAGGAGGTGGCGTCAGCGGCCGTCGTTCTGGGGACGCCAGCTGCGGTCGTCCAACCGGGTGCCGCGGCGGTTGTCCACCGGGGCGGTGCGCTGCGCCTCGGGAGGGGGGCTTCGTCGGCCGTTGAGGATGCCGGAGCCGGCCAGCACGCTGAGCAGCATCACCACGAAGCCCAGGGCGCTCACCACCGGGTGCACCTGCATGCCGCCGACCAGGCCCAGCAGGCCCACGACGAAACCCAGGCCGGCCAGGCCGACGCGGCGTCGGGCCACCGGGGTGCGGGGCCGCTCGCCGCGCAGGGTGCTGGCGAGGTTGGGGTCGTCGGCAGCGAGCGAGGCCTCGAGCTCGGCCAACAGCCTCTGCTCCTGCTCAGAAAGCGCCATGGCCATCTCCTCTGCCGGTCCGAGGCCCTCGGTGGCCGTCGGTGGGACCAGTGTAGGTCGGGCGCCGGTACGGGAAAAGACCCGGACGCAGAGTTCATCGACGCGTCAGGCTGGCCCGCTGCACCGCCGCGGGACCGAAGCGGGTGACCACCTCGTCGGCCACCAGTTCCACCTCCCGCATCCCCTTGTCCGGGGCGTCCAGCGGGAGCTGCTGGAAGGCCTCCGAGGCCTCCACCAGGCCCTCCACCCGCACCCCCACCCGACGGATCCGGGCGCGCTGCAGGTTCAGCCGCCCGAAGGTGCGCCAGGCGCAGTCGAAGACCTCGTCGGTGACATCGGTGGGCGAGGTGAGGGTGCCCGAACGGGTGATGGTGGTGAAGTCGCTGAAGCGCACCGAGATGGTCACCGTGCGTCCCAGCAGGCCGGCGCGACGCATCCGCGAGGCGGTGCGGGCGCTGAGCCGCAGCAGCTCGGTGCGCACCAGCTGGGGGTCGTCGGTGTCGCGGGCAAAGGTCTCCTGCGCCCCGATCGAGCGCTCCTGGCTGTCCGGAACCACCCGGCGCTGGTCACGACCCCAGGCGAGGTCGTGCAGCATCCCGCCCTGGTGCGCGCCGAAGGCCCGCTGCAGGGTGGCCCGCGGGGTGTGCGCCAGGTCCGCGATGGTGAACAGCCCCAGCTGGTGCAGCTTCGCGGCGGTGGCCTCCCCCACGCCCCACATCTTCTCCACCGCCAACGGGTGCAGGAAGTCCACCACCTCCGACGGGCGCACCAGCACCAGCCCGTCCGGCTTGGCCTGCTTCGAGGCCAGCTTGGCCACGAACTTGGTGGGGGCGATGCCCACCGAGCAGGCCACCTGCTGCTCGTCGGCCACCTGGGCCCGCAACCGTTCCCCGATCGCGGCCGGATCACCCAGTCGACGCACCGAGCCGGTGATGTCCAGGAAGGCCTCGTCGATGCTGGCCGCCTCCACCTGCGAGGTGATGGTCTCGAAGATCTTGAAGACCCCCTTGCTCACCAAGGAATAGGTGTCGAAGTCCGGTGGCACCGCCACCGCCTGCGGGCAGAGCCGCCGTGCCCGGGTGGAGCTCATCCCGCCCTCGATGCCGTACTTGCGGGCCTCGTAGTTGGCGCTCAGCACCACCCCGCGCTGCGCCCCGCCCACGAACATCGGGCGCCCCACCAGCTCCGGATGCCGCGCCAGCTCCACCGCCGCATAGAAGGCGTCCATGTCCACGTGCAGCACGATGCGGTCTTGATGCCCAGGGGGAGCGATCCCCCTGGAACCCCCTGCGCTCCGCGCGGCACCCGATGGCGCTCCTGCGTCGCGCCGTGCCGACTGCGCTCCGCCCTGCCCAGGGGGAGCGATCCCCCTGTCTGCGGAGCGACTCTGGAGCGGAGCCGACAAACCTGTCCCTGCGCTCCGCGCGGCACCCGATGGCGCTCCTGCGTCGCGCCGTGCCGACTGCGCTCCACCATCCACCTGACCCACCGAGCCCCCGGCGCTCATCGGCCCGAGCTTCCGGGCGAGGAGTGCCACAGCTTGCGGGGCGCCTGGCCGGCGGGCAGGCCGGCCGGCTGCACGTCGGCATAGGGCGACTGGGCGAAGCCGCTGGCGTGCACCAGCACCCGGCGCCGGCCCATCCCGCCGGCACGGCTCTTCTCCTGTCCCTCGGCCTGCGGGCGCTGCTCGCCCAGCCGGGCCGGGGCCAGCGGCTCCCCCACCATCGCGAAGCCCTCGGGCACCTCGTCCATCACGGCCAGCACCGCCGCCAGCGCCTCGCGACGGCTGGCACCAGCGGCCAGCGCCTCGCTCCACAGTCCGTGCAGCACCTGCAGGTCCCAGGCGCCGGTGGCCCGCAGCGAGACCCCCCGCGGACCGGTGCGGCGCAGCTCGCCGCGCACCACCAGCAGCCAGGAGTTGAAGACCGTGTTGGCATAGGGGCCCTGCACGTCCTCGAAGAAGGTGGCGTCCACCGGGCCGGTGGCGTCGTCGACGGTCAGGAAGACCACCCGTCGCCCGCTGCGCACCGGTGGCGTCTGGGTGGCCACCTTCACCCCGGCCACCAGCAGGTCCGCCTGCTGGCGATGGCGCAGCAGCTCGGTGGAGGGCGTGGTGCCCAGCTCGTCGAGCAGCTCGCGGTAGAAGTCGACGACGTGCTGGCTGGCATCCATGCCCAGGATCTCCAGCTCGGCGGCCAGCCGCTGGCTGGTGCTCATCTCCGGCAGGCCGGTGGCCACCACGTCGGTGGGCACCCGCAGCTGCGGCGGCAGCTCCTCCTGCAGCTGCAGCTGCTCCTGGTCGGGCTCGTCCAGCGGCAGCGCCAGCTGCACCCCGGCCATCCCCCGCTCCGCAGCCCGGCCCGGCACCACCTCCCCCCTGGCCTGGCGTCGGGCCAGGTCACGCGGGTCGTCACCGGCCACCGCCGCCGGTCGACTGCGTCGCAGCCCACGGGCCCGGCTGGCGGCCCGGGCATCGGCCATCGCGGTGCGCCGCAGGTCGGCCAGCGCCAGCAGCAGGTCACGACGGGTGAGCCGCCCCCGGCGCAGCACGGCGCTGGGCCGGCCCACCCCGTACATCCGGTCGAAGCCCCCGGCCAGCACCAGGTTCTCCACCAGCGAGGCCTGCACCTGCGCCCGGGCCCAGAAGTCGCTCAGGCTGGTGTAGGGCTGGCCCGCCACGATCCGCGCCAGCTCCACCTCGCTGATGCCCTTCACGTCGGCCAGCGAGAGCCGGATCCCCCAGGCGCTGGCGTCGGGCAGCCCGTCCGGGGGCCGGAAGCCATCGGGCCCGGGATCATCCGGGAACAGCTCCTCGCCTTCCGCCTGGTCCCCGGGCTCATCCAGGTCTGCCAGCCGCTCCACGTGGTAGGCGCCGGTGGAGGCGTTCACGTCCACCCCCAGTACCCGGATCCCCATCCGCCGTGCCTCCTCCAGCACCAGCCGCTTGGGGTACATGCCCGGGTCATGGGTGAGCACACCGGCCAGGAAGTGGGCCGGGTGGTGCCGCTTCAGCCAGGCCGACTGGTAGGTGGGCAGCGCGAAGGCCGCGGCGTGCGCCTTGCAGAAGCCGAAGCTGGCGAAGGACTCCAGCACCTGCCAGATGCGCTGCACCACCTCCGGCTCGATCCCGCGGGCCAGGGCCAGCGGGCCGAACCACTCCTTGACGTCCAGCTGGCCGGCCGGGTCGCCCAGCGCCCGCCGGGCCTCGTCGGCCTGCGCCAGGGTGCAGCCGGTCGTGGCGGCGATGATCTTGATCACCTGCTCGTGGAAGACCACCACCCCGCCGGTCTCGGCCAGCGCCGGCTCCAGGCAGGGGTGCAGGTAGCGCGGCGGTGACCAGCCCTGCCGGGTGTTCAGGAAGGGGACCACCATGTCCGACTTCACCGGCCCGGGGCGGAAGAGCGAGATGTCGATGATGATGTCGTTGAAGGTGGTGGGGCCGAACTTGCCCACCAGCTCGCGCTGGCCGGGCGACTCGATCTGGAAGCAGCCCAGGGTCTGGGCGTGGCCGATCATGTCGTAGGTCTCCGGGTCGTCGAAGGGGGCCAGTGCGTCGATGTCGGGCGCGCTGCCCTCGGTGCGCTCGATCTCGGCCAGCGCGTGCGCCATCGAGGACTGCATCCGGATGCCCAGCACGTCCAGCTTCAGCAGGCCCAGGTCCTCCACGTCGTCCTTGTCGAACTGGCTCATCGGGAAACCGCCGAAGCTGGCCTCCAGCGGGGTGCGGTCGCCCAGCGTGGAATCACTCAGCAGCACCCCGCAGGGATGCAGGGCGACGTGGCGGGGCAGGCCGTCGAGCTGTTCCACCAGCTCGAAGAGCACCTCCAGACGACGCTCCGCCAGGCCGGCGGCGCGCAGCTCGGGCAGGTCACGCAAGGCCTTGCGGGCGTCGCGGGCCCGGATGTGCGGGAAGGCCTTGGCGATGGCATCGGCCTCCGCCGGCGGCAGGCTCAGCGCGGCCGCCACGTCGCGCACCGCATGGCGCACCCGGTAGGTCTCCAGCATCGCCACGCAGGCCACCCGCCGGCCACCGAAGACCTCCAGGATGCGCTCGTAGATCTCGGTACGACGGGCGCTCTCCACGTCCAGGTCGATGTCCGGCAGCGCCTGGCGCAGCGGCGACAGGAAACGCTCCATCACCAGCCCGTAGGCCATCGGGTCCACCCCGGAGATGCCCAGCAGGTAGTTGACCAGGCTGCCGGCGCCCGAGCCGCGCGCCGCGCAGCGGATGCCCATCGAACCGATCAGCTCCACCACGTCGGCCACGGTGAGGAAGTAGGAGGCGAAGCCCAGCGTGGCGATCACGTCCAGCTCCTCGTCGAGGCGCTGCAGCACGGCCTGCGAGCCGGCGCCGTAGCGGGCCGCGATGCCGGCCTCGCAGCGCTGCCGCAGCACCGCCATCGCCTGCTCGGTGGTGGTGCCCAGGGTCTCGAACTCGGGCAGGTGGATCTCGCCCAGGCCGATGTCGGCGCGCGGATCCAGCCGGGAGCGCACCGCGGTGGTACGGGTGTCGGCCAGCAGCCACTCGGCACCGCGCTCGTCGCGCCCGGCCAGCCGGGCCACCTCCTGGGCCACCTGCAACATCTGCTTGCCCGTCTTCAGGTGGGCCTCGGCATTGCGCCGGTCCACATTGCGCGCGTCCAGCGGCACCAGCCGGCGGGCGGCGTCCAGCACGTCCACCGTGGTGGCCTGGCGACGCTCCACCATCCGCACCTGGTTGGTCAGGATGCCGGTGAGGCGGTGCTCGTCGGCGATGGCCAGCATGCCGCCCGCCTGCCGGGCGCTCCCCACCCCGCTGCCGGCCACCTGGTGGTTGGTCACCGCCACCACCAGCTGGGAGGGGTCCACCAGGTCCAGCCAGCGGCGCAGCTCCCGGGTGGCCTCCCGACGCCGGCCGCGGGCCACCTCCAGGCCGAACTGGGAGTCGGCCCCCAGCACCACCAGCAGGTCCCCCGCCTGGGCGTGTGAGGCCACCAGCTCGGGCGTGCTCACCGGCCGGCCCCGCTCGCCGGCCAGATGGGTGGCGGTGGTCAGCCGGCACAGGCTGCCCCAGCCGGAGCGCGAGGTGGCCATGGCCACCACGCGCGGCAGCCGGGGATCGCGCAACGTGCCGCCCCGGGCGGCGCTGCGCCGTGGGGCGGCGGGGGCATGGGCCGGGTGCTGCGGGTCGTCGACGCTGAACGGGACGGCGAGGTCCACCCCCACCACCGGGGCCACGCCGGTGCGCAGGCAGGCCTTGGCGAAGCGGACCGCGCCGTAGAGCCCGTCGCGGTCGGTCAGGGCCAGGGTGTCCATGTCCTGGGCGGCGGCGGCGTTGACCAGTTCCTCGGGATGGGAGGCGCCGTACTGCAGCGAGTGGCCCGAGGCCACCCGCAGGTGCACGAAGGGATCAGCCATGACGGCCTCCCGGGACCGGGCAGGACCCGAGGCCGGGGCGCAGCATCCGGACGGACATCAGTCCATCACCGTCCGCAGCCGCCAGCCGTCACTGCCCAGCACGTGCACCAGCTCGTAGACCCCGCGGCTGAACATCCGGCCGCAGGCCGCCTCCACCCGCCAGACCTCCTGCTCGCAGAGCAGGTCGTCGTCGGCCAGGGCAGCCGTCGCGGCGTGGCCCGGCTCCGGTGCGGTCACCGCACCCTCGTGCGGCGAGAAGGCCTCCTGCGGCGCGGGCTCCCAGTCGCCGCGGGCGGCACGCACCCCCGGTGAGTCCCACCAGGCACCGGACTCCACCCAGCGCGCCTGCACCTGCAGCACCCGCCACAGGCGGTCACGCCACAGGAACTGGCTGGGCCCCTCGGCCAGCTGCGGGTCGACGGCCGGCTCCAGACCGGCGATGCCCTCGCCGATGCGGCCCTGGCGGACCTCGATCACCTCGTCATGCCTGCGCACAAGCATCCCTTTCGGCCACACCCCGTCACGGATCTCGACCCCGGGACGCAGCGGCATGCCGGCTGCGCCTGGCAGACCCGGCACGGACGGGGGTCGAGGTCGTCCGCGCCGGGCGTGCCCGGATGCCCTCACGGATGCGTCTGCGAACCTTCCCCAGCGCGCGCGGAGGCCCTGCGCAAGACCTCCAATCGAACATCCGTTCGAGCAAGGACAACTATAGACAGGCCTGCCGACAAAACGTCAATGGGAGGACAGATCCCCTTGCAGGACGGCAGATCACCGGCGTCAGGTGTGGATTTACTGTCCGAGGGCGAGCCTCGACGACCACATCCTCACGGGTGGGTGACAATGGGTCCATGCCGAGCCCCGACCACCGCTCCAGCAGCACCGGACAGCCTGACTTCCCCGATGTGCTGTCCAAGGCGATCGCACGCCGCAACCTCACCCTGGACCGGCTCAGCCAGCGGTTGCGTGCCGCAGGCACCCCGGTCTCCATCGCCACGCTGAGCTACTGGCAGACCGGCCGCTCGCTGCCCACCCGCAACCGCTCGCTCAAGGCCATCGCCGAACTGGAGAAGATCCTGCGGGTCCCGGTGGGTCACCTCACCAGCGCACTGCCCGGCGACGCCATCAGCCGCTGGGAACCGGTCACCCGGCTGCCGCGCGACGAGCAGATCGACGGCATCCTGCGCGAGATGGGCATCGATCCACGTCGCCCCTACACCACCCTGACCGTGCAGGACAGCCTGCACGTGGACCGAGCCAACCATGTCCAGACCGAGACCACCCGCCAGTTGATCCGCGCCGAGGTGGACGGCCTGGACCGCTTCGGCCTGGCCTTCCAGCAGTCCAGCCCGGAGGACGTCCCGCCCTCCATCCAGGCCGGTGTGGGCTGCAGTCTGGGTCGTGTGGTGCAGTTCGAGGAGGACGGCCTGGTGGTGGGCGAGATCCTGCTGCCCCGACCGCTGCGCCATGGCGAGCTGGCGATGATGGACTACGAGATCAGCTGGGACACCGCCGACGACTTCGACCCCGGCTTCGCCCGGGAACTGCGCAGCCCGGTGCGTTACCAGGTGATGGACCTGCACTTCGACAACGGCCTGCCCCGTGAGGTGAACTACTGGATGTCGCCGCGGCGTGACGTCTCCGGCAACGGGGCCCCGATGAACCAACAGCTGGCGGTCTCCTGCTACGTCCAGATGGTGCTCACCGATCCCGCACCGGGCAGCCACGGCATGGGGTGGACCTGGTGACCCGCCGCCCAGCCCCCGCCGCCCCCGAGCACCCCAGGACCCGACCATGACCCAGCACGCGCCCAACGAGTTCGCCCAGGTCCTGACCCGGGCGGTGCAGCACCGCAACCTCACCCTGGAGCGGCTCAGCAGCCGGCTCAAGGCCCAGGGCACGCCGGTCTCGATCGCCACGCTGAGCTACTGGCAGAGCGGGCGCTCCTTGCCCACCCGGGCCCGCTCCCTCAAGGCCCTCGAGCACCTGGAGACCATCCTCGAGGTGCGCCCCGGCCACCTGGTCAGCGCTCTCCCCGGTGACAGCTTCCGGCGCTGGGACCCCAAGGGGGTGCTGCCGCTGCAGGAGAAGGTGCAGCTCATCCTCGACGACATGGGCCTGGACCTGAACCGGCACATGCGCACCCTGCAGCTGCACGACAGCCTCCACCTCAACGCGGACCGCACCCTGCAGGTGCAGACCTCGCGCCACCTGGTGCGTGCCGAGGACGACGAGCTGGTACACGTCCCGGCCGTCTTCTCGCAGTTTGACCCCGACGACGGTACCCCGCTGCTCAGCTCCGGGCATGGCTGCGTCATCGGTCAGATGAAGGTGGTCGAGGAGGACCAGCTGGTGGCCGGTGAGCTGGTCTTCCCCCGGTCACTGAATCGGGGAGACCTGCACCTGTACGAGTACCAGGTGCTGTGGCAGTACGACAGGCCAGGCGACAGCGCTGCCCGATCGCTGCCAGCCGCTGCGGAATTCCTGGTGCTGGACGCCCGCTTCGACGGCGAGCCCCCGGCCCAGGCGGCCTATTTCTACGCTCCTTGCCAGAACACCCCCCGCGAGGAGTGGGTTCGTCGCGAGCTGGAGCCCAGTCCCCACCTCCAGGTTGCTCTCGCCGATGCCCCCGCCGGGCTGCACCATCTCACCTGGCGGATGGCCGGACAGCCTCCGACCAGGGCGGAGGACCTGTAGTGGGCACCCCTCCCGCCCCCGACCCGAGCAAGCCCGAGGACTTCGCCAGCATCTTCTCCGAGGCAGTGGCCCGCCAGGACCTCACCCTGACCCGGCTGCAGGCCCGGCTGCAGGCCGCCGGGACACCGGTCTCCTCGGCGACTCTGAGCTACTGGCAGACCGGCCGCTCGCTGCCCACCCGGGCCCGTTCCCGCAAGGCCCTGCTGGAGCTCGAGAAGATCCTGCAGCTGCCCCCGGGACGGCTGATCGGCGCCCTGCCCGGCGATGCCTTCACCCGCTGGGACCCGCACAGCGTGATGCCGGACGACGAGACCGTCACCCAGGCGTTGGCTTCGATGGGCCTGGACCTGGAGCGGCGCTTCACCGGGGTGATCAGCCTCGACGAGGTGGTCATCGCACCGAACCGCGCCGAGAGGAGCGTCCTGTTGCAGCGGCTGCTGCGCAGCGAGGAGGATGGCTGGAGCCGCTTCCCGATCGTCTCGCGACAGGACACCGAACTGGCGCAGGCACCCTCGGTCCAGGCACTCACCGGCTGTCTGCTGGGCCAGGTGGTGCAGGTGCCCAGCGCCCGGCTGGTGGTGGCCGAGATGCTGCTGCCACGCAAACTGCGACGTGGCGCCCAGCAGTTCGTCTCCTACCGGATCGACTCGACGCCAAGCCAGGAGACCCAACCCTTCTTCGAGCGCTCGTTGCCCAATCTGCACCGCACCCAGGTTGCCACCATCATCTTCGAGGGCGAGCCGCCGCGACGCGCCACCCGCTACCTTCGCACCAGCCAGGATGACCCGCGCGGCACGATCAGGGAGCACGGACCGTTGCCCGGCAGCCCGGTGCCGGTGGACGGCAAGCAGGTGCAGGTGGTGCTCAGCGACGCCGTCACCGGTATCCACGGGGTGGCATGGCAGTGGTAGACAGCGATCCCTCAAGCGTCCCGAACCTGTTCGCCGAACGGCTCAGCCTGGCGATCGCCGAGCGTGGCCTGTCCCTGCACCGGATCCGGGCGCACCTGCAGGCCCTCGGCCTGGATGTCTCCGTCGCCACGTTGAGCTACTGGGCCTCCGGCCGCTCCCGGCCCACCCGCGGTCGCTCTCTCGACATGGTGCACAGCCTGGAGCGGGTGCTGCAGGTGGAGCCTGGCCACCTGGCCGAGGCGCTGGGCTCGCAGCCCTCCCCCGTGCTGGAGCGGCTGGTGCCCGACGCCGGGGCACTGGCCCAGGTGCTGCGCGACATGGGCCTGAACTATCCCGGCCAGCACCGGCGGATGCTGGTGCACGACACGAACCTGCTGGACGCCAGCGGGCAGGAGCGCCACTGCTCCACCCGCCAGGTGATCCGCGCCGAGGTGGACGGGGTGGACCGCTGGGGCATCGTGGTGCGTCCCGAGGACGGCCAGGCGGCCGAGGTGGAGGCGCTCGCCACACTGCGGCTGGGCGAGACCGTCCCGGTGCCGGGCAGCTCGATCCTGGTGGTGGAGGCCCTGCTGCCCCGGCCGCTGCATCGCGGCGAGACGGTCTTCACCGAACACCGCACCCACTACCTGGGCGATGCCGCCGAGCCGTGCACCCGCTTCGGACGGCTGGTGGGCGGATCGGTGGACATGCTGGTGCTGGAGGCGCGCTTCGAGAGCAGGATGCCCCGCCACGTCGAGCGGTGCTTCCTGGACCCCGACGGCCAGAGCTTGCCCGTGGTGCAGTCTGTGATGGTCTCCCAGTACCACCTCCACGTCGTGGTGCCCACGGCCAGCCCCGGCACCCACACCCTGGACTGGACCTGGTGAGCCGGACCTGCCCCGCTGGGGCGGCGAGGGTGTCCGGGCGGACGGCGCGACTGACCTAGTCTGGACGCCATGGAGTTGCTTCCCCTCACCTTCGCCTCCGGATGGGCCTGTGGCATCAACGCCTATGCGACGGTCTTCGTGCTGGGGCTGCTGGGCCGCTTCGCGGACCTGGCACAGGTGCCGGCCGGTTTCCAGCGCACCGACGTGCTCGCGGTGGCCGGGGTGCTGGCCGCACTGGAGCTGGTGGCCGACAAGATCCCGATGGTGGACTCCGCCTGGGACACCGTCTCCACCCTGATCCGCCCGATCGCGGGCGCTGTGATCGCCGCCCTGGTGGCCGGTTCCACCGACTCGCTCACCACGCTGGCCCTGGCGGCGGTGGGCGGCACCACCGCCCTGCTGAGCCACCTGTCGAAGACCGGCCTGCGGATGGCCATCAACACCTCCCCCGAGCCGGTGAGCAATGTCACCGCCTCGGTGGCCAATGACGTCAGCCTGGTCACCGTGCTGGCGATCGCCGCCGCCCACCCCACCGCAGCCGCCGTGATCGCCGGCCTGCTGCTGCTGGTGGGCCTGGTGCTGTGCGCCGTGGTCTACCACCAGGTGCGTCGCGGCCTGCGCCGCGTCACCTCACGGCTGCGTCGCGGACAGCAGGAGCCGGGCCTGTGAGCGAGACCTACCTGCCCGGACGCGTCCGGGTGCACGGCGCCAGCCTGGCCGGAATGGCCGCCGCCGCCCGGCTGGCGAAGGCCGGCCACGAGGTGGTGCTCGATGCCGCCGGGCTGCCCGACGGCGGCCACTGGGCAGCGCGCAGCCACCTGGGCGTGGCGGTGGACGAGCTGCCGCAGACCTTCCTGCTGCCGGCCGCCTGGCGCGACCTGTTCAAGAAGTCCGGCCGGGCGCTGGACGCCGAGCTGGCCCGTCACCGGCTCGACCTGGTGGCCGCCCCCGACCAGCTGCACCGCTTCGCCGACGGTCGCGAGCTGAGCCTGCCCACCGAACGCGGGGGGCAGTTCCATGCCGTCGCCCTGGCCTTCGGGTCGGAGGCGGCCACGCGCTGGACCGCCCTGCTGGACGAACTGGACGAGCTGTGGCAGCACCTGCGGATGGCCGGGCTGGAGCGCCCGGTGGGCCCTGACACCTTCGACCGCACCACCCGGGCCCAGCTGATGGCCGAGCGCAGCGTCGACGAGCTGGCCGACCGCGCCGGCGACCCCCACCTGGCCTGCATCGTGCGCAGCCAGGCGGCGCTGGGCGGTGCCGCGCCGGGCCGCAACCCGGCCCTGCTGGCCGTGCGCCTGGCGGTGCTGCGGCGCTTCGGCTCCTGGCAGCTGGTGGACCTCTCCGCCGAGCAGCCGGCCCCGGTGCGGGCCTCTAGACTGCTGGAGCTGCTCAGCGAGCGGCTGACGCTGCGCGGCGTCGAGCGGGTGGGCCAGCCCACCCCGCTGCTGGGCACCGGGACACCGGACCTGAGCCGACTGGGCGGCAGCGGACCGGCCGAGGCCGACGCCGAGCTGGAGGCGCTGCCCGTGCTGCCGGAGGGCTTCCTGGGCCGGCGGCTGGGCCGGCCGGCGCTGGCCCCCACCGTCGCCCACCGGATCGTGGAGGAGGCGACAGCCACGCCCGGCATCGTCGAGGTGGTGGACCACACCGCCGGCACCCCCGTGGTCACCTGGCGCCGCCCACTGGGCGACGGCCGGGTGGTGGAGACCGTGCACGACCACAACCGGCCCCGCCCCGACCTGGCCTGGGGCCTGGCGCCGAACAGCTGGCGGGCCTGGCAGCAGCGTCCCCGGTTGGGCGGCGAGGGCCACTGGCACGCCTCGGCGGCCAGCCATGCCGGCGGCGAGCCCTGGGCCGAGCTGCTCAGCGGCGCACTGGCGGTCTACGAGATCCACGAGTACCTCACCGACACCGACATCCGCCCCACCAACAAGAACCCTCCCCAGCTGCCGCGTCGGCGCCGTCCCACCGCTGCCGCCCGGGTCGCGGGCTGAACCCGGGCTGATCATCGCCCCGCGCGGTGCTGCGGGATCGCCAGCGCCGTGGCGAGGGCGTAAAGTGGCTCGGCAAGTCTTAGTGAGGATCCCCATCTTGAATCTCCCAGAGCAGGGCGAACAGCATCACGGCCAGGACGAGGCACAGGCCTCGGTCGAGCGCGAGATGGCCATCGAGCAGGCCCACGTGGACCGCGTCCACGAACAGCTGGAGGTGGCCACCCGGTCGGCCCGGCAGGTGGAGGCCGAGGGCAAGAGCAAGTTCGTCACCGACCGCGGCAACTGGATGCGCGAGGAGGACGGCACCGCCCTGTTCGAGCGCGACGCCTTCGCCTTCCAGGCCGCCAAGCGGCTGGCCGTGCTGGACGCGGAGCACGAGGGCCTGGTCTTCGGCCGACTCGACCTGACCACCCCGGAGACCCGCTACATCGGCCGGATCGGCGTGCGCGACGAGGACTACGAACCGCTGGTGATCGACTGGCGCGCCCCGGCCGCGGAGGCCTTCTACCGTGCCACCCCGGCCAACCCGATGGAGGTCGTCCGACGCCGCGTGCTGCGCTGCCGCAACGACCGCGTGATCGGCATCGAGGACGACCTGCTGGACGGCTCGGTGGAGACCGACCTGCCGGTGATCGGCGAGGGGGCCCTGATGGCCGCCCTGACCCGCGCCCGCGGCCACCAGATGCGCGACATCGTGGCCACCATCCAGGGCGAGCAGGACGAGGCGATCCGCGCCCCCTACCAGGGCGTCACGGTGATCGCGGGCGGCCCCGGCACCGGCAAGACGGTGGTGGCCCTGCACCGCGCGGCCTACCTGCTCTACTCCAACCGCAAGCGGCTGGAGAAGGGCGGCGTGCTCGTCGTGGGCCCCTCCAGCGTCTTCATGAACTACATCGAGCGCGTGCTGCCCAGCCTGGGCGAGGACTCGGTGACGCTGAAGTCGATCGGCGCGGTGGCCAGCGACGTGCTGCGGCTGGCCGTGGACCGGGTGGACTCCGCCGAGGCCGCCACCGTCAAGGGCAGCCTGCGGATGCTGCCGCTGCTCAAGCGGCTGGTGGTCGCTCCCCTGGTGGAGTTCGACGAGGCGCTCACCCTGCGGGTCAGCGTCAAGGGCGAGGTGCTCACCCTGGGCGCCGACAAGCTGCGCCGGATGCGCGCCGACATCCTGTCCAACCACCGCAACAACCGCTCCCGCGAGGTGGCGGAGCAGGCGGTGGTGAACTCGCTGTGGAGCCGATTCCCCGAGGAGGTGGCCGTCGAGCACGAGCTGGACCGTGACCAGTTCACCGACCTGGTCACCGGCCAGGCCTCCTTCCAGATGCTGATGAATGCCTGGTGGCCGATGCTCTCGGCGCCCCGGGTGCTGGCGCGCTGCGCCGACGCGGAGCTGCTGGGCCGCGTCGCGGGGGACCTGCTCGACGAGCACGAGCGGCAGGTGCTGGCGGCCTCCTTCGCCGTCGAGCGCGACGAGGAGTCCGCCACCAGCGCCGGCTGGAGCGTGGCCGACGTGGCCCTGCTGGACGAGCTGGTCAGCATCATCGGGCCGGCCCCGCGTGAGGAGGAGCGCGACGAGCCGATCTTCGTCGAGGGCGGCGAGGCGGTGCCCGAGCTGGTCACCACCGCCGACCTGCTGCGCGACGAGCGTGAGGACAGTCTGGACGACGAGCCGCACAACACCTTCGCCCACGTGCTGGTGGACGAGGCGCAGGACATCACGCCGATGCAGTGGCGGATGCTGCGCCGTCGCGGCCCGCAGGCCTCCTGGACCCTGGTGGGCGACCCGGCGCAGTCCTCCTGGCCGGTGCCGACCGAGACCGAGCAGGTGATGCGCGAGCTGATCGGCTCCGCCCCGCACCGCTCCTTCCGGCTGTCCACCAACTACCGCTCTCCTGCCGAGGTCTTCGACCTGGCCGCGCGGGTGATCGAGCCGGTCTTCCCGGAGGCGGACCTGCCGCACGCGGTGCGTTCCACCGGCCACCAGCCGCGGCTGGCGGTCTGCGGGCGCGAGCAGCTGCTGGAGGCGATCGGCGCCGAGGTGGCGACGCTGGCCGAGCAGGTGGCCGGCACCATCGGCATCATCGTGCCGCCCTCGCTGATGGCCCAGGTGCGCCGCGGGGCCTCCGGCCAGCCAGCGCTGGTGGAGAACCTGGAGCGCTGCGTGCTGATCACGCCGCTGGAGAGCAAGGGACTGGAGTACGACGGCGTCCTGGTGGTCTCGCCCGACGACATCGTCGAGCAGACCCCGGGCCGCGAGCGAGTGCTCTACGTGGCGCTGACCCGCCCGACGCAGCGCCTGACCATCCTCGACGTGGACGGTCGGCCCGGACACTGGCGCCCGCAGGGGCTGTGACCACCGGTGACCGGCTTGGCCACGCCCGATAGGCTCGGGCCGTGGCCATCCAGCACCCTCTGTCCCCCGCCGACCCCGTCGGCGCCAGCTTCCGTGAGGCCGTCGGGGAGGCGATCACCACCTTCCTCGACGAGCGCGCCGCGGAGCTGTCCGGTATCGGCCCCGAGCTCGACCTGCCGCTGGAGCTGGCGCACCTGTTCACCGGCGGCGGCAAGCGGCTGCGCCCGGCCTTCGGCTACTGGGGACGGGTGGCGGCCGGCGGCATGCCCACCGACCACGAGGCCCTGGTGCGGGCCGTGGCCAGCCTGGACCTGCTGCACGTCTCGGCGCTGATGCACGACGACGTGATGGACTCCTCCGACACCCGACGCGGGGTGCCGGCCGCGCACCTGCAGTTCGCCGCCGGCCATGCCGAGCGGCAGGGACGCGGCCAGGCCGAGGCCTTCGGCCGTGCCGGGGCGATCCTGCTGGGCGACCTGCTGCTGGTCTGGAGCGAGCAGATGCTCTCCCGCTCCGGCTTGCAGAACGACGAGCTGCGCCGCGGCCGCCCGCTGATCGAGGCGATGCGCACCGAGGTCACCTGCGGGCAGTTCCTCGACGTGACCGCCCAGTCCGCGCCGCTCACCGGCAGCCTGGACGAGGCGCTGGCCACCGCCAACCGCGTCGTGGAGTACAAGACCAACCGCTACACCGTGCAGCGCCCGCTGCAGTTCGGTGCCGCCGTCGGTGGCGCGGACCAGGAGCTGCTGGACCAGCTGGCCCGCTTCGCCTCCCCGATCGGGCGCGCCTTCCAGTTCCGCGACGACCTGCTGGGCATCTTCGGAGACCAGGAGCTGACCGGCAAGCCCGCCGGCGACGACCTGCGCGAGGGCAAGCGCACCGTCCTGGTGGCCCACGCCCTGGCCCGCTCCGAGGCCTCGGCCGCCGCGGAGCTCGACGCGATGCTGGGTGACGACTCCCTCACCTCCGAGCAGGTGAACCGGGGACGCGAGATCATCACCGCCTCGGGCGCCAAGGAGGCGGTGGAGGCCACCATCGACGCCGCCTACCAGCAGGCGATGGAGGCGCTGGACGCCGCCCGGGTCACCGAGGAGGGCCGGACCGCCCTCACCGCGCTGGCCCAGGCCTGCGTCAAGCGCAACTTCTGAGCCTGCTGAACCGGGAGCCCTGGTCTCAGGCCGGTTCGACGCCGAAGGCGGGCAGCTCGATGCTGCCCTGCCAGTTCTCGAGCCGGTTCGTGGCGCGCCGGTCCAGCACCTCGCGCAGCTGCTGCCAGCCCTCGGGATCGGCCCAGGCCATCTCCTGCCAGTCGCGCAGCACCAGCACGACGGGCGCCTCCAGCTCGCTCAGCGCATCGGCCAGCGCGTCCAGCCCGGTGCCGTGGGCTCCCGCCTCCAGGCCGAGCAGCTCGTCGAGGCCGAGGGCGCGCACCAGAGCGGTCACCGCCTCGCGGCGGCCGGCGGGAAGGTCGATCTCGACGTGGCGGACGCCGTCGGGGAGCTGGGGGCTCATGCGATCCTCCGGAAGCTGTCGTAGTGGTCCTGGGTCCAGTAGTACTCGTCGCCGTTGCCGTGCACGATGCGCCGCGCACCGCGGCTCGACTGGCCGGGCGTCTTGACCGTGTACTCGTGGTAGTAGCCGTCGGCCTTGCGCGGCAGCACCCGGTTGGCGTTGTGGTAGACGACGCCGTCCTGTCGATAGGGGAAGGGGCCACCGGCGCGGATCAGCTCGACGGTGCGGGCCGCCTGCGCCGGGAGCTGGTCCAGCGCGACCACCTGCAGGCCGCTGTCGGGGTCGGTGCTGCCGGGCTGCAGGCCACTGCCCACCGACGATCCGGCCTGGCCACCGGAGCGGCTCGAGCTTGTGCTGCGGCTGCTGCCGGTGCGCTGGCCGGAGGCGTCATCCGCCGACCTCCCGCCACCACCCGGCAGCGCCAACCAGGCCAGGCCCAGCAGGGCGAGCAGCAGCAGGCCCAAGACCAGGCGGGAGCGGGGCGAGAGCCTCACTCGGCGGTGTCGGTGAGCAGTCGGGCGTTGCCGCCGCCCAACGACCCGATGGCATAGGACTCCATCGCCGGGTTCGCGTCCCAGGCCTGCTGCAGCACCAGCTTCAGCCCGGCGGCGGCGGTCTCGGGGTCGTCGGCGGCGGTGATCGCCGAGGAGACCGCGGCGCGCAGCGCTCCGGCCTCCACCACCTGCTCGATGTTCTTCGCCGTGATGCCACCCACGGCGAACCACGGGGTGGCCTGGCGGTCGTCGACCGGCTGCAGCTCGGCGGCACGGCGCACCAGCTCCAGGCCCGGCATCTGCAGCTCGTCGGTGGGGTCCGCGTCGAAGACCGGCCCGACGAACAGGTAGTCGGCCTGCGGCGCGGTGAGATCCTCGACGTCGTGGACGGAGCGCCCCAGCAGGCCGTAGGCGTGCACCGCGGTACGGGCGCCCTCGGTCTGGTCGGAGGCGCCCAGGTGCAGCACGTCGGCCTCGAAGCGGCGGGCGACGGCGGCATTGCGGCCCACCACGACGGTCGCATTGACCTGGTTGGCGGCCGAGCGCGCGATCTCCAGCGCCTCCAGCAGCTCGTCCTCCCCGGCCCGGGCGTCACGCACCTGCAGCATGTCGACGCCGCCGCGCAGCGCAGCCACCACGAAGTCGCGGAAGTCGCCCTGCTCGGAGCGCACGTCGGTGATCAGGTGCAGCTTCGCCACGCGCAGGCGGCCGGTCAGTCCCATGAGTGCAGTCACGCGCCAAGGATACGGCCGGGGGTGCCGTGACGGGGAGAACTCGGCCCGGGCTGCTCCGATTCGCACCTGCCACCGCCTACACTTCGTCACTGAGGCGTCATGCCTCGAAGGGCTGCACGGCCTTCTCTTCCCCATACCGTGTCTGGAGCTGTCGTGACCTCACCGAGCACTGGCGACCCCTTGGTCGGGCGCCTGCTGGACGGTCGCTACGAGATCCTCTCGAGGTTGGCTCGTGGCGGCATGGCCACCGTCTACCGCGCGCAGGACCGCCGCCTGACGCGCACGGTCGCGGTCAAGGTGATGCACGACGGGCTGGGCGACGACGCCGACTTCGCGCGCAAGTTCGACCGCGAGGCGCGATCCGCCGCCACCCTGTCCAATCCCCACGTGGTCAGCGTCTTCGACCAGGGCATGGAGAACGGCCGGCCCTGGATCGTGATGGAGTTCGTCACCGGTTGCACCCTGCGCCACATGATCACCCGCGAGGCCCCGCTGCCGCCCTTGCGGGCCCTCGACATGATGGAGAGCCTGGCCAGCGCGCTGGCCAGCGCCCACGAGGCGGGCCTGGTGCACCGCGACGTGAAGCCGGAGAACGTGCTGATCAGCGACCGGGGGCAGGTGAAGGTGGCCGACTTCGGGCTGGCCCGCGCCATCACCGCCCAGACCGCCACCGCCACCCAGGGCCTGTTGATCGGCACCGTGAGCTACCTGCCGCCCGAGCTGGTCACCTCGGGGCGCGCCGATGCCCGCAGCGATGTCTACTCCGCCGGCGTGGTGCTCTTCGAGATGCTCACCGGCAAGAAGCCGCACGCCGGTGAGACCCCGATCCAGGTGGCCTACTCCCACGTGCACAACGACATCCCGGCGCCCTCGACGCTGCTGGCCGGCAACGACCCGCGTTCGATGGACTCGCGCCGCATCATCCCGCCCTACCTGGACGAGCTGGTGGTGGCCTGCACCCGACGCGACCCGGCGCTGCGACCACGCGACGGCCGTGAGCTGCTGCACCTGGTGCGCCAGGCCCGCAAGGCGCTGGGCCACGGCATCCTGGACGACCCGCAGCTGACCGGTGTGATGGGCGCCTCGATGCGCGCCGCCGAACCCGCCACCGCCGTCCAGCCGGCCGTCGAGGAGCGCACCGAGGTGGTGCAGCTGCGCCAGGCCGAACCGGCGTTGCCGGCCTCCGGCGTGGCCGGTGGGCTCGCGGCGGCCGCGGCCATCGGCGTCGGTGCTGCCGCCTCTTCGCCCACCGGGCAGCAGGCGGCCCTGTTGGGGCAGCCGCGGGCCGAACAGCCCCACGTGCCGGAGTCGTCCTCTGCCCACCGGGAGCCGGTCGCGGCAGGTCCCGACGCCGGATGGGCCCCTCGCTCCCCTGTCTCCCCCGCCCGTCCCTCCGGCGCGAGCGCCGTGCGCGGGGGCCCGGACCTGGCGGCCGAGCGTCGTCGCCGGGTGCTGCGGCGTCGACGCGCCGTGGTGCTCAGCCTGCTCACCCTGCTGCTCGCGCTGGGCCTGGCGCTGGGTGCCTACTGGTACGCGGAGGGCCGCTACACGGCCATGCCGGCGCTGACCAGCGCCAGGCAGGCCGAGGCGCAGCGCATCGCCGGCGCCAACGGCTTCACCACCGAGGTGGTGCAGCAGTACTCCGAGACCGTGCCGAAGGGCACCGTGATCAGCACCGACCCGGCAGCCGGAGAGAAGGTGCTCAAGGAGTCCACTGTCGAGGTGGTGGTCTCCCGCGGGCCGGAGCGCCATGCCATGCCGAGCCTGGTCGGCCTGAACCGGGAGCAGGCCAGCAAGGCGATCACCGACGCGCAACTGGTGGTCGGCGAGGTGGGCGAGAAGTACTCGGAGACCGTGCCCGCGGGCATCGTCGCCACGGTCTCCCAGTCGCCGGGCACCAGCCTGAAGCCGGGCACCCGGATCAACCTGGTGATGAGCAAGGGGCCGCAGCCGGTGCCCGTCGAGGACTTCACCGGCAAGTCCGCTGACCAGGCGCGCACCGCGCTGCAGAACGCCGGCTTCACGGTGAAGACCAGCGAGAAGAACGACGACAAGGTGGCCGCCGGCCGCGTCATCTCCCAGGACCCGCGCGAGGGCCTGGGCAAGAAGGGCGACACCATCACCCTGGTGGTCTCCAAGGGACCGGTGATGGTGGCGGTGCCCGCCGTCGCCGGTCAGAGCGAGGCGGCCGCCACCAAGGCGCTGAAGGACAAGGGCTTCCAGGTCAGCGTGGTGCACGCCACCCCGGAGTGGCTGCGCGATGACAAGGTGAAGGCGGCCAGCCCCACCCAGGGCAAGCTGGCCAAGCAGGGCTCGACCGTCACCCTGTGGGTGATCTGAGCCCTCAGGCGGTGACCTCGAAGGCGGTGCCGTCGCGGTGGTCACAGACCTTGGTGGAGGTCTGGTCACCCATCCGGTCGAAGGAGAGCTTCCAGCCGCGCTCGTTGAGCAGCCCGTCGTGGATCAGGAAGCCCTGCGGGGCGTCCACGTCGCGCACGAAGTCGATGGTCTCCTTCATGGCGGCCCACGGACCGTAGGCGGGGATGCCGAGCAGGTCGATGCCGGCCGGGACGGTGGCCAGCGAGTCGCCGGGGTGGAAGAAGGTGGGCTCGCCCTCCGCTTCCAGCACCAGGCCGACATTGCCGATCATCGGGATGTCACGGTGGATCACGGCATGGGTGCCGCCGACGGCGCTCACCTTCACACCGCCCAGCTGCACCTGGCTGTCGGCCACCAGACCCTCGCCGGTGGGCAGGTCGACGGCCTCCAGCACGCCGGGCTCCACCAGCACGCGGGCCTTCGGGTTGGCGCGCACCAGCTCCGGCAGGTGCTCCGGGTCGGCGTGGTCGGGGTGCAGGTGGGTGACCAGCACGGCATCCAGGTCCGTGAGCCCGTGCCAGGCGTCGGAGAAGTTGCCCGGGTCGATCAGCAGGCGCACCTCGGAGGTCTCCACCAGCACCGTGGAATGTCCCAGCTGTGTGATCTTCATGTCCCCCAGTCTGGCCGCTCGGACAAGGCCTGTCGAGAAGCCCTTGACGCAGTCCGCCAGAATTCTTATCGTTTCTCGATAACATCGACTATCGATAAGGAGTGGTCATGTCGCCGTCCTCCGCCATCCACGAGTCCGACCCGCTGCGCCCGATCGACGCCGTGCTGCGGCTGGCCGGGCTGCTGATGATCGGCTACGCCGTCTACCGGGTGGGCCTGCCCTTCCTGGTGGGCCACGGCCACCTGGGCGTCTGGGGCTTCAGCGACGGCTGCTTCGACGCGCCCCGAGCCGGGCTGCCGGCCTCCCAGGCCCCCGTCGAGGCCACCCTGGCGCCCGGGCTGACCGTCGGCGCCACTGACCAGGTGCGGTTGTGCCCGCAGTCGATGTCCTGGCTCGACGGGGCGCTGGTCTCCCTGCCCGGGCTGCTCTGGTTCGGCTGGGCGGCCGGCTTCCTGCTGCTGATCCACCGGGCCATCGGCCGGGCACGTCGCACCGGGCTGTTCACCAGCCCCCTGGCCGACGAGCTGGAGCGGCTGGGCCGCTGGGTGCTGGCCGGCTGGACCCTGCTCACCGTGCTGGTGGCGGCCATGAAGAGCCTGGCGGTCCACCACGTGGTGCCCGGCCACGACCTGGCGCGCGGCTTCGTCGCCCAGCTGGACTGGAGCTGGCCCATCGTGATCGGCGGCTTCGGCCTGCTCACCATCGGTAGGATCCTGCGTCAGACCGTGCCGATGCGTGAGGAGCTGGAGGCCACCGTATGAGCCAGGAGGAGGGCGACCACGCCGTCGAGGTGCACCTCGACGAGCTGCTCGCCGCCCGCGGCATGACGCTCACCGAGCTCTCCGCGATCACGGGCATCACCCTGGCCAACCTGTCGGTGCTGAAGAACGGCCGGGCCCGCGCGGTGCGCTTCACCTCGCTGACGCTGATCTGCCGGGCGCTGGACTGCCAGCCCGGCGACCTGCTCAGCCTGCGGGGCTGAGCTCAGGCCAGCAGCTCGCCCAGCACCTGCCCGGCACGACGACATTCCTCGGCCTGGACGTCCAGGTGGGTGACGGCGCGCACCAGGTGGGCGCCAACCGCGGAGACCGCGATCCCCCGCTCCCCGGCGGCTGCCACCACCTCGGAGGCGGCGCGCTGCCCGGTGCGCAGCACGACGATGTTGGTGGGCACCAGCTCCGGCTCGACGCAGCCCGGGGCGGCCAGCGCAGCAGCCTCGGCCAGGACTCGTGCCGCCGCATGGTCCTCGGCCAGCCGCTCGACGTGGTGGTCCAGCGCGTAGAGCCCGGCCGCGGCCAGCAGCCCGGCCTGGCGCCAACCGCCGCCCAGCCGCTTGCGCTGCACCCGGGCGCGCGCAGTGTTCTCCGCGCTGGAGACCAGCACCGAACCCACCGGGGCGCCCAGCCCCTTGGACAGGCAGACGCTGACGGTCTCGAAGAGCTCGCCATAGGCCTGCAGCGGGGTGCCGGTGGCGACGTGGGCATTCCACAGCCGGGCACCGTCCAGGTGCATCGGCAGGCCGGCGGCCTGCGCCACCTGACGGATCTCGCGCAGCAGCTCCACCGGATGGACGGTGCCGCCACCGAAGTTGTGCGTGTTCTCGATCGCGATCGCCGCGGTGCGCACCAAAAAGGGTCCGTTGTCCGGGGCGATGGCGGCCGCGACGGTGGCCGCATCCGCGATCCCGTCGGCCGAGCTCCAGGTGCGGGTGGTGATGCCGTGCAGCTGGGCGTGGGCGCCCATCTCGGCGCGCACCACGTGGGCCTGCTCATCGCAGAGCAGCTCGTCGCCCGGCGGCACCAGCAGCCAGACACCCAGCAGGTTGGCCAGGCTGCCGGTGGGCGTGAACAGGCCCGCCTCGTGGCCCAGCAGCGCGGCCACCCGCGCCTCCAGCTCCGCGATGGTGGGGTCCTCACCGTAGACGTCGTCCCCCACCGGGGCCGCGGCCATCGCCTCGCGCATGGCCTGCGTCGGGCGGGTGAGGGTGTCGGAGCGCAGGTCGATCATGGCCCTCCTCAGAAGTCCAGGTTGCGGAACTCGTCGATCAGGTTGGGGCGCTCGATGCGGCCGTCGCTCAGCCGCTCGGCCACCATGAAAGCCAGCTCCAGCGACTGGTTGCGGTTCAGCCGCGGGTCGCAGGTGGTCTCGTAGCGGTTCACCAGGTCGGACTCGGAGAGCTGGAAGGCGCCGCCGACGCACTCGGTGACGTCGTCACCGGTGAGCTCGACGTGCACGCCGCCGGGCCAGGTGCCCAGCTCGTGGTGCACGTCGAAGAAGCCGTTCAGCTCCTCCACCACGTCGGAGTAGGAGCGGGTCTTGAAGCCGTTGGCGGCCTCGAAGGTGTTGCCGTGCATCGGGTCGCAGACCCACACCACCTTGCGGCCGGAGGCCTCGATCCCGCGCACCAGCGGCGGCAGCTTCTCGCGGACATTGGCCGCGCCCATCCGGGTGATGAAGCTGATCCGGCCCGGGATCCGGTCGGGGTCGAGCTTGTCGGCCAGGCCCAGCGCATCCTCCGGGGTGGAGGTGGGGCCGAGCTTGATGCCGATCGGGTTGCGGATGTGGCTCAGCAGCTCCACGTGGGCACCATCGAGCTGGCGGGTGCGCTCGCCGATCCACACCATGTGGCCGGAGGTGTCGTAGGGCAGCTGGGAGCGCGAGTCGATCCGGGTCATGGCGTGCTCGTAGTCCAGCAGCAGCGCCTCGTGGCTGGAGTAGAAGTCGACGCCGGACAGCGTCGAGTCGTCGACGCCGCAGGTGACCATGAAGGCCAGGGCGCGCTCGATCTCGTCGGCCAGCGCCTCGTAGCGGCTCTCCACATTGGAATTGCGCACGAAGTCGGCATTCCAGGAGTGGATGGTGCGCAGGTCGGCGAAACCGCCCTTCACGAAGGCGCGCACCAGGTTCAGGGTGGCCGCGGAGGCGTTGTAGACCTGCTGCAACCGCTTCGGGTCGTGGCGGCGGGCCTCGGGGGTGAAGTCGAAGCCGTTGACCGCGTCACCTCGGTAGGCCGGCAGGGTCACGCCCTCGCGGGTCTCACTGTCCTTGCTG
Source organism: Luteococcus peritonei (assembly GCF_039526385.1). Lineage (NCBI taxonomy): Bacteria > Bacillati > Actinomycetota > Actinomycetes > Propionibacteriales > Propionibacteriaceae > Luteococcus > Luteococcus peritonei. Next base: position 51,711 of record NZ_BAAAIX010000001.1, on the reverse strand, counting down.
CGAGGCTTGGCGTACTGCCCGCCGATCCGGCCCACCTTCACCACCGGCACCTGGCCGGCATAGGTCATCACCACGGCCATGCTGAGCAGCACGCGCAGCTTGCCCTTGACGTTGTCGCCGGTGACCTGGTCGAAGGTCTCGGCGCAGTCGCCACCCTGCAGCAGGAAGGCACGACCCTCGGCCACCTCGGCCAGGTTCTCGCGCAGCTCGTCGCACTCGCCCGCGAACACCAGCGGCGGCAGCTTGCGGAGCTGGTCGAGCACCTGGGCCAGCTCGGCGGGGTCCTCATAGGTCGGCTGCTGGACCTTGCCCAGGGCGTGCAGTTCTTCCAGCGACGGGACGTGTGGTGACATGCGCCACAGCCTACCCAGCGTGCAGCGGGCCGCGCCGCCGCGTCCACGGCGCCGGGGAGGCCGGCTCAGGGCTGCGGGTCCTCCTCGCCGAAGCCCTGCTCGATGGCGTACAGGGTGAGCTCGACACGGTTGTGCAGCTGCAGCTTGCGCAGCACGTTCTGCACGTGGTTCTGCACCGTGCGGTGGCTGACGAACAGTTCCTCGGCGATCTCGCGGTAGGCCATCCCCTTGGCCACCCGACGCAGCACGTCGATCTCGCGGGCGGTGAGCTGCGGTCCCTCCTCGTTGCGTTGGTGCGCGACGGTGGCCATCCGCCGGAACTCGCCCAGCACCAGCCCGGCCAGGCCGGGGGTGAAGACGGCGTCGCCCTCGGCGGTGCGTCGCACGCCGTCGAGCACCTCCGCCCGGGAGGCCGACTTCACCAGGTAGCCCTTGGCCCCGGCCTTCACCGCGCGCAGCACGTCATCGCGCTCGCCGGAGGCGCTGAGCACCAACACATGCATGTCCGGGAACTCGCGCAGCAGGGTCTCGATGCAGCTGGCACCGTCGGGGCCGGGGATGCGCAGGTCCATCACCACCACCTCGGGGCGGGTGGCACGGGCCCGGCGCAGGCACTGCTCGCCGTCGTGGGCCACCGCCACGATCTCGAAGCCCTCACCGAGCAGGTCCTCGCTGAGCGCGTCGATCCACATCGGGTGGTCGTCCACCAGCATCACACGACGCCGTGCAGCCATCAGTCCTCCTCCAGGGGAATCCGGAACTCCCACTCCACACCACGGCCGGGCTGGGAGCGCGCAACGGCCTCTCCCCCGACCTCGGCGATCCTGCCCAGGATCGAATTCTGGATCCCGAGCCGATCACCCGACAAGGCGCGATCGACCTGTTCACGCGACATCCCGACGCCGTTGTCCCGCACCGAGATGATCATCTGGTCGCCCTCGGTCTCCAGCAGGATCCACGCCCTGGCCCCGGGGCCCGCGTGCTTGACCACATTGGACAGGGCCTCGGCCACCGCGGCCTCCAGCTCCCGGGCCCGACGGGCGCTCATCGGCACCTGGTCGGCCACCACCGAGACGGTCACCCGCTCGCCGGCATGGGCCTCCAGCAGGGCGGCGACGTCCACCTCGGCCTGCACCGGCGCACCGACGGCCGACTCCTCGCCCACGGCGGTGGTGCCCCGGTCCTGCAGCTGCTTGCGCAGCACCACCTCCTGCTGGCGTGCCAGCTCGGCCAGGTGCTGCCCCCGCGGACCCAGCTCAGGACCCTCGCGCTCCACCATCGCCAGCACCTGCAGGGCGCCGTCGTGCACGATCCGGTTCAGCCGGTCCCGCTCGGCCAGCGCGGCGGTCCTGGTGCGCTCCAGCTCGCGCTGCTCGGCCGACTCGCGCAGCGTGTCGACGACGGCACCCAGCCCCCAGGCGCACATTCCCGTCAGAACCATGGCGTCCCAGACCCGTGGGTCCGGACGCGGCTCCTGGACGAACTTGACCAGGCTCAGCAGCGCCGCGGCGGCCAGGCCCCACCATCGGCCCCGCCAGACGGCCACCACCAGTGGGGAGACGACCGTCCAGTAGACCGGCACCGGCAGATAGGTGGCCACCAGCGCGGGCCGGCCCAGGACGTGGCGCCCCACTGCCAGCAGGCAGAAGGTCACCAGCAGGTCCGCGGCCACCACCTGGCGGGTCCGGCTGTGCCCACGGCTCTGCGCCAGCCCGGCGACAGCGGTCCAGGCCACCATCACCGCGCAGCACAGCACCAGCAGGACCGGGCGCTGCACCTCGCCCATCCGCAGGTGGTTCACCACCAGCGCGTGGACCAGCAGGATCCAGCGCAAGGTGGCGATCACCGCGAAGACGGGCTGCAGGACCTCGTCGTCCTGGCGGCGGAGGTTGGCCAAGGCTCAGTCCCGCTCCGCCTCGGGCCGGTGCTCCACGGGGGCGCGCAGGTCACGCGGAGCACGCTCGGGGGCGGCGGGCATGCGCACCTGGCGGACCTGCTCGCGGCGCCGGCGGTCGGCCTCCGCGGCCCGCCGGGCGTGGTCGGCCGCGGCCTGCGCGGCCAGCATCCGCGCCTGCGCCAGCTCGGCCGCCTCCGCGGCGCGGTCGGCTCGACGCTGCTCCACCCGGGCGGCCTCCTGGGCACGACGACGCGCGGCCTGCTCCTTCACCTCGGCGCTGGCCCGGCGTCGCTGCTCGTGCAGCGCCACCCGACGCTCCCCACTGGGCACGTCGTGGTAGGTCTGGCCGGACAGCTCGGCGATGGCCTCCATCAGCAGGTCGGTGACGGCCTGGACCGCCCACTCGTGCTCGGCCAGGCCACGGAAGCGTTCGATGTCGAGCGGGGCACCGATCCTGATCCGGGGGGCCACGGCCCGCCCCAGGGCAGAGCGGTCCACGAGCACGGCGGCGGGCACCAGCGGCACCGGGTGGGCCAGGGCCAGGCGCGCGGTGAAGGGCTGACCCCGGTAGAGGTCACCGTCGGGCGAGCGCGGCCCCTCGGGAAAGACCCCCAGCAGCTCGCCGGCCTCCAGCAGCCGACGGGCGTCGCCGAACTCGTCGGTCTCCTGCGGCCAGCGCGCGCCGCGACCACGGCGCGAGAGCCAACTGCGCAACCCGGCCGGAGCCGCGTCCTCGGCCACGAAGGTGATCCGTCGACCGTCCACCTGGGTCCGCAGCCACTCCAGCGGCGAGACATTGTTGAAGGCGAGGATGGCCCCTCCCTCGGAGGGGATGTGCTCGGCGCCTTCCAGGTGGGGGCCCACCTGGTCGGCGGCCTGGCTCACCGCCTGGCGCACCCGCGCGAGCGTGCCGGGTGCTTCGGTCATGTCGCTGCTCACCGCTGGACCTGCTTCTGCTCGGGGGCCGGCACCGCGCCGGACCGCTGCCCCGTGGAACTGATGGCGCCCGGGGCGTGCATGACGCCCCTGGGGTGCTCGAACAGCTGGTACCACACGGCTCTCCTCCTCGGACGCCACCACCCTAGGGCAGCCCGGCGCCGCCACGAGCCGCGGCGCACGGGCTGGGGCGGATGGCCGCCACGACCTAGGCTGGAGCCGTGAGCACCGAGGAGACCGGCGACCGCTTCGAGCAGATCATGCGGGCCGAGTTCGGCGACGACCCGTCCTTCTCGGCCGGGCCCAGCGACGACGACGTGGCCCGCGTCGAGCGTGACCGCCGCCCCCGGCGTCGTCCGTCAGCCCCGCCCGAGAGCCCCGAGGACTCGGCCGGGAGGCCGCAGGAGAGCACGCGCGGGGACCACGCGGAGCCCTTCAACCTGTCCCGCGCCATGGAGCAGGCCTCTGGCGACGAGCCGGACGAACCCTTCGTGCCGCCCAGCCCGTCACCGTTGCCGCGCCCGCGGGGAGCGGTGCTGGTGGGCTCGCTGCTGCTGGGAGCCGGCATCCTGCTGGGTCTGCTGGGACTGCTCGGTCTCGACCTGGGCCTCGGCCGCCACTGGGGACGCTGGGCGGTGGCCGCCTTCGCGGTAGGCCTCGCGGTGCTGCTGCTCAACCTGCCGCGTACTCCCCGCGATCCCTGGGACGACGGCGCCAGGGTCTGATCAGACCCTGCCCGGCTCCACCAGCAGGCTGTCACGCAGTCGGCGCAGCCGGCCGCTGCTGTGGCGCCGCCGGGGCCAGAAGCCGCGATCCGAGCCCGGCGGCTCGGCGATCGAGTGGCGGGCCAGGTCCGCAGCCCCGACCAGGCCGGCGTCGTTGCGGAACTCGGCGATCACCAGCCGGGCCGGGGGCCGGAAGCCGCGGCCGGTCAGCGTGCGGTCGAAGGCATGCTGCGCGGGCCGCAGCAACAGGTCCCCGGCGGCGCTCACGCCGCCACCCACCACGAACAGGTCCGGGTCCAGGGCGGCGGCCAGGTCCGCGATCCCGCGCCCGAGCCAGGTGCCCACGTCGCTGATCAGCTCGGTGGCCATCTGGTCACCGGCCATGGCCGCGGCGGTCACGTCGGGGCCGGTGAGCGCGTCGATGTCTCCCCCGATCCGCTCCATCAGGCCGCTGGCCTGCGGCGAGTTCTCACGCAGCAGCGCCTTCGCGTCACGCACCAGGGAGTTGCCGGAGGCGTACTGCTCCCAGCAGCCACGGTTGCCGCACGGACACCAGTGCCCTTCCGGCACCACGCCCATGTGGCCGAACTCTCCGGCCATGCCGTAGCGGCCGCGGAAGAGCTTGCCGTTGATGATCAGGGCGCCGCCGATCCCGGTGCCCAGGGTGAGGCAGACCATGACCTTGGCATTGCGGCCCGCGCCGAAGCGGAACTCCGCCCAGGCGGCCGCGTTCGCATCGTTGTCCACCAGCACCGGGAGCGCGATGCGCTGGTTCAGTCGCGCCTTGAGCGGCTCGTTGCGCCAGGCCAGGTGGGGCGAGAAGCGCACCACGGCCTGGTCGGTGTCCACCCAGCCGGCCGCGCCGATGCCGACGGCCTCCACGTGGTGGTCTCGGCACAACTCCCCCACCACGTCGACGATGGCGTCCTCGACGGCCTGTGGACTGCGCGAGGGGGTGGGTCGCTGCAGGCGACGCAGGATCTGCCCGTCCTCGTCGACCACACCGGCGGCCACCTTGGTGCCGCCGATGTCGATGCCGACGCTCAGCACCGGGGTGGTGCGCAGCCGACGGGCCCCGATCTCAGCCGACACGGCGGGCGCCGGCGATCGGCATGGAGTCCACCGGGGCCACCTTCACCCCGGTGCGCGGGTTGGAGGCGTGCACGATCTGCCCGTTGCCGATGTACATGCCGACGTGGCTGATGCCGCCGTAGTAGAAGACCAGGTCCCCGGGCTGCAGGCTGGAGGTGGGCACCTGGCTGCCGGCACCGAACTGCTGCTGGGAGGTGCGCGGCAGCGAGACGCCCGCCTGCTTCCAGGCGGTGAGCATCAGGCCGGAGCAGTCGTAGGCACCGGGGCCGGTGGCCCCCATGACATAGCTCTTGCCCACCTGGGACAGGGCGAAGGAGATGGCATCGGAGGCACGGCCGCTGCCGCTCGTGGGCGTCGCGGTGCCCGCCTGCTCGGCCTTCTGGGTGGTCTTCTCCTCGGGCTCAGCCCGGGTCTCGTCCTCGGACTGCTCCTGCTCCTGCTGCGAGGCCGCGGCGCGGCTGCGGGCCTCCTGCAGCGCCTTGGCGGCTGCCTGCTGCTTCTTGCGCTCGATCTCGGCCAGCCGGGCCTTCTCCTCGGCGGTGAGCCGCTCCAGCACCGCGCGGGCCTCGGCCTCCTTGCGCTGGTACTGCTTGGCGACGGCGGCCTGCTCGGCCTTGTCCTCGGCGATCCGGGCGCGAGTGGTCTCGGCCTCGTCCTTGACCTGGGCCAGGCGGGCCTGGGCCAGCTGCAGGCTCTGCACCCGGTCGTTGGCGCGGTCGGTCACGGTCTGGATGGTGGCGAGCTGGCCCAGGAAGTCGGCCTCGTCCTGACTGGTGAGCAGCCGCGTGGTGAGGTCGACCCCGGAGGTCTGGTAGCGCAGCATCGCGAACTGGCCCAGGTCCTTGGACAGGGCGGTCACCCGCTTGGCCTGAGCCGCCTCGTCCTGACGGGCCTGCGCCAGCTCCGCGCTGGCGTCGTCGAGCTGCGACTGGAGCTGGATGTAGCGGGCATCGATCGCGGAGCTCTCCTCCTCGATCCTGGCCAGCTTCTCCTGCGCCTGGGTGACGGCGTCGGGATCGGCCTGCGCGGGGGCGCACACCATGGAGGTGGCCAGGACCCCGGCCACCGCTGCGGCGCTGAACGCCCGTGCTGTGAACTTCACGCTTCGATCCCCAATCCTGGTCACGACGGTCTGGTCGCGAGTCTGAGAAATTCTAAACCGCCACCGGACATCCGCCCAAACCTGCTGGCCCGGTCGCCACACTCTTCAGCGCATTGCCCACCTGGGCCTCCCCCTGCACCACGGTGAGCGGCGGCAGCAGGCGCAGCGGCGGCACCAGTCCCTGACCCGCCAGGGCGGCCACGGCGGCCCGCTCCTGCTCGTCCAGACAGGGCTCCTGGTGCGCCGTGGGGGCACCGGCCAGGTCGCTCTGCTCCAGCAGCACGGCCACCACGCAGTCCTGGCAGGCCGGGCCCCGGTTGCGGCAGCCGCCGCAGTCGATCGTCGTCTCCATGCCAGCCATGCTGCAGCTGCCCACTGACAATTTTTCGCACAGGCGTTCGACAGCCCGGATCCTGCGGGCGACTCGCCCGAAACTGTCAGTGGCGCTGCCTAGCCTTCCCCTCATGTCCAGGAGCCAGCCGATGACCAGCAGCGTGCAGCCCAGCTTCGCCGATCTCGGCACCCCACTGGCCGAGGTCACCTTCGTGGTGGTCGACCTGGAGACCACCGGCGGCGCGGAGGACAGCGCCATCACCGAGGTCGGCGCAGTGAAGGTACGCGGCGGCGAGATCGTCGGGGAGTTCCAGACCCTGGTCAACCCGGGCTCGCACATCCCCGCCATGATCGCGGTGCTCACCGGCATCACCGACCAGATGGTGGCCACCAGTCCGCGCATCGAGCAGGTGCTGCCCAGCTTCCTGGAGTTCAGCCGCGGCGCCGTGCTGGTGGCCCACAACGCCGGTTTCGACATCGGCTTCCTGAAGCGGGCCTGCGCCGCACAGGAGACCCCCTGGCCAGGTTTCGCGGTGGTGGACACCGTGGCCCTCGCGCGTCAGGTGCTGCTGCGCGACGAGGTGCGCAACTGCAAGCTGTCCACCCTCGCGGCCCACTTCGGTGCCACCACCGTGCCCAACCACCGCGCCCTGTCCGATGCCCGGGCCACCGTCGACGTCCTGCACGGGCTGCTGGAGCGGGTGGGCAACCTGGGCGTGGACACCCTGGAGGACCTCACCGAGTTCACCCGCCGGGTCTCCCCGCAGCGTCGCGCCAAGCGGGTGTGGGCCAAGGACCTGCCCACCGGCCCGGGCGTCTACTGCTTCTATGCCGACCACCACACCTCGGGCGGCGCCACGCGCCGCGAGGTGCTCTACGTAGGCAAGTCGGTCAACATCCGCACCCGGGTGCGCAGCTACTTCACCGCGGCCGAGAAGCGGGGCCGGATGGAGGAGATGGTACGGGTGGCCACCGGCGTCGAGGCCCATCCCTGCGCCACCGAGCTGGAGGCCGCGGTCCGCGAGCTGCGGATGATCGCGGCCCACTCCCCCCGCTACAACCGTCGTTCCCGCAACCAGTCCCGGCTGCTGTGGGTCAAGCTCACCCGGGAGCACTTCCCCCGGCTCAGCGTGGTGCGGGGCGTGCTCGACGACCAGGCGCGCTACTGGGGTCCGTTCAGCTCGCGTCAGGCGGCCGACGAGGCGGTGCTGGCGCTCTACGACGCCTTTCCGGTGCGGCAGTGCACCAAGCGGCTCAGCCGGCGCACCGCCAGCCAGTCCTGTGCCCTGGCGGAGATGGGCCGCTGCCTGGCCCCCTGCGAGCTGCGCGAGGGTGTGGAGCGGGACTACCAGGCCATGGTCGACGAGCTGCACCAGGCGCTGTCCAGCGATGTGCGTCCGGTGCTGCGCACCGTGGGACGACGGATGGGGCGCCTGGTCGCCCAGCAACGCTACGAGGAGGCGCAGGTGCTCTCCGCGCGGCTGTCGGGCTATGCCCGCACCACGCTGCGCGGCCAGCGGATGGCCTCGGTGGCCGGCTGCCGCCAGATCGTGGCAGCACTGCCCCGCGAGGGCGGCGGCTGGCAGATCCACGTCCTGCGCCACGGGCGGCTGGCCGCGGCGGTGGTCAGCCTGCCCGGAGAGGTGCCACAACGGGTGGCCCGCGAGGCCGTCGCGGCGGCGGGGACGGTGCTGCCCCCGGTGGAGGGGATGCCGGCGGCCAGCATCGAGGAGTGCGAGATGCTGTGCAGCTGGCTGGAGACGCCGGGCGTCCGGTTGATCGACATCGACGGCGACTGGTCCTGGCCGCGGCACGTCGGCCTGGCCGAGGGCGACCTGGCCCGGCTCACCCTGGCCGAGCAGACCGTGGCCGAACTGACCGCACCCGTCGACGCGGCGGCCAGCCTGGCTGGGGAGCTGCCCGCGCCCCTGGCGGGCTGAGGCTCACATCCCCAACGAGAAGGCGGCCTCCAGGTCGCGTGAGGAATAGGCGCGGAAGGCGATGTGCGTCTCGGTCTCCAGCACGCCGGGCACCTTGTTCAGGTGGTCGGCGATCACCTCGGCGACGGCATCGGTGTCGCGCACCCGCACCATGCAGATCAGGTCCACCTGCCCGGTCACCGAGTAGACCTCGCTCACCCCCTCCAGCGAGGCGATCTCCTCGGCCACCTCGGGGATGCGGGAGACGTCGGCCTTGACGAAGACGATGGCGGTGATCATGGCTCCGATCCTAGGGCAGCCGACGGGTCCGGGGAATGCAGCAGGGGCCGCCGGCCAGGCCGGCGACCCCTGCGGTCGTGCGTGCTGTGGTGCCTCAGGCGACCGTCACCGAGTTGATCACGACCGGCTCCACCGGGCGGTCCATGCGACCGGTGGGAACCTGCGCGATCTCGTCGACGACCTTCTTGCTGGCCTCGTCGGTCACCTCGCCGAAGATGGTGTGGCGGTGGTTCAGGTGCGGGGTCGGCGCAACGGTGATGAAGAACTGCGAGCCGTTGGTGCCGGGGCCGGCATTCGCCATGGCCAGCAGGTAGGGCTTGTTGAAGGCGAGCTCGGGGTGGAACTCGTCGCCGAACTGGTAGCCGGGGCCACCGGTGCCGGTGCCCTGCGGGCAGCCGCCCTGGATCATGAAGCCGTCGATGACGCGGTGGAAGGTGAGGCCGTCGTAGAAGTTGCCGGTGGTCTTCTCGCCGGTGCGGGGATCCGCGTACTCCTTGGCGCCGGTGGCCAGGCCGACGAAGTTGTCGACCGTCTTGGGGGCCTGGTCGGCGAAGAGCTCGATGACGATGTCACCGTGGTTGGTGTGCAGGGTTGCAGTGGATGCCACTGGTCTTCCTCTCGTTGCTGGGGCCAGATCCCGGCCCGGTGGGGCCGTCGGCCCTTCTGGGCCGCCCTGGCTCGACCACGAGCCTATCCGGTCCGCAGGGCACTGATCCCGCCTGCCACGCCCCACCAGCCTCCGACAAGCGGCGGAGCCCCTGTTCGCTGTTGGTGGACGGCTCCGGGGCCGCCCTGTTGCGCCGCCACCCCGGCCGCTAGCGTGGAACCAGAGGGTGCTCGACCACGAGCCCCGCAACCGACAACCATCGGAGGAAACGTGTCCCGCAAGAACAAGGACTTGCGCGAAGCCGCCGCAGAGACCACTCACACGGCCGCTGACCGAGGAGCTGCGATCCTCGAGCAGGTGCTCGACGCCCTGAACCCGCTGCTGGAGACGGCGACGGAGAAGGTCGAGGAGGTCCGCAAGCAGGCCGCCCCGTACACCGAGACCGCCAAGGATCGCATCGCCCCCACGAAGGACCGGATGAGCCCGCTGGCCGACACCGCCAAGGAGCGCATCGCGCCGCTGGCAGACACTGCGCGGCAGCGCGCCGAGACCGCTCGCAAGACGGTCGCCCCGCTGGCTGCCACCGCTGCGGCGGGCGTGGCCGCGAAGGCGAAGGACCAGCTGGAGCCCACCGTTGACCAGGCCCGCCAGAAGGTCCAGGACGAGCTGGTCCCGCAGCTGCTCGACCTGCTGCACCAGGCAGAGAACCACCCCGCCGTGAGCGAGGCCACCAAGCGCAGCACCGCGGCGGCCGCCGCCCTGCGTGGCGACCTCTCCCTCCCGGAGAAGAAGAAGCGGTCCGCGGGCGGCACCATTGCTCGCGTGGCCGCAGCTGGCGCGGTGCTGGCCGCTGCCGCGGTCGCCGTGCGCCAGTTCCTTGCCACCAAGGACGACGCCTGGACCGCCCACCAGCCGAGCACCGCCTACCAGCCTTCCGAGGCCGGGGCCGGGGCCGGGCCGTCGGCGGAGGCCACCTGGGTCAAGGCCGACGATGCCAAGCTGGATGCCGCGGAGACCGAGGCCACCAGGCTGGACGTGGTCTCCGAGCCCGATCCCGAGGAGCGGATGGGTGCCGAGGGCGGGCCCGCCCACAGCGAGGCGCTCGCCGAGGACCTCAACATCCTCAACGAGTACGGCGAGGGCTCCTATGTCGGTGACGAGCCGCCGGCCGGCTACACCATCAAGGGCAACGAGCGTTCGATGAAGTTCCACACCGCCGATTCGGCCGGCTACGACCGGACCATCGCGGATGTCTACTTCAGCTCCGTGGAAGCCGCCGAGAAGGCTGGCTTCACGCGCGCACAGCGCTGAGCCAGGCACCACGCCGACGAAACGGCCCGCCCTCCGGGGCGGGCCGTTCTGCGTCCCCGGTGTTGTCCGCGCGCCTGACGGTGTTGTCCGAGCTGCCGCGGGTGTGGTCCACCCGGCATGGCGTGTTGTCGCCTCGCGGCCAGGGCTGGCTGCTGACGAGCAGCGACCACGAGGCTGGTCCGAGACGCCCCCAGAGCGAGGAGGACCAATGGGAGCCGACGAGGACGCCTGGGTGGATGCCGCCCCCTTCCGCGCCCACCTGGAGCACGTGCTGGCCAGCACCGGGCTGTCCCCGGACGTGGTCGCGCTGGCCGCCGGGGTGAGCCCCACCAGCGTCGCCGCGCTGCGGCAGCGCCGGCCTCGGCATCGCGATCGGATTCGCAGCCGCGACGCCCGGGCCCTGCTGTCGCTGGACCCCATGGATCTCGGCGACCTGGCCGGCCAACAGGTGCGCTCCCTGGCGGCCCGCCGCGCCGTGGCCCAGCTGCGCGCCACCGGTTGCCCGTCGGCCTGGATCGCCGAGAACAGCCAGGTGGACCGCTTCACGGTCGAGGAGCTGCGCCATGGCTCGCTGGCCTGGACCACCCGGCTGACCAGCCTGCGGCTGCAGGCCCTGGCGCACCGGGTGGCCGCCACCCGCACCAGGAGCGCTGCCACCCCCGCCACTAGGATCGCGGCCATGAGCCCCGCCCCGTGCCCCGACGCCGCCTGAGATGGACCCGGGCCTCGTCGCGGCCGTCTCCGCGGGCTGCGCCGCCGCCAGCTGGGCCACCACTCGCTTCGCGGTGCCCCGGCTGCCAGAACCCCCGACAGAAGAGCTCGACGGCGACCCCTCCCCGGGCTACGCCGGGCTGGCCGGCGCAGGCCAGCAGGCGGCCAGCCTGGCCCTCGGTGCCGCTGCCGGGACCGTGGCCGGCCTGCAGCCGACGCCCTTCCTGCCGCTGCTCGCCGTGCTGGCCGGCCCGGTGGCGGCCCTGGTACTCGTCGACCTGCGCACCACCTGGCTACCGCTCCGGCTCACCCACGCCTGCTGGCTGCTGAGCGGCCTGGCCGCCGTCGCACCGGTGCTGGGTGGGCGGGCACCGTCAGGCCTGCTGCAGCCTCTGGGCGGTGCCCTGGCAGCGCTCGCGGTCTTCTGGTTGGTCTGGCGGCTGCGAGCCGGCTTGGGCTTCGGCGACGTGCGTCTGGCTCCCATGCTCGGTGCCGGGGCGGCACAGCTGTCCTGGCAGCACTGGCAGACCTGGCTGCTGGCCGGCAGCCTGCTGGGCGCCGTCTGGGGTCTCGCGAGCCAGGCCTGGCGGCGCCGCCACCCCAGCCCGCTGGGGCAGGCCTTCCCCTACGGCCCCGCCCTGTGGCTGGGCCTGTGGGCCTCACTGCTGCTGGCCTGATCCCGGGCACGACGAAGGGCCCCGGTCTCCCGGGGCCCTTCGTGGATGGTGCTCAGTGGCGCGGCAGCGCCGGGGCGTCGTCCGCCCCGTCCAGCGGATCGTGACCACCGTGGTGGTGGGCGTCCTCGATCTCCTGAGCCGTGGGCTTCGCGATGTCGTTGCCGACCAGGAAGCGCGAGGCGCGAGCGCGGCGCTTGCTGACGACATTGCCGTCGGCATCCTCCTCGCCCTCCTCGACCATGTCGTACTCCCTGTGCTGGGTCAGGGTGAAGGCCTCGTCATGGCTGATCGGCTCGTGCTCCTCGGAGTAGCGGCCGTCGGGAGCCCGGTCGATGATGCCGGTCTCCGAGCCGTGGAGCAGGCGCTCGGCGTCACGACGCTGCAGCGACAGGCAGATCCGGCGGGTGATGAAGAAGGCGATCACCGGGCCGATGAAGACGGCCGCACGCAGGAAGTAGGTTACGTCGTTCAGGCTCAGCCCGAAGTTGGTGGCCAAGATGTCGTTGCCACCGCCGAGCCAGAACAGGCCGTACCAGGTCATGCCGGCCACGCCGAGGGCGGTGCGGGTGGGGGCGTTGCGGGGACGGTCTAGCAGGTGGTGCTCGGACTTGTCGCCGGTGATCCACTGCTCGATGAAGGGCCACAGCGCCAGGCCGGTGAACAGGATGCCCATCAGGCCCACACCCGGCAGGAAGATCTGCCAGCTCCAGGTGGTGGAGCCGATGTGGCTCTCCCAGTTCGGGATGATGCGGATGGCACCCTCGACCCAGCCCATGTACCAGTCAGGCTGCGAACCCGCGGTCACCTGAGCGGGGTTGTAGGGGCCGAACTTCCACACCGGGTTGATCTGGAACAGGCCACCCATCAGCACGGCCACGCCGAAGACGACGAAGAAGAAGCCGCCGGCCTTGGCCATGTACACCGGGAAGAGCGGGAAGCCGACGACATTGGTCTCGGTGCGACCCGGGCCGGGGTACTGGGTGTGCTTGTGGTAGACGAGCAGGGCCATGTGCGCGGCGATCAGGCCCAGGATCAGGGCCGGGATCAGCAGGATGTGCGCCATGTAGAGCCGCGGGATGATCTGCATGCCCGGGAACTCGCCGTCGAAGACGAAGAACTCGGCCCAGGTGCCGATCAGCGGGATGGAGCGGATCAGGCCGTCGGCGAAGCGCAGGCCGGTGCCCGAGAGCAGGTCGTCGGGCAGCGAGTAGCCCGAGAAGCCGGCCAGCAGCGACAGGGCCATCAGGCCGACGCCGATCAGCCAGTTCAGCTCACGCGGCTTGCGGAAGGCGCCGGTGAAGAAGATGCGCAGCATGTGCGCCACGCCGGCCGCGATGAACAGGATGGCGGCCCAGTGGTGCACCTGGCGGATCAGCAGGCCGCCGCGCACGTCGAAGCTCAGCGTCAGGGTGGAGGCGAAGGCCTCTGACATCGGCACGCCGCGCATCAGCGGGTACGAGCCGGTGTACTCCACCTCGGCCATCGAGGGGCGGAACCAGATGGTCAGGAAGATGCCGGTCAGCAGCAGGATGATGAACGAGTACAGCGCGATCTCGCCCAGCAGGAAGCTCCAGTGGTCGGGGAAGACCTTGCGCAGGTTGGACTTGCCGATCCGGGCCAGGCCCAGGCGCTCGTCGAGCCAGCCGTAGGCGCCCGAGGGCTTGGCCGCGCCGACGTTCTCACGGTTGGGGGTCTGGACCTCGAGTGCCTCGGAGGACTCGGCGACGGGTGCCGGGCGGGCCATCAGTTGTCACCCTTCTTGTAGTCATTGCGCGAGTCGCGCTCGAAGTAGCTCGGGCCGACCGGGACGGTGAAGTCGCTGCGGGCCACCAGGTAGCCCTGGGCATCGGTGGTGATGGGCAGCTGCGGCAGCGAACGGGCGGCAGGACCGAAGACCACGACGCCGGAGTCGCCCAGGTCGAAGGTCGACTGGTGGCAGGGGCACAGCAGGTGGTGCGACTTCTGCTCCCACAGCGAGATCGGGCAACCCACGTGGGTGCAGATCTTCGAGTAGGCCAGGATGCCGTTGACCTGCCAGTCCTTGCGGCTCTCGGGAACCTTGATGGAGTTGGGGTCCATCCGGACGATGATGATGGCGGCCTTGGCCTTCTCACGCTGGAAGGCGGCGGGGTCGTCGTGGGCCAGGTGCTCGAGGTTCTCGGGCTCGGCGTTGACCAGCTGGCCGATCTCCATGTCGGCCATCTTGATCGGCTTCCAGGTGATGTCGTTGACCAGCTTGACGCCCTCGGCCCAGATCGTCTTCTCAATGGTGGCGGCGCGGGTGCCCTTGCCCGGGTGCGGACCCATGTCGGCCAGCGTCACGACGGCGGGCAGGGCCACCAGGCCGGCGGCGCCGGCGAGCATGCCGCCGATCACCTTGCGGCGGCCGATGCCGGAGTCGGCGACACCCTTGTTCCACTCGCCGGCCATCTCCTCGACGTCGGCCTGGCTGGAGGCCATCGGGTGGCGCTCCTGCTGGATCTCCTCGTCGCCCATGAGCTGCTTGGCCCAGTGGATGCAGGAGAAGCCGATCAGCAGCACGGCGAGGCCGCCGAACAGCCCCAGTGCGAGGTTGAGCGCGCTCATGTGCAGCGGGCCGAAGTTCACGAAGTTCTCGCGCGGGATGGCGAAGTAGCTGACCACGAAGGCGAGCGAGCACAGCATGGAGATCGCCAGCATGGTGATCACCTGCCGGGCGGCGCGGGCGGCAGCGGCCGGGTTCGCGTCGGTCCAGCGCTCGACGTGGGGCTCCACGCCGGGATCGGGCACCGGGTGGTACTCGACCACGTCCGCGGTGGGCTCCGCGGCGCTTGCTCCGTGGTTCAGGGTGTCCATCTCATTTCCACTCATCGGGCGCGAGCCCCCTTCTTTGCGAGCCAGATGGCGACGAGCACCAGGGAACCGACGCCGACCAGCCAGCCCCAGAAGCCCTCGGCCACCGGGCCGATGCCGCCGAGCGCGAGGCCGCCGTAGTTCGGCTGCTGCTCATTGGTCTGCAGGTAGCCGATGATCTCCTTGACGTCCTGGTCGGGCAGGGCGCCGGTGCTGAAGACGGGCATCTGCTGCGGGCCGGTGCGCAGCGCCTCGTAGATGTGCTTGCCGGAGACCCCGATCAGCGACGGGGCGTAGGCGCCGGAGGGCAGGGCACCGCCGCGACCCTCGATGTTGTGGCAGGCGGAGCAGTTGGTGCGGAAGAGCTCGCCACCGCGGGCGATCTCCTCCTCGCTCAGCCCGGCGGCGGTGTACTTGCTCTCCTCCGGGACGGCCGGGCCCTGGCCCAGCGAGGCGACATAGGCGGCGATCGCGTTGATCTCGGCCTGGGTGTACTCCGGGGCCGAGTTCCGCGGCGCCTGGGCGGCCGGCTTGGCCATCGGCATGCGACGGGTGCCCATCTGGAAGTCCACGGCGGCGGCGCCGACGCCGATCAGCGAGGGCCCCTGACTCGTGCCCTCACCGTTGAGGCCATGGCAGGAGGAGCAGGTGACGTCGAACAGGGCCTTGCCCTGGGCGACCTGCGGGTTGGTGTTGGTGTCGGCCACCGACGTCTGGGCCGGGGACACCACCGAGTACACGGCGCCCATCAGGAACAGGGCGAGCAGCAGGACCAGCGGCTTGGCCGCGGGGTGCTTGCGTCGCGTGGACAGGAATCGCACTTCGATCGCCTCTCTGGTGCTGGGAATTCTGGACTGGGGTCTGGGGATGGCCCAGAGAAGGATCAGTTGGGCAGCAGGTAGATGACGCTGAACAGGATGATCCAGATGACGTCGACGAAGTGCCAGTAGTAGCTGACCACCATGGCGCTGACGGCCTGCTCATGGGTGAAGGTGCGCGCCAGGTAGGTGCGACCGAGCACGAACAGGAAGGCGACCAGGCCACCGAAGACGTGCAGGCCGTGGAAGCCGGTGGCCAGGAAGAAGGCCGACCAGTAGACATTGGTGCTGATCACGAAGCCCTCGTGGATCAGGGTGGCGTACTCCCAGACCTGGCCGGCGATGAAGAAGGCGCCCATCAGGAAGGTGAGGATGTACCACTCCCGCAGGCCCCACTTGGCGATGTTGAAGATCGACGAGGTGCGCTTGACCTGTCCGTGCTCGGCCTTCATGACGCCCAGCTGGCAGGCGACCGAGGAGAGCACCAGGATCAGCGTGTTCACCATGGCGAAGGGCTTGTTCAGGTGGGTCACGCTCGCCTGGAACATGCTCATCTCACCCGCCGGAGCCTGGCCGTTGGTGACCTCGCGGATCATGAAGTACGCGGCGAACAGTGCCGCGAAGAACATCAGCTCGCTCGCCAGCCACACCCAGGTGCCCAGGGGGACCATGTCCGGGCGGCCCTTGGGCGCGTGCAGACGCGAGGGAGCGATGGGGTGGACCGCCCCAACTGGCTTCGGGACGGCGCTGGTCGCATGGGGTGAAGTAGCCACGGGCACATTATTGCCGCAAAAAGCTGTTTTGGTCATGTCGAACGCTCTGGGTGGACTCGAAAGTTCCAATCCGTGGGCACCGGTGGCCCGGCGGGCCGCTCCCCGGGCGGCCTGCCCGCCGCCCGGGCGCCACGCGCTACCATGCACACATCCAGCTGTCGACACCGCGAACAGGATCACCGATGACGCACCCGACCCCCTCCACCGAGCCCCGGCTGAAGGTCCTGCTGTACTCCGACGACCGCAGCACGCGTGACCAGGTGCGCCTGGCGCTGGGGCGTCGCATCGCGTCCGACCTGCCGGAGCTCGAGATCTTCGACGTCGCCACCGGTCCGGCCGCGGTCAAGGCCGCCGAGAAGGGTGGCTTCGACGTGCTGGTCTTCGACGCGGAAGCGGTGCCGCTGGGCGGGATGGGTCTGGCCCACCAGCTGAAGGACGAGCTGCGCGACTGCCCGCCGATCGTGCTCCTGGTGGCCCGTGCCGCCGACGCCTGGCTGGCCACCTGGTCCAATGCGGACGTGATCGAGCCGCTGCCGATCGACCCGGTGCGCCTGCCCCAGGCCGTGGCCCGCGCCGCCCGCACCCGCCTGGCCGCCGCCAACTGATGACCCCGCCGCGCTGGCCCGACCTGCTGACCCGGCTCGTCGAGGGCGAGGACCTGACCAGCGCGCAGACCGCCTGGGTGATGGACGAGATCCTGGCGGGCAACGCCTCCGGCGTGCAGATCGCCGGTTTCGCGGTGGCGCTGCGCAGCAAGGGCGAGACGGTCGACGAGATCCAGGGCATGGCCCAGGCGATGACCGCCCGCGCCACGGCCGTCGATCTGGACCCCGAGTCGGTGGACATCGTGGGATCGGGTGGTGACCGGGCCAACACCGTCAACGTGTCCACCATGGCGGCGATCACCGCCGCCGGCGCGGGCGCCCGGGTCGTGAAGCACGGCAACCGCGCGGCCTCCTCGATGTGCGGCACCGCGGACTGCCTGGAGGCGCTCGGAGTACGCCTGGAGGTGGCCCCGCAGGACCAGGCGAGGGTGCTGGAGCAGGCCAACATCGCCTTCCTGTTCGCACCGCTCTACCACCCCTCCCTGCGCTTCGCCGCGGCTCCCCGCAAGGAGCTCGGCATCCAGACCACGTTCAACTTCCTGGGCCCGCTCACCAACCCGGCCCGGCCCCGCGCCCAGGCCATCGGCATCGCGCACCCGCGGATGGCGGAACTCGTGGCCGGCGTGCTGGCCGCCCGTGGCAGCCGCGGTCTGGTCTTCCACGGCAGCGACGGCCTGGACGAACTCACCACGACCACCACCAGCCAGGTGTGGATGATCAGCGACGGCCGCGTGGAGCGCACCGAGCTCGATCCCCAGCAGCTGGGCCTGCAGCCCGCCCGCCCCGAGGACCTGGTGGGTGGGGCGCCGGAGCACAACGCCCGGGTGGCTCGTGAGGTCTTCGAGGGCCGTACCGGGCCGGTGCGTGACATCGTGCTGGCCAATGCCGCCGCCGCCCTGCTGGCCTGGCGCGGGGTGGACCTGGACCGGCCGCTGGCCGACCAGCTGCACGACTGCCTGACCGATGCCGCGAGGTCGCTGGACCAGGGTGGCGCCGCCCAGGCGCTGCAGCGCCTGGTGGAGGCCACGCACCAGGCCTGAGCCGCCACGGCCCTGCCCCTCCCCCGGCCTGCCACGCCCCGCGGTGGCCGGTGTCCGTCGCCGCTGGTGGCGGCAGGCATGATGGTGGGCGTGAGATTCCTGACCGAGAAGCCTGCCTACGACCTGACCTACAACGACGTCTTCATGGCGCCGAACCGCTCGTCGGTGACCAGCCGGATGGACGTGGACCTGACCTCCACCGACGGCATCGGCACCCCGCTGCCGCTGGTGGTGGCCAACATGACCGCCATCTCCGGGCGCCGCATGGCCGAGACCATCGCCCGCCGCGGCGGCATCGCCGTCCTGCCGCAGGACATCCCCACCGACGTGGTGGCCTCCTCCATCGACCGGGTGAAGGCTGCCGACCTGGTCTTCGACACCCCCGTGCGGGTCTCGCCCGACACCACCGTCGGTGAGGCGATGGCCTTGCTGGGCAAGCGGTCCCACGGCCTCGTGGTGGTGGTGCGCGACGGTGAGCCCATCGGTCTGGTCTCCCCCACCGAGGCCTCCGGCGTGGACCGGTTCGCCCAGGTGCACGAGGTGATGGTGACCGACATGACCCTGGTGGAGGTGGGAACCAGCCCGCAGCAGGTCTTCGACCTGCTGGCCCAGCACCATGTCCCGGCCGCCCTGGCGGTGCGTGAGGGCCAGCTGGTGGGCATCATGACCCAGAAGTCCGCGCTGCGGGCCGCCCTCTACCGCCCCGCCGTGGACCCGGAGGAGCACCTGATGGTGGGCGCCGCGGTCGGCATCAATGGCGACGTCGCCGGCCGCGCCGAGCGGCTGCTGCAGGCTCGCGCCGACGTGCTGGTGCTCGACACCGCCCATGGCCACCAGGAGAAGATGCTGGAGGCCCTCTCGGTGGTCCGCCAGGTGCGTGACGCCCACGAGCGCGCCACCGGCCGACGGATCGCCCTGGTGGCCGGCAATGTCGTCACCCCGCAGGCGGTCATCGACCTGGCCGAGGCGGGCGCCGACGTGCTGAAGGTGGGCGTGGGCCCCGGCGCCATGTGCACCACCCGGATGCAGACCGGCGTGGGCCGGCCCCAGTTCTCCGCGGTGCTGGACTGCGCCGAGGCCGCGCGCTCCGTGGGTCGCTCGGTCTGGGCCGACGGCGGCGTGCGCCATCCCCGTGACGTGGCCCTGGCCCTGGCGGCCGGTGCCGGCAGCGTGATGGTCGGCTCCTGGTTCGCCGGCACCCACGAGTCCACCGGTGACCTGCTCACCGATGCCTCCGGCCGCGCCTACAAGGAGTCCTTCGGCATGGCGAGCGCCCGCGCCGTGCGCTCGCGCACCCGCCAGCAGTCCGCCTTCGACCGGGCCCGGGCCTCGCTCTTCGAGGAGGGCATCTCCAGCTCCAAGATGTACCTGGACCCCGAACGCCCCGGGGTGGAGGACCTGGTGGACTGGATCACCTCCGGCGTGCGCAGCTCCGCCACCTATGCCGGCGCCCGCACCCTGGCCGAGTTCGCGGAGAAGGCCGTCGTCGGCGTGCAGAGCCCCTCGGGCTATGACGAGGGACGCCCGCTGGCGGCCAGCTGGAGCTGACCGAGGCCAGACACGGATCGGGCCCCGCACCGTGAGGTGCGGGGCCCGATCCCGTCGTGCAGGTTCGTGCTCAGTGGGCGTAGTCGCCGCGGTAGAACTCGAAGACCCAGCCGCAGACGGCCCAGATGCCGGCGCCGAAGGCGAGGATCGAGATCCACCAGCCGAAGATCGGGCCCAGCAGCATCAGGGAGGCCACGACGGCCACCCAGAAGGGCCAGATGCTGTGCGGCGGGAAGAAGCCCAGCGCACCGGCACCGTCGGCGATCTCCGCATCCTTCTCGTTCGACAGCGGGGTGTCGTTCTTCGCACCGATCACCCACAGGTAGGCGGTGATCATGAAGGACAGACCCGCGGAGAGCAGCAGGACGAACAGGCCCACCCACTCGTTCTTTGCGAAGACGAAGAAGTAGACCAGGCCGGTGACCAGGTAGAAGAGTCCGAGGAATCCAAAGATGTCCCGCTCGACCTTCATCGCAGGGCTCCCTTCGTGGCAGTGGCCTCGGCGTCCTCGGACTGCACGACGGCAGCCTGGAAGCCGGTCTCGTGTCCGGCGAGATCCGGGTGGTTGGCGTCGAAGGCCGGGTAGGGCGAACGGACGCGGGGCAGGCTGGTGAAGTTGTGACGCGGCGGCGGGCAGCTGGTGGCCCACTCCATCGAGCGGCCCCAGCCCCACGGGTCGTCAACCGCGACCTTCGGGGTCTGGAAGGACTTGTAGACCGCCCAGAGGAAGGGCAGGAAGGAGACGCCCAGCAGGAAGGCACCGAAGGTGGAGACCTGGTTCAGGAAGGTGAACCCGGTACCGGGAAGGTAGTCGGCGATACGACGCTGCATGCCCTCGACACCCAGCCAGTGCTGCACCAGGAAGGTGGTGTGGAAGCCGATGAAGAGCAGCCAGAAGTGGATCTTGCCCAGCGTCTCGTCGAGCATGTGCCCGGTGATCTTCGGCCACCAGAAGTAGTAGCCGGCGAACATCGCGAAGACCACGGTGCCGAACAGCGTGTAGTGGAAGTGCGCCACCACGAAGTAGGTGTCCGAGACGTTGAAGTCCAGCGGCGGGCTGGCCAGGATGACGCCGGTCAGGCCACCGAACAGGAAGGTGGTCAGGAAGCCGACGGCGAAGGTCATCGAGGCGGTCATGCTGATCGCGCCGCCCCACATGGTGCCGACCCAGTTGAAGAACTTCACGCCGGTAGGGACCGCGATCAGGAAGGTCATGAAGCTGAAGAAGGGCAGCGAGACCGCGCCGGTGACGAACATGTGGTGCGCCCACACGGCCACCGACAGGGCACCGATGGAGATGGTGGCGAAGACCAGGCCGGAGTAGCCGAAGACGGGCTTGCGGCTGAAGACCGGCAGCACCTCGGTGATGATGCCGAAGAAGGGCAGCGCCAGCACGTAGACCTCGGGGTGACCGAAGAACCAGAACAGGTGCTGCCACAGGATGGCGCCACCGTTGGCCGGGTCGAGGATGTGGGAGCCCAGGTTGCGATCCGCGGCCAGCACCAGCAGGCCGGCGGCGAGCACCGGGAAGACCAGGATGACCAGGATCGAGGTGATCAGGATGTTCCAGGTGAAGATGGGCATCCGGAACATGGTCATGCCGGGCACGCGCATCGACAGGATGGTGGTGATGAAGTTCACCGCGCCCAGGATGGAGGACAGGCCCAGCAGGTAGAGGCCCATGATCCACAGGTCGCCGCCGTAACCGGGCGAGTTCACCGAGTTGGACAGCGGGGCATAGGCGAACCAGCCGAAGGAGGCGGCACCGTCCGGGGTGAGGAAGCCGGCGCAGGCCATCAGCGAGCCGAACAGGTAGAGCCAGTAGGCGAACATGTTCAGGCGCGGGAAGGCCACGTCGGGGGCGCCGATCTGCAGCGGCATCAGGTAGTTGGCGAAACCTGCGAAGACCGGCGTCGCGAACATCAGCAGCATGATCGTGCCGTGCATCGTGAACATCTGGTTGAAGGTCTCGTGGGTCATGAACTGCATGCCCGGGCTGGCGAGCTCGGCGCGGATGGCCAAGGCCATCAGGCCGCCGATGCCGAAGAAGATGAAGCTGGTGATGAAGTACAGCCGCCCGATCTTCTTGTGGTCGGTGGTCGTGAAGTAGTCCATGAACAGCTTGCCCATGGAGTGCTCACGACGACGCACCTGGACCGAGGGCGCCGAGGTGGTGCGGGAGACGGTGGTCACTTCTCTTCCTCCTTGGGAGTGGCAACCGGGAGGGCCGAGGGGTTCGCCGGCCCGGTCAGCTCGCCGGTCTGGCCCTTGGCGGCCAGGCCCTTGACGTAGGCGTTGTACTCCTCCTCGCTCACCACGTGCACGGTGAACAGCATGGCTGCGTGGTAGGTGCCACAGAGCTCTGCGCACTTGCCGTCGAAGGTGCCGGTCTTGGTGGGCGTCAGGTCGAAGCTGTTGGGATGGCCCGGGATGACGTCGAGCTTGAAGTAGAAGGCCGGGACCCAGAACGAGTGGATGACGTCGGCCGACGTGAGGTTGAAGCGGACCGGCTTGTTCACCGGGAGGTAGAGGTCCGGGATCTTCTCGATGGTGCCGACCTCGTGCACGGTGGCGCCGATGGCCGGGTTGTCCTTCTCCATGTAGTTGAAGGTCCAGGACCACTTCTGGCCCACCACGTTGACGGTGTGGGCCGGCTGCTCCACCTTGGCGTTGACGCCGTTCTGCGCCTTGACCGTGTAGAAGAAGAGCACGCCGATGATCAGGAAGGGCACGATGGTGTAGAGCACCTCGAGCGGCACGTGGTAGCGCGTCTGGTGCGGGACCTCGTTGCCGGGACGCTTGCGGAACTTCCACATGGCGTAGAAGATCAGGCCCCAGACCAGGGCGCCGATGACGGCGCAGGCGATCCAGGCACCGACCCACAGGTCCTTCATGTAGTGCGCGCGGTCGGACGCCGGCGCCACCATGCCCACTCGTGCGGCCTGGGACTGCAGCTCCGGGCTGCACGCCGTCAGGCCGAGCAGCGCGACGCCGCCCAGTACCAGCGCAGCGGTCCTCATCGACCCGCGGCGCCACTGCTTGAGTTCACGACCCACGTCTTCGCCCTTCCACCGTGTTCGGTCTCCCCCGTGGGGAGTGGGGCTCGCCACCCCTCCTGCAACCTGCCTGACCACACCCGATGCCTCATACGAGGGCACGGCGCGGCCGTTCCGGCTGGTTTCTGCCCAAAGACTAACGCAAAAGACTCATCCCGTCGCATCTGCTCGACACGACGGGATGAGGGGTGGTTCACGTGGTGGACAAGGGGTCCGGGGACCCCTCACCGACTCAGTGGAAGGAGTCGCCGCAGGCGCAGGAGCCCTGGGCGTTCGGGTTGTCGATGGTGAAGCCCTGCTTCTCGATGGTGTCGACGAAGTCGATGGTGGCACCGGACAGGTAGGGGGCGCTCATCTTGTCGGTGACCACGTTGACGCCGCCGTAGGTCTTGACGACATCGCCGTCGAGCTGGCGCTCGTCGAAGAAGAGCTGGTAGCGCAGGCCGGAGCAACCGCCCGGCTGCACGGCCACGCGCAGCGCGAGGTCGTCGCGACCCTCGCCCTCCAGCAGGGCCTTCACCTTGGCGGCGGCGCCGTCGGTCAGCACGATGCCGTCGGTGGTGGTGGGCTGGATGGTGATATCGGTCATGGTTCCTCCTGGACGGACAAGTTCAGCTGTTCAACGCCGGCGGTTCCGCTGGCTATTCCCGCTGCCCGGGAATTCAACGATACCTCTCACGGTACTGGCCGGGGAAAGTCTCGGCAGCGCCCCGACGGACGCCCCCGTCACCAGGTCCAGGTACGGGCCGAGGCGGCGGAGGCCTCGGTGATGGCCTTCTCGTCGAGCACCTGGTCGGGAGTGGCCAGCGAGTAGGCCTCCTCGATGCCCATGGTGCGCAGCTCGCGCGCGGAGATCCAGTTGCGACGCGACATCGCCACCACCGGCTTCATCGCCTGCATCGCCAGCTCGGTCACCTCGGGCAGCAGGTCACCCCCCTTGGTGCCGAACTCGAGCTGGTCGTAGCCCGTGACCACCAGGTCGGCCTGGCCCATGCTGCGCGCCAGCCGGGAGAGCTCGGCGCACAGCCGCGGCCCCTGGCTCACCCGCCCACCCAGGGCGAGGACGGCGAAGCCGAGGCCGCCGGCGGCTCCTCCGCCGGCAGCGGTGGCGGCCTCCGGGACGCCCGCAGCACCCGCCAGGTCCACCAGGGCCTGGTCGATGGCCAGCATCTGACCGGGATGGTCACCACGGGCATGGCCACGCACCGACGTGATCCCGCGCAGCCCGGTGAGATGGCGCTCGGCCTGCTCGCCCCTGGTGACCAGATGGAGCTCGGCCCCGGCCAGCAGTTCGCGCACGGGCGCCAGGTCCAGACGGGTGATGCCGGACAGCGCGGCGACCCCCTGGTCCAGGGGGACATCGGCCTCGGCACCCAGGGCGGCCAGGAAGCCCGCTCCCCCGTCGTGCCAGGCGCCCTCGGCGATCTCCAGCAGCACCTGCCGGGGACCGCCGGCGGGGCCGAGGTCGGCCAGGGCACGTGCCAGGGCGGCCCCGGCAGCGTGCGAACTGGCGGCGTCCACCGCCTGCTCCGCGAGGGCTTCGGGGCGCAGTGCCAGGCACAGCGAACCGTCGGCCGGACGGTGGTGCACCTCGGCCTGCAGACCGTCGAGCTGCCACAGCCCGGCCGGCTCGGCGCCCACCAGGTCGGCCCAGGCCTGACCGAAGCCCGCCCCGGCCTCGCCGATGGGCACCACGGCGCACCGCGCACCGAGCTCCGCCCAGGCCCGGGCCAGCGCGGCCCCGGTCTGGGCGGAGGTGAGTTGTGTGAAGGCCCCGCAGGCCACGACGACGCGCATCAGCCGGGG
The DNA here is from genome assembly GCF_039526385.1 of Luteococcus peritonei. Taxonomy (NCBI): domain Bacteria; kingdom Bacillati; phylum Actinomycetota; class Actinomycetes; order Propionibacteriales; family Propionibacteriaceae; genus Luteococcus; species Luteococcus peritonei. Next base: position 27,270 of record NZ_BAAAIX010000001.1, on the reverse strand, counting down.
ATGAGCCCCTCGTCGGTGCCCTCCAGCAGGGCCCGGACCTCGTCGAGGGTGGCGGAGGCGTCCGGGACCACCAGGTCGGACTCCGCCAGCTCGTCGTCGGCCACCTCGGCTCCGGCACGGATCTGGTCCAGCAGGCGACCGAGGGCCTCCTGCATGGCGCCCTGGTCGCCGGCCTCGATGGCGGCGGCCACCCGGTCGTCGAGCTGGTTCAGCTGGTCCATGGCGGACTCGTCGAGGCGCCACTGGCCCTCGCCCAGGATGCGGATGATCATGCCCGGTCCTCCTCGGCCTCGCTGAACTCGGACTGGCGGGCGGTTGCCTGCGGCTGCGCCGCCGGGGCGGCCTGCTGCGTCGGACGGCCGGGCTCGATGGCGCCGGCCGGCTGCGCGGGACCACCGGTGATCTCGCCGCTGACCTTGGCCTTCATGGCGGCGAGCTCGTTCTCGACCTGGGAGGAGGAGGCCAGCTGGTCCAGCTCACGGGTGATGTCGTCCTTGTAGGTGCCCGAGGGATCCTCCAGGGCGCCCGAGGCCAGCAACTCGTCGATGGCACCGGCACGGGCCTGCATCTGCTGGGTCTTGTCCTCGGCCCGCTGGATCGCCAGGCCGACGTCGCCCATCTCCTCCGAGATGCCGCTGAAGGCCTCGTTGATCCGGGTCTGGGCCTCGGCGGCGGAGTAGGTGGCCTTGATGGTCTCCTTGCGGGTGCGGAAGGCGTCCACCTTGGCCTGCAGCCGGGTGGAGGCGCGCACCAGCTTCTCCTCCTCGCCCTGCAGCTGCGCGTGCTGCGTCTGCAGGTCGGTGAGCTGCTGCTGCAGCCCGGACTTGCGGGTCAGCGCCTCGCGGGCCAGGTCCTCGCGGCCCTGCTCCAGGGCACGCTGGGCCTGCAGGTTGAGCTTGTCGACCTCGCTGTTCAGCTGGCTGGCCTGCAGCTCCACGCGCTTGCGGGAGGTGGCCACGTCGGCGACGCCGCGGCGCACCTTCTGCAGCAGGTCGAGCTGGCGCTGGTAGGAGTAGTCGAGCGTCTCACGGGGGTCCTCGACCCGGTCCAGGGCCTTGTCAGCCTTGGCATGGAAGATCGTGGACAGGCGTTGGAAAATGCCGGGCATTGGGTGGTGGTCCTTCCGGTCGTGGGGCGCCGACCTGAGGCCGACGCGGCAGTCGCTGACCAGCCTAGGGGCAGAAGGTCCCGCAACCCAGCGATTGCGACGGGTTCAGCCGAGGGCGTGGGGGAAGAGTCAGGGTCCGCCCCGTCCGCGGTGGCGGACGGGACGGACCCGTGGGTGGTCTCGCCGATGGGCTCAGGCCTGGCGCTCGCGCCAGCGCGGGTCCTCGATCCACCAGCCGCCCTCGTGGAGCTTGCGGGTGACCCTCTCCAGCTCCTCGATGCTGGGCACCTCGTCGGTGAGCTTGATGTAGCCGCTGCCCACGTCCACGTGGTCGGCCGGCAGCATGCCACTGCGGTCCAGGGCGGTGCCCAGCTCGGCGATCTCCTCGGGCGTGAGGCGTCGCTTCAGCACGGCCACCAGCGGGATGTAGTCCCCCGTCGGGATGCCCTGCGGATAGCCCGCCTTGAGCCAGTCCACGGCCCGCTCGATGTAGCCGAACATCAGCTCACGGGCCCGTCCGGGGCTCGTTCGGCCGCACCCTGCGGGTCCTCGGCGGACAGCCCCGCCAGCGGCCAGCCGCCGGCCGCCAGGTGGGCGGCGACGCGACGCACGTCGGCCTCGGTGGGCTCCTGCAGCATCCGGCTGCGGATCATCTCGCGGATCCGCTCCTCGCTGACGTCCTCGGGGATGCCGGACTCCCCCGTGGCCCGCAGCTTGAGGGCCACCTTCTCGATGTCGGTGTCGGTCAGCTCGCGGTGCAGGACACCGAGCAGGGCGATGTAGTCGCCTTGCGGGACCCCCTTGGGATAGCCGGCGCGCAGCCAGCCGATGATCCGGTCGAGGCGGTTCATCACTTCTCCACGAAGCTGGGGAAGACGTTCTCGAAGCTGACCTTGTAGCCCAGGCCGGAGGAGACCACGATCGAGATGCCCAGCGCGATGCAGGCCAGCACCAGCGCGAAGCACAGGTAGCCGATCACCTTGCCGACCGGGTGTCCGCTCTCGTGGCTGATCTCGGCGTCGCCGCCGACGCCGTAGGCCATCGCCTTGATGCCCACGCTGAACAGGGCGGGCAGGCCGGCGCCGACCAGCAGGCCGATGAGCAGCACCTGTCCGATCGCGCTGAAGAACATGGAGAGCATGTTGGCCATCGTCGTGCTCCTTCTCAGAGGGCGGCCGGAGCCGACTCGGTGGTGGCGGTGGTGCTGCCCACGGCGGGTGCGGCGGCCGGGGCGGCCTCCCACTCGTCGTTGACATTGTGAGCACTCACCGGGGCCTTGCGGGAACGGGCGTAGATCCAGCCGGCCGTGACCAGCAGGATGGTGAAGACCGCGGCGACGCCGAGGTAGCCGGGCAGGTTGTCCCCCACCAGGTAGCACAGGGCCCCCACCAGCGCGGCGCTGGGCAGGGTGATGAACCAGGCCAGCACCATGCGCAGCGCCACTCCCCAGCGCACCTCGGCGCCGCGCTTGCCCAGGCCGGTGCCCAGGATGGAGCCGGTGGCGACGTGGGTGGTGCTCAACGCGAAGCCCAGGTGGCTCGAGGTGAGGATGACGGCAGCGGACGAGGCCTCGGCAGCCATGCCCTGCGGGGAGCTGATCTCCACCAGCCCCTTGCCCAGGGTGCGGATGATGCGCCAGCCACCGATGTAGGTGCCCAGCGCGATGGCCACCGCACAGGCCACCTTGACCCACCACGGGATCGAGGTGGTGTCGGTCCACGTGCCGTAGGCGATCAGCGCCAGGGTGATCACACCCATGGTCTTCTGGGCGTCATTGGTGCCGTGGGCCAGCGAGACCAGCGAGGCGGTGCCGATCTGGCCCCAACGGAAGCCTGACTCCTTGTAGCGCTCGGCCACGCCCTCGGTGATCTTGTAGACCAGCCAGGTGCCGCAGGTGGCCACCAGGGCAGCCACGGCCGGGGAGGCGAAGGCGGGCAGGACGACCTTGCCCACCACGCCGTCGAGCTTGTGGCCGTCGCCCATCCAGTTGACGCCGCCGGCGCCGAGAGCCACCAGGGTGGAGCCCACCAGACCGCCGAACAGGGCGTGGGAGGAGCTGGAGGGCAGGCCCAGCAGCCAGGTCAGCAGGTTCCACACGATGCCGCCGACGAGTCCACAGAAGACGATCATCAGCAGCATGTGGCCGTGGTTGGCGAGGTACTCGCTCTTGGGGGCGCCGGTCTTGTCCTGGATCTTCACGACGGCATTGGTGACGGTGAGCGCCACCTCCACCGAGAGGAAGGCCCCGATCAGGTTCAGGATCGCGGACAGGGTCACGGCGGTCTTGGGCTTCAGGGCCCCGGTGGCGATGGAGGTGGCCATCGCATTGCCGGTGTCGTGGAAACCGTTGGTGAAGTCGAAGGCGATCGCCGTCGCCACCACCAGCACGAGAAGCAGCAGTTCTACAGTCACGAAGCCAGTGTGAACCCACGGGCAGGGTTTGAACGAACCACAAGGTGAACAGCAGGTGTATGGAAAGGTGAACAATGACCGGTTGGTCACGTCCCCAGGGCCGCCTTCGGCCGGGCCCGAGCGAGAAATCTCACAGCCGCTGTGGTGGGAGTGGCCGGGGAGACCGTCGCGACCGGGCCGCTGGCACCGGGCACTAGCATGTCCCCATCACGCCGGCACCGGCAGGCGACCCGAGACGACGAGGACACACCGTGGGACTCTTCCGACCCTATGAGCAGGGCAAGACCGAGCAGGGCCGCGCGGCCCGCAGGAGCGGCGGGGCCACGGAGGCCCGGTTGGCCGGTGGCCCCGCGGCCACCGAGACCGTCGAGGACCCCTCGCTCGACCAGGCAGCCACCGCCTCCCGCCAGCCGCGCAAGAAGGGCACCCGCACCCCCACCCGCGCCGAGGCCGAAGCGGCCAGGATGGCGCGTCTGCACCCCCAGCTCAGCCCGAAGGAGGCCAAGCGCGCCGAGCGCGAGGCCGCCCGCGACGCCCGGCTGCGCAACCTGGACGCCGTGGAGAACACCAAGGAGCGGCGTCTGGCCCGCGACCACGTCGACGCCCGATGGACCATCACGGAGTTCACGATCCCGCTGATGCTGGTGATCATGGCCATCTCGCTGGCCGGCGGCCGCCACCAGGCTGTCGTGACCGGAACCTCACTGGCCATGCTGGGCCTGTTCGCGCTGTGGATCCTCAACATCGTCGTGGTCTGGCGCGGGTACACCCGCCTGCTGGCCGAGCGCGGTCTGGTCAAGCAGCGAGGCATCATGATGTACATCATCAACCGGATGATGACGCTGCGCGCCCTGCGTCGCCCCCAGCCCGCGATCGCGCGCGGCGAGTCCTACTGAGCAGGCCGCCGGACCAGGACCAGGAGAAGTTGATCATGGGATATCTGTGGACCGCCGAACTCTCCCCCGCCGGGGAGGCCACCGAAGATGATCTTGCAGGTGCCGGCATCGGCCGCCGCTTCGAGGACCAGGCGATGGCCGAGGCCTGGCTGGCCGAGTACTACCAGGAGCTCGCCGACCTGGGCGTGGCCCAGGTGAGCCTGTTCGAGGAGGACCGCCTGGTCTACGGACCGATGTCGCTGGAGGCGGAGTGAGGCTCACCGGGCGCCGGGCCGCGCACCTGCTGCTGGCCCTGGCGGGGTTGGCGCTGCTGGTCCTCGGGGTGGTCCGGGTGGCCAGCCCGGACGTCAGCTGCCGCGGGGTGGAGATGCACCCTGGTGACGTCTGCCACAAGAACGGCTTCGGCCAGATGGGCACCGACGAGGTGCAGAGCTATGAGCAGCGGCTGCACTCGGCCCGGATCTCGCAGCCCGTGGTGATCGGCACCGGCGCGCTGGTGCTGGCCTTCGGCGGCGCCCTGCTGGTGCAGGACCTGCGTCGCGAGGACGCCGCCCGGGCCTGACGGGGTCCCGCCTCAGCCCTCGCGGACCTCGGGGGTCACGAAGGGCGGGCGCACCACGCGGAAGCGCTCCACCCGGTTGCGCACCTGCACCCCCACCTCGTCGTCGAGCTCCACCGCGGCGTCCACGAGTGCCAGGGCGACGCCCTGCTTCAGGGTGGGCGAGAAGGTGCCGCTGGTGACCTCACCGATCACAGAACCCTCGTCGTCCACCACGGACATGCCGTGCCGCGGGATGCCGCGCCCCAGCGCCAGCAGGCCGCGCATCCGTCGGGCCGGCCCCTCGGCCTTGATGGCGCGCAGCACGTCGGAGCCGAGGAAGGGCTCGGTCTTCTTCCAGCCCACCGCCCAGGACAGGCCGGCCTCCACCGGATTGATCTCGGGGCTGATGTCGTTGCCGTGCAGCGAGTAGCCCATCTCGGTGCGCAGCGTGTCGCGCGCCCCCAGCCCGCAGGGACGGATGCCCAGCCGCTGGCCGGCGGCCATCACCTCGTCCCAGACGGTGAGCGCGTGCTCGGTGGGGACCACCAGCTCGTAGCCCTTCTCACCGGTGTAGCCGGTGCGGCAGACCGTCATGGTCCAGCCCTCGCGCTCGATCACGCGGAAGGCCATGTAGTCCATGTCGGTGGGCAGCCCCAGGTCGTTGAGCAGGGCCTCCGAACTCGGACCCTGCACCGCCAGGACGGCGAAGTCCTGGTGCTGGTTGACCACCTGGATGTCGTTCACCTCCGCGCGGGCCCGGTCCGCGAGCACCTGCACCACCTTGGCGGTGTTGGCCGCGTTCGGGATCAGGAAGATGTCGGTCTCGGAGTTCACGTAGGCGATCAGGTCGTCGGTGACGCCACCCTGCTCGTTGCACAGCATGGTGTACTGCGCCTTGCCCGGGCCCACCTTGTGCAGGTCATTGGTCAGGCAGCGGTTCAGGAAGTCGATGGCGGCCTCGCCGGTGACCCGGGCCTTGCCCAGGTGGGAGACGTCGAAGATGCCCACCTGGTCACGCACGCAGTGGTGCTCGGCGATCACCCCGCCCCCCGCATACTCCAGGGGCATCGACCAGCCGCCGAACTCGGCGAACTTGGCACCGGCCTGCTCGTGGCGCTCGTGGAGCGGGGAGCGCAGCAGTTCCTCGGTCATCTCTCTCCTCAGTCATCGCCTTTCGGCGTCCGGTGGGCCCAACGGCACAATTCGGGCAGCGTCGCCCGAACCGCGAAAGGTTCTCGTTCGACACAGGCTAGCCGACGCCAATTTGCCATCGACAGTCCCCTTGGGCCCTCGGGCGCGCTGGGCTAGCCTCGCTCAGGTAACCGTCTGACCGTCGAAAGGCCCTCCGTGCCCAGCACCCAGCTCCCCGCAATCGAGATCGTCAACCAGGTCCCCTCCGGCGCCGACCACGTGGTGGTGGGACTGCAGGGCGGCGAGCCCCGGCTGGTGGGCGTCGGCTCCGCCACCGAGAAGGCGGCCAAGCCCTTCGGCGGCGTGCTGGAGCTGGCCCGCTCGTTGGGTGCCGAGTCCAGGGCCGGTCACGTCACCCTGCTTCCCCGTCTGGACACCGCGCTGGCCGTGGTGGGCCTGGGCGAGGACGAGCCCACCCCGGAACAGGTGCGCCGCAGCACCGGCGCCGCGGTGCGCGCCCTGCTGGGCCGCAGCGGCGAGGCGCCGGTCCATGTCGCGGTGAACCTGTCCACCGACGAGCCCGAGACGGTGCGCGCCGCCATCGAGGGCGCGGTGCTGGGCGCCGACGAGTTCACCAAGGTGGGCAGCGAGCCCCGGCAGCGGGTCTCGCGGCTCAGCGTGGTCAGCGCCGTCTCCGGTGCAGAGGCCAAGCAGGTGCTGGCCGATGCCGAGGCCGTGGCGCGCGCCGTGCTGACCGCACGCACCTGGGTGAACACCCCGGCGAACCTGCTCTACCCCCAGACCTTCGCCGAGCAGGCCAAGGATCTGGCCAAGGGCTCGAAGATCGAGGTGGAGGTGCTGGACGAGAAGGAGCTGGCCCGGCAGGGCTTCGGCGGCATCCTGGCCGTCGGCGGCGGCTCGGCCCGTCCGCCGCGCCTGGTGCGGCTGGACTACAAGCCCCGCGGCGCCCGCAACCACCTGGTGCTGGTGGGCAAGGGCATCACCTTCGACACCGGCGGCCTGAACCTGAAGCCGGCCGAGGGCATGTACACCATGAAGTGCGACATGTCCGGCGCTGCGGCGGTGCTGGCGGCCACCCGCGCCATCGCCGAACTGGGCCTGGCGGTCCACGTCACCTGCTATGCCTCGATGGCCGAGAACATGCCCTCGGGCAGCTCCTACCGGCCCAGCGACGTGATCACCATGTACGGCGGCCAGACCGTGGAGAACGTGAACTCCGACGCCGAGGGCCGCCTGGTGATGGCCGACGCGCTGGCCCGCGCCCAGACCGACCGGCCCGACCTGGTGGTGGACGTGGCCACCCTGACCGGCGCCTGCATGGTGGCCCTGGGGCTGCGCACCGCGGGGCTGATGACCTCGGACGATGCCACCGCCGACCTGGTGCTGGACGCCGCCGAGGTGGCCGGCGAGGACTTCTGGCAGCTGCCGATCCCCGAGCACATCCGCAGCGAGCTGGACTCGAAGGTGGCCGACCTGAAGTCGGGCGGCTCGCGCTACGGCGGTGCGATGACGGCCGCCGCCTTCCTGCAGCGCTTCGTCGCGCAGGACACCGCCTGGGCCCACCTGGACATCGCCGGACCGGCCTTCAACAGCGAGCAGCCCTATGACTACGTGCCCAACGGTGGCACGGGCGCCTCGGTGCGCACCCTGGTGGAGCTGGCCCGCTCGCTGCAGGACTGACGCCTTCTCGCTACGACGGGGCGGCACCGCGGGGTGCCGCCCCGTCGGTGTCGCCGGCGCCGCGCGCGTCCCGATCCGCAGGGGGATGTGTGACAAGCCCCGCAGGGGGATAGTCTGGCCGGGACAATCCGTGGATCTGCAAAGGAGCCCCAACCTCATGGCGACCGAAGTCACCCTTCCCGCCCTTGGTGAAAGCGTCACCGAAGGCACCGTCTCTCGTTGGCTGAAGGCGGTCGGAGACCGTGTTGAGGTCGACGAGGCCCTCGTCGAGGTCTCCACCGACAAGGTGGACACCGAGATCCCCTCCCCGGCTGCCGGCGTGGTCCTCGAGATCCGCGTGGCCGAGGACGACGTCGCCGAGGTGGGCGCCGTGCTCGCCGTCATCGGCGAGGAGTCCGAGGCCGGCGCCGACGTCGCCGCAGCCCCCACCACCCCCTCCACCGAGAAGCCGGTCGACAACGAGCAGCCCGCCGAGGCCGCCGTCGACTCGCAGGAGGCCGTGAACGAGACCGAGGCCGCCCCGGCCGATCCCTCGGCCGCCGAGGCCCCCGCCGGTGGCGAGGCCGCCGCGGCTCCCGCCGACGGTGCTGCCCAGGGCACCGAGGTCACGCTGCCCGCGCTGGGCGAGTCCGTGACCGAGGGCACCATCAGCCGCTGGCTGAAGGAGGTCGGCGACAGCATCGAGGCCGACGAGGCGCTGGTGGAGGTCTCCACCGACAAGGTCGACACCGAGATCCCCTCCCCCGTCGCCGGCACCGTGCTGGAGATCCGGGTGAAGGAGGACGAGGTGGCCGAGGTGGGTTCCGTGCTCGCCGTGATCGGTGACGCCTCCGCCCAGGCCGCCGCCCCCGCCGCGGCTCCCGAGCAGCCGAAGCAGGAGGAGGCCGCCGCGGCTCCCGAGCAGCCGAAGCAGGAGGAGGCCCCCAAGGCCGAGGAGGCCCCGAAGCAGGAGGAGGCCCCCAAGGCCGAGGCTCCCAAGGCCGAGGCTCCCGCCGCTGCTCCGGCTCCCGCGGCCCCGGCTGCCCCCGCCGCTCCCGCGGCCCCGGCTGCCAAGAAGGCTTCCGACGAGGGCATCTACGTCACCCCGCTGGTGCGCAAGCTGGCCGCCGAGAACGGCGTCGAGCTGAGTGAGATCACCGGGACCGGCGTGGGTGGCCGGATCCGCAAGCAGGACGTGATCGCCGCCGCCGAGGCCAAGAAGGCTCCGGCCCCGGCCGCCGCTCCCGCTGCCGCCCCGGCTGCTCCGGCTGCCGCCCCGCAGGTCCCGAAGGGTGCCGACTCCAGCAAGCGCGGCACCACCGAGAAGATGAGTCGCCTGCGCCAGACCATCGCCAAGCGGATGACCGAATCGCTGCAGACCTCGGCCCAGCTGACCGCGACGGTCGAGGTGGACCTCACGAAGATCTCCCAGCTGCGCAAGCAGCACAAGGACGACTTCAAGAAGCGCGAGGGTGCTTCGCTGAGCTACCTGCCCTTCATCACCAAGGCGTCCATCGAGGCCCTCAAGCAGTTCCCCTTCGTGAACGCCACGATCGAGGACAACCAGGTGACCTACCACGACGTCGAGCACATCGGCATCGCGGTGGACACCGACAAGGGCCTGCTGGTCCCGGTCATCAAGGACGCCGGCGACCTGAACATCGCCGGCCTGGCCAAGAAGATCGCCGACCTGGCCGCGCGTACCCGCAGCAACAGCGTGACCCCCGACGAGCTGGGTGGTGGCACCTTCACCATCACCAACTACGGCTCGGCCGGCACCCTGTTCGACACCCCGATCATCAACCTGCCGCAGGTGGCCATCCTGGGCACCGGCGCGCTGGTGAAGCGCCCCGTCGTGCTCGACGTGGACGGTGCGGACGTGATCGCGGTGCGCGACATGATGTACCTCTCGCTGACCTACGACCACCGCCTGATCGACGGTGCGAAGGCAGCCCTCTTCCTGGCGGCGGTCAAGAGTCGCCTCGAGGACGGCGACTTCGCCGGTGAGCTCGGCGCCTGATCGCAGCACGCGTCGAACGGGCCCGCATCCCCTCGGGGGTGCGGGCCCGTTCGTGTCCGGGCGCCGCGGGCGGATAGCATGGCTCGGTGGCGCTGCCCGGCAGCACCAGATCCACCACCAGACCTAGTGCGGAGTGACGATGGCGAGCGAGAAGGCCAAGGAACTGCGGGCCCAGCAGAAGGCCCAGATCAAGGCTGAGAAGGAGCGCAAGAAGAACTCCAGCGACCCGCGGGACTGGAGCCAGATGCGCCAGCTGCGCGAGAGCTACCGCCTCACCCAGGAGGCGGACCCGCAGCTGCCGTGGGTGCTGGCCGCCGGCTTCCTGGTGCCCTTCCTGGTCTGCCTGCTGCTCGGACTGTTCGTCTTCGAGCCGGTCTGGCTGTGGATCCCGCTGGGCATCATGGCCGGCCTGTCGCTGGCCCTGTTCCTGTTCACCCGTCGGGTCAAGAAGTCGGTCTACACCCGCTACGAGGGCCAGCCCGGCTCCGCCGAGATCGCGCTCAACATGCTGGGCAAGGACTGGCACTCCACCCCGGCCATCACCGCCACCCGCAGCATGGACGTGGTGCACCGCGTGGTGGGCCCCGGCGGCCTGATCCTGGTGGGCGAAGGTGATCCCAAGCGCCTCAAGCAGCTGCTGGCCACCGAGGTGAAGCGCCACGAGCAGACCGCCTACGGCGTCAAGGTACAGACCGTGCAGATGGGCGACGGCCAGGGCCAGGTGCCGCTGGCCAAGCTGGCCGATCACATCAAGAAGATGCCCAAGACGCTCACCAAGGTGCAGGTGGACGACGTCACCAAACGCCTGCGCGCCATGGACGCCGTGCGCTCCCGCGTCCCGCTGCCCAAGGGCCCGCTGCCCCAGCAGGGCTCGCGACGCGCCATGCGCGGCCGCTGATCCGTGGCAGCCACCAACCTCGTCAACGCCGAGCAGGTCAGCAAGACCTTCGGCACCCGCACCATCCTGGACCAGGTCTCGCTGGGCCTGGGCAAGGGCGACGTGATCGGCGTCGTCGGCCGCAACGGCGACGGCAAGTCCACCCTGCTCAAGGTGCTCACCGGCGCCCTGGAACCGGACCAAGGCCGTGTCACCCGCACCGGCTCGGTCTCGATCGGTGTGCTCACCCAGGCCGAGCAGGTCCGCTCCGGCGAGACGGTGCGCGACCTGATCGTCGCCGGGGAACCCGACCACGTCTGGGCCCGCGACGCCTACCGCCGGGCCGTGGTGGAGCACCTGCTGGCCGACATCGACCTGGATGCCGAGCTCTCCCGCCTCTCGGGCGGCGAGCGCCGCCGGGCCGGCCTGGTGAGCCTGATGTTCGGCCAGCACGACCTGCTGGTGCTCGACGAGCCCACCAACCACCTCGACGTGGAGGCGGTGGCCTGGCTGGCCGACCACCTCAACACCCTGCAGCAGCGCTCCATCGCCATGCTCGTGGTGAGCCACGACCGCTGGTTCCTGGACGCCATCTGCAACCGGGTCTGGGAGGTGCACGACGGCGTCGTGGACGCCTATGACGGCGGCTACGCGGCCTATGTGCTGGCCCGCGCCGAGCGCGCCCGCCAGGCCGCGGCCAACGAGGCACGACGCCAGAACCTGGTGCGCAAGGAGCTGGCCTGGCTGCGTCGCGGCGCCCCGGCCCGCACCTCCAAGCCCAGGTTCCGCATCGAGGCGGCCAACAGCCTGATCGCAGACGTCCCGCCACCGCGCGACCGGCTGGCCCTGGAGCAGTTCAGCGTCACCCGGCTGGGCAAGGACGTCTTCGACCTGGAGAAGGTGACGCTGCGCTTCGGCGAGCGCACCCTGCTCAACCAGCTCACCTGGTCCATCGGCCCGGGCGACCGGATCGGCCTGCTGGGCGTCAACGGCGCCGGCAAGACCACCCTGCTGAACCTGCTGGCGCACCAGATCGAGCCCACCTCCGGGCGGATCAAGCAGGGCAAGACGCTGCGGCTGGGCCACCTGAGCCAGCACGTCGGGGAACTGGACGACCGCGAGACGGTGCTGGAGAGCGTGAACCGGATCAAGGCGGAGACGAAGCTGGCCACCGGCAAGGACGCCAGCGCCTCCAACCTGCTGCAGGAGTTCGGCTTCACCGGCGACAAGCTGGTGACCCGGATCAGCGAGCTGTCCGGTGGCGAACGCCGACGGCTGAGCTTCCTGCGGATCCTGATGGAGGAGCCCAATGTGCTGCTCCTCGACGAGCCCACCAATGACCTGGACATCGACACCCTGACCGTGATCGAGGACTACCTCGACACCTGGCCGGGCACGATGATCATCGTCAGCCACGACCGCTACTTCCTGGAGCGCGTCACCGACCACACCTATGCGCTGATGGGCGACGGCCGCTGCGTCCTGCTGCCCGGCGGCGTGGACCAGTACCTGGAGCACCGGCGCAGCTCGCGGGCCGCGGCACCGGCCGCCGCGGAGCAGCCCGACTCCCCCGCCGCGGCCTCGGGACCGAAGGTGTCGGCGGCCGAGCAGCGGGCGGCGAAGAAGGAGATGAGCCGGATCGACGGCCAGCTCACCAAACTGCGCGCCCGGATGGACCGACTGCACCAGCAGATGGCCGAGGCGGCCAGCGACTACACCCGGCTGGCGGAGCTGCAGGCCGAGCTGCAGCTGGCCACCGACGAGTCCGACGAGCTGGAGCTGGCCTGGCTGGAGGCGGCCGAGACCGCCGAGGGCTGATCCTCGCGCACCGGCCCGGCCGGTGTCGAGGCTTTCGCCGGATGTGCTTGCAGAGTTCAGATTGCGAGCCGAAGGGTTGCGCTGGGCGACACCGGGAGGTCACGTCGGCTGCCTAGCGTGGGCTGCGCCGCCAGACGGCGGCCCCACCCCGGAAGGAAGTCGTCATGAACCACTCCCGCTCCCGCAACCTCAGCATCGGCCTGACCGGCCTGTCCGCCCTCGCCCTGGGCGCCACCCTGCTCGCACCCGCCGCCCAGGCAGCCCCGGCCGCCAAGGACGGCGCCACCTATGTGGGCAAGGTCCAGGTGGTCAAGGGTCGCGCCGCAGATCCGAAGAAGCTCACCGGCACCGTCTTCGTCGACGCCGACCGTGACTCCCGCCAGGACCGCAACGAGAAGGGCCTGGCCGGCGTGCGGGTCTCCAACGGTCGTGACGTCGTGGTCACCGACCGCCAGGGCCGCTACTCGCTGGCCGTCGACGGGAACACCACCGTCTTCATCACCCAGCCGCGCGGCTACCAGGTGCCGGTGGACGCCGACAACGTCGCCCAGTTCTACTACAACCACCTGCCCGCCGGCTCGCCCGCGCTGAAGTACGGCGGCATCAAGCCCACCGGCGAGACCCCGAAGGCGGTCAACTTCCCGCTCAGCGCCAGCAAGCTGACCCACACCACGGACCAGCACTGCCTGATCGGCGGTGACATCCAGACCTACAAGGACAAGGAGGTCACCTATGCCGCCAACGGTGCCTTCAAGGACCTCTCCCGGCGCACCGACTACGCCGGCTGCGGCGCCCTGTTCATCGGCGACATCGTCGGTGACGACCCCAGCCTCTACCCCCGCACCCGCGAGCTGACCTCGATGCTGAACGGTCCGGCCCGCTTCCTGCCCGGCAACCACGACCTGGACTTCGACGCGAAGCAGCGCGAGCACCGCTTCGATTCCTTCCGCAACCAGTTCGGGCCCACCTACCACTCCTACGACGCCGGCAAGGTGCACGTGATCTCGCTCGACACCGTCGACTACCCGGTGGTGGGCAGGTCCTACAACGGCATGCTGGGCGCCGAGCAGATGGAGTGGCTGGCCAATGACCTGGCCCGCACCCCCAAGGACCGGCTCGTGGTGATCGCCGGGCACATCCCGCTGCTGACCTTCGCCGACGAGGGCAGCCAGCAGCACCAGATCGACGAGGTGGCCCAGGTCTACAAGCTGCTCAAGGGCCGCAAGGCGATCCACGTCTCCGGCCACACCCACAGCATCGAGAACATGCGCAAGGGCGATGCGATGCAGGGCTGGGAGAAGCTCTTCGGCGTCACCGGCCTGCCGTTCACCCACCTCACCTCGGGTGCCATCTCGGGCGACTGGTTCTCCGGGCAGATGACCGACAAGGGCTACCCGGTGGCGGTCCAGCGCGACGGCGGCCTGCCCGGCGTGGTCACCCTGGACGTCAAGGGCACGTCGGTGACCGAGCGCTTCACCGTGCGCGGCGAGGACGAGGACAAGCAGATGACCCTCGGGCTCAACACCCCCGCCTACCGCGACTGGTTCGTGCGCAGCATGCCCGCCGCGGGCAAGCCGAAGCCCGGCAATGCCGAGGCGCTGGCCGACCCGCTGGTGGTCAAGCAGGCCGACCTGGCCTCGACCTGGCTCACCACCAACTTCTTCATGGGCTCCACCGGTTCCACGGTGAAGGTCTCCTTCGACGGCGGCCGCGCCCGCACCGCCGACCGCACCCAGAAGATGGAGGGCGAGGGCCAGTACGTCGGCGCCGCCTACTCCGACCCGACCGCCGCGCAGCAGCAGCTGGTGCACGGCGGCTCGGTGGCCGACCGCAGCATGCACCTGTGGCGCAGCAGCCTGCCCACCGACCTGGCCCCCGGCCGCCACACCGCCCGGGTCACTGCGACCGACGTGCACGGCCGCAGCTTCACCGAGACGATCAGCTTCGAGGTGAAGGCCTGACCGGTTGCCCCTGGCAGTCGCGCCGCGCGACGCCCACGACCCGTCCGGGTCGTGGGCGTCGTCGTCAGTGGCTGCAGACCCGGGCGTAGACCTCGGTCAGCTGGGCCGCCACCGTCGAGGGCGAGAAGTCCTGCTGCGCCCGGGCGACGATGTGGTCGCGGTCCCAGTCCCGGAAGTGACGCACGAAGGTCTGCAAGGAGGCGGCCAACTCCTCCGCGGAGCCGGTCTCGGCGAACATGCCCCGGTCCTCGGTGAGGAAGCCCTCCGGACCGCCGCAGCGCGAGCTGAGCACCGGCAGCCCGGCCGCCATCGCCTCGATGAAGACCACGCCGAAGGTCTCCCAGGTGCTGAGCAGCACGAAGCCGTCGCTGGCCGCGAACTCCTGCGCGATCTGCGCCCGGGAGCGGAAGCCCAGCAGCTTCACCCGGTCGCCCAGGCCGGCCTCGGTCACCCGGGCCTCGATCTGGGAGCGCTCCGGGCCCTCGCCCATCAGCACCAGCTCCACCTCCGGGCGCTCGGCGAAGGCCAGGGCGAAGCCGTCCACCAGCAGCGCCATCCGCTTGCGGGGCAGCAGGTTGCCCACGCTGACCAGCCGGATCGAGTCGTGCTCACGGCGCGGCTGGGCGGCGAAGGTGGACACGTCGACGATGTTGGGCAGCACCTGCACCGGCAGGTCGAAGGCGCCGGTGAGCACCTCGGCCAGCGCCTCGGAGACCGCCACCACCGCGTCGGCCTTGCGGTAGGCCTCGGCGGCCTTGCGTCGCAGGCGCAGCGGGATCCCCTGGGGAGAGAACTTCGAGTTGTGCTCGGTGACCACCAGCCGGAAGGTGCGCCGGTGGCGACTGCGGGCCGCCGCCAGCGCGTACTTCGTGAAGTGGGCGTGCACCACGTCGGGGGCGCCGTGCAAGGACAGGATCCGGCTGAAGCCGGCGTCGAAGGCTCGGTCCAGGACGGCCTGGTCCACCGCATCCGGCACCTGTCCCAGCGGGATACGGATGGTGTGCACGTCGATCCCGTCGATCACCTGGTGCAGCACCCCGAAGCCGCGCACCCGGCGCAGCGAACGCACGTCGAGCGCCAGGATGGCCACCCGGTGGCCGGCGGCCTGCAGGGCGCGGGCCTGGTCCAGTTCGAAGATCCCCCACAGCGGGGTGCGCGGGCTCGGCACACCCCGCGCGACGATGGTGACGAACATCAGTGCCTCCTCACGACGACGGTGCCCAGCGCCAGGTCGTCCAGGGCGCGACGGTCTCCGCCCACCACGACGGCGGGCACCACCAGCACCTTCATGGCGGCCCGGGCCAGGCTGCGCAGCAGCCCGACGGGACGGCCGTCGAGGCGCACCACGGCGATCCGGCAGACCAGCTGTCCGAAGGAGCCGGCCACCAGCAGGGTGAGCAGCGCCTTCTGCACGAAGTAGAGCGCCATCGGGGTCCAGCGACGCCAGTCGAAACCGAAGGTGACGCCGTCGCCGAAGAGCAGCCGGGCGATGATGGTGCAGCCGGCCCAGTCGATGACCAGGGCGGCGAGCCGCTGGCTCCAGGTGGCCAGCGAGCCCCGCCCCTCGCGCGGCAGCCCGAGCCGCTGTCCGGGGTACTGCTCCTCGACGACATCGGCCTGACTCATGGCAGGCAGCCTATCGCGGCCCCGCTGTCTCGCCGGGCGGAAGCGGCCTCCCGCATGGCGAGCACGTAACACGCCTGTTACACCGCCGGAACGCCTGGGCAATTTGGACCCGATAGCGTCGGGACAACGATCAAGGACCACCTGGAGGAAACATGTTCCAAGGCGCCGAGGACCTCCTCGCGTTCATCAAGGACGAGGGCATCGAGAACGTCGACGTCCGCTTCTGCGACCTGCCCGGCGTGATGCAGCACTTCACCGTGCCTGCTGCCGCCTTCGGCCCCGAGGTCTTCGAGGACGGCCTGGCCTTCGACGGTTCGTCGATCACCGGCTTCCAGAAGATCCACGAGTCGGACATGGCGCTGATGCCCGATCCCACCACCGCCTTCGTGGACCCCTTCCGCGCCTCCAAGACCCTGGTGGTCAACTTCTTCGTCCACGACCCGATCACGAAGGAACCCTACAGCCGCGATCCGCGCAACATCGCCAAGAAGGCCGAGGCCTACCTGCAGTCCACCGGCATCGGTGACACCGCCTTCTTCGCCCCCGAGGCCGAGTTCTACGTCTTCGACGACGTGCGCTTCGAGACCAAGGCCAACGGCTCCTTCTACGAGATCGACTCCGAGGCCGGCGCCTGGAACACCGGCCGCGTCGAGGACGGCGGCAACCGCGGCTACAAGGTGAAGATGAAGGGCGGCTACTTCCCGGTCTCCCCCGTCGACCACTTCGGCGACCTGCGCGACGAGATCGTCGCCCACATGGAGAAGCTGGGCATGCAGACCGAGCGCGCGCACCACGAGGTGGGCACTGCCGGCCAGGCCGAGATCAACTGGCGCTTCGACACCATGCTGGCCAGCGCCGACAAGGTGATGCTGTTCAAGTACCTGGTCAAGAACACCGCCTGGGTGAACGGCAAGACCGCCACCTTCATGCCCAAGCCGATCTTCGGCGACAACGGCTCCGGCATGCACGTGCACAGCTCGCTGTGGAACGAGGGCAAGCCGCTCTTCTTCGACGAGAACGGCTACGGCAACCTGTCCGATCTGGCCCGTTGGTACATCGGCGGCATCCTGAAGCACGCCCCGGCGCTGCTGGCCTTCACCAACCCCTCGGTGAACTCCTACCACCGCCTGGTGCCCGGCTTCGAGGCCCCGGTCAACCTGGTCTACTCGGCCCGCAACCGTTCCGCCTGCATGCGCATCCCGCTGACCGGCGCCAACCCCAAGGCCAAGCGCGTCGAGTTCCGCTGCCCCGACCCGTCCAGCAACCCCTACCTGGCCTTCGCGGCCCTGCTGCTGGCCGGCATCGACGGCATCCAGAACCGGATCGAGCCGCCGGAGCCGATCGACAAGGACCTCTACGAGCTGCCCCCGGAGGAGCACGCCCAGGTGCAGCAGGTTCCCGCCACGCTCGACGAGGCGCTGGACGCACTCGAGGCCGACCAGGACTTCCTGCTCCAGGGCGATGTCTTCACCCCGGACCTGATCGAGACCTGGATCGAGCTGAAGCGCGCCGAGATCGACGAGATCCGCCAGCGCCCGCACCCCTACGAGTTCGACCTCTACTTCGCCATCTGATCCGCGCGATCTGATCGACGAGCCTGACGGCCGCCGCCCCACCGGGCGGCGGCCGTTTCGTGTCCCGGGTGCGGCCCGGTGTGCTCGAATGGTGCCGTGCCCAGCTTCCACGCCCCCGCCCGACTGGTCCGCGACGACGGGCCGCCCGCGCCGCCCAGCTCGGCGCCGCGCAGCGGGCTGACCGACGGCCCCGAGGTCTTCCGGGTGGACCTGGGGCGCCCGGGCGTGCTGCCGCTGGGGATCCACGTCGAGGCCAGAGCCGGCCACGTGGTGCGGCTGGCCATCCATCCGGACCTGGACGGGCACGACGGCTTCGCCGCCACCGGCGCCTGGCCGCTGGCGTTGACCGCCGACGGGCCCATGGCCCTGGTCGACCAGCACGGCCACACCGGCCCGGGCCCGGTCTCCTGCCTGGTGGTGCAGCAGTGGAATGTGCTCGACTGCCCGCTCGACGCGCTGACCGGTCGGGTGGAGCTGGCCCTCGACTGTCCCACCGGCCTCGGTCGGCTCTGGCTGCAGGTGCTGGGCAGCCGTCCGGCACCCGAGCCGGTGGACGACCCCGTCGAGGCGGTCCGCACCACGCGCGGCAGCCACTCGGGGCGCGGCTTCAGCCGCGGCAACACCTTCCCCGCCACGTGCCTGCCGCACGGCTTCACCATGCTCACACCCGTCACCGACGCCCGCACCCGGATGTGGACCTATCGCTGGCACGGTGAGCGCTCGGCCACGCCCGAGCTGCAGGCGCTGGCCTTCAGCCACCAGCCCAGCCCGTGGATCAAGGACCGCCACCAGCTGCAGCTGATGGGCTGGCAGGGCGAGCCCGTCACCCACCCGTCGCGTCGCGGCATCGGCTTCAGCCACGACGACGAGTACGACCGGCCGCACCACTACCGGGTGCGGCTGGCCGACGAGTCGGTGGCCGAGATGGTGCCCGCCGACCACGGCGGTCTGTTCCGCTTCTCCTGGCCCACGGCCGCGGGTCGTCGCGGAGCCATGGTGGACATCCCGCGCGCCGGCCTGCTGCGCTCGCGCCGGCTGGCCGACGGCCGCGTCGAGTTCTGGGGGCGCCTGGAGTCCGACCCGGCCGGCGGCAACCAGTTCCGCGCCCCGGTGGGCTTCTTCGCCGGTCGCAGCCGCCAACCGGTCCGCATCCTGCGTACCCGCGGCCTGCGAACGCTGGTGCTGGAGCAGGCCGACGGCGAGCAGCTGGAGCTCGAGGTGGCCACCAGCTTCGGGTCGGTGGACCAGGCCTGGCACAACCTCACGCTGGAGGTGCAGGGCGTCGGCTTCGACGAGCTGGCCACCCGGGCTCACCGGGCCTGGTCAGAGCTGCTGGAACGCCTCGAGCTGCCCGACGATCCCGCCCTGCGCTCCACCGCACTGACCTGCCTGTACCGGGTGCACTGCTGGCCCAGCTCGATGCACGAGAACACCGGCACCGCGGAGCAGCCGCGCTGGGTGCACGCCTCCCCCTTCTCCCGGGCCCCGCTGCCCCGCCCCTGGCGGCCGGGAGCGCTGTGGCGCACCACCAGCCCCGTCGTCGAGGGACGGATCTTCGTCAACAACGGCTACTGGGACACCTACCGCACCGCCTGGCCGCACCTGGCTCTGTTCACCCCGGGGCTGGCCGGCGACCTGGTCGACGGGCTGCTGGCGGCCTGGCGGGAGAGCGGCTGGATGGGCCGCTGGAGCGCGCCCGGGCACAACAACTGCATGGTGGGCACCTCCAGTGACGTGATCTTCGCCGATGCCGCCCGCCACGGCCTGGCCTTCGACGAGCCGGCGGCCTATGACTCCGCGCTGCGCAATGCCTCCTGCCCCTCGCCGGACCCGCACATGGGTCGCAAGGGACTCCAGCTGGCGCGCCACCTGGGATGGGTTCCCAGCGAGGTGGACGAGGCGGTGGGCTGGAGCATCGAGAACGCGGTCTGCGACGCGGCGCTGGCCACCTGGTCCGCGGACCTGGCCGGACGCGCCGACGAGCTGGGCCTGCAGGGACGTCGCGAGGAGCTGCTGGCGAACGCCCGCTGGCTCACCAACCGGGCCCTCGGCCTGGGACTGCTCTTCGATCCGGACAGCCGGATGCTGCGCGGCCGCACCCGTGACGGCGCCTGGAGCCGTGAGGACTTCGACCCGCTGGACTGGGGTGGCGACCACACCGAGAGCTCGGCCTGGACCGGCAGCGTCTCGATGACCCACGACGGCGCCACGCTGGCCCGGCTGCACGGTGGGCCCGAGGGCCTGGCGGCGCACCTGGACCGGCTGCTGGCGACGCCGGAGACCGGCCGCCATCCGGGCCACTACCCGGCCGGGATGCACGAGATCGCCGAGGCGCGGGCGCTGCGGATGGGCCACCTGGCGCTGTCCAACCAGCCCGCCCACCACATCGCCTGGATGTACCTGCATGCCGGGCGACCCGACCGCGCGCAGCAGGTGGTGCGCGAACTGCTGGACCGCGGCTTCGTCGGTGCCGAGATCGGGCAGGGCTATCCGGGCGACGAGGACAACGGCGAGATGAGCGCCTGGTGGCTCTTCGCGGCCATGGGGCTGTACCCGCTCAGCCCCGGCAGCGGCCAGTACGTGCTCGGCGCCCCACTGGCACCGATGGTCTGGCACGGCGAGCGCGGCACGCTGCGCGTGACCACGAGCGGCTCGGGGCCCTTCGTCGCGGCGCTGCGGCGCAATGGTGAGGACTGGCCGCACCCGGTGATCACACTGAAGGAGCTGCAGGGCGAGGTGGAGCTGGCCTTCGAGTTGTCCGAGCAGCCCACCGACTGGGGCCGCGAGCGGGCACCGTGGAGCCTGACCACCGACGGCCCGGGCCGCGACTGGCCCAGCTGGCGCGCCGACCGCGCCGGGGCTGCGGTCTGGGAACCGGCCGTGCCCGACCTGGTGGACGATCGCGCGCTGCGTGCCTACCGCGTCGAAGGGCCGCTGCTGGCCCGCTGGGAGCGCCCCTGGAGACCGCGGCTCCTGGTCTTCACCGTCCAGCAGCCGGGCGAGGTGGGGCTGCGCGTCCAGGTGCTGGTCGACGGCGACTGGCGGGAGGTGGCCAGGCGCCGACTGGTGGTGCGCTGGCCGCAGCAGTCGGTGGCCGTCGAGCTCGACGAGGTGGCCACGGCGCAGCTGCGCCTGGCGCTGGACCGCCCCGTCGACCTGGTGCAGCTGGAGGTGGTGTGAGCGCCTGCCGAGGACGAGGAGAAGCCATGACTGACCAGCACGACCTGGTGGACCGGGTGCGCGCGGCGCTGCGGGAGCACGAGCCCCGGGAGGTGCGCATGATGGGCGGCATCTCGTTCATGGTCGATGAGCAGATGCTGGTCGCGGCCCGCAGCGGCGGCGACCTGCTCGTCCGGATCGACCCTGTCCGGGCCGCGGAGCTGCTCGCCCGGCCAGGCGTCCGTCCGGCCGTGATGGGCGCCGCCCGCCGCCCGATGGGCGAGGGCTGGATCAGCGTGGACGCCTCCGCCCTGCAGAATGACGGCCTGAGCTTCTGGCTGGCGGTGGCGCTCAGCCGACCTTGAGGTCGTGGGCGGTGGCCAGCAGCTCGCCGGTGGGCATGGCGCGGTCCCGCGGGACCGGGTTGGGGCCGGGCTGCGAGAGATCGCGCCGTGGGCCCGAGGAGGCGCGCACGGCGAGCTCGGGCAGCGGACCGATGCGCAGCTCGGGCGCAGCACCGGACACCTGGGCCAGCAGCGACTGCGCGGCCATGGCGCCCAGCTCCTCGGAGCGGCGCCGCAGCGCGGTGATGGCGGGCCGCTGCATCCGGCAGGCCGGGGAGTCTTCGAAGCTGGCCATCGCCACGTCCCGGCCCACCCGCAGGCCGGAGTCGTGGCAGGCGGCCACCCCACCCATGGCCAGCAGCTCGTTGTCGAAGATCACGGCGCTGGGGGCGTCCGGGCTGCGCACCAGGCGTTGGGTGGCCTGGCGGCCGGACATCTCGTCGGCGCTGGGCAGGTGGACCACGCGGGCGGCTGCGCCCTGCTCGCCGCAGACCTGACGGAAGGTGTCGGCGCGCCAGCCGACGTAGTAGCGCTGCTCGGGCCCGGTCACGTAGGCGATGGATCGGTGCCCCAGGCCCAGCAGGTGCTCGGTGAGGGTCCGAGTGGTGGCGGGCTCGTCGGCGCAGACCGCGCCCAGACCGTCGCCGATCGGCGCACCCACCACCAGGCCCGGCATGCCCAGCTCGGCCAGCAGCTCGGGGCGCCCATCGCCCTCGCGCGGGCGCAGCAGCAGCGCCCCGTCCACGCGCTGCTCGCCCCACCAGGTGCGATAGGTGTCGTGCTCCTCCTCGTCGTCGTGGACGATCTGCAGCACCAGCGACTGGCGCAGCGGACGCAGCACCTCCTGCACGCCGGCCATGAAGCGCATCACGAAGGCCTCGGAGTAGTCGTCGCCCCCGGCCCGCTGCAGCACCAGGCCCAGGGCTCCGGCGCGGCGGCCGGAGAGCGCTGCGGCGGCGGCGCTGCGGGTCCACCCCAGCTCCGCGGCCACCCGCTTGATCCGCTGCCGGGTCTCCTCCGAGACCCCGGGGCGGTCGTTCAGCGCGAAGGACACCGCGCCGGGCGACACCCCGGCTTCCCTGGCGATGTCCTTGATGGTGATCCTGCGCATGGAGCCAACTATGTGCCTTGCCCTAGGCTGCGATCAAACGGTTTAGCCACCCGGTGACAAGCTCTGGCCAAAGGTGAACCCGGGGCCACCGGAGGCCAGCCAGGCCACCACCTCGTCGCGGTGGAAGACCTCGGGCCCGGGCAGCGACGGACGCCGCACCATCACCACCGGGATGCCCAGCCGGGCGGCGGCGTCCAGTTTCGGCGAGCTGGCCGTCCCGCCCGAGTCGCGGCAGACCAGCACCTGGACGTCCTGCATCAGGCGCAGTTCGCCGGCCAGCTCGAAGGGCCCCGGGTCGCGAACCACCCGCCAGTCGGCCGGCAGCGGCGAGCGGGGCTCCTCGCGCAGCCGGGCCACCACCGGGGTGGGCAGCAGGTGGTAGTGCCACAGCGGCTGCGCCCCCACGGTCAGCAGTGCCGGTGCCCCGTGGCGCCCCGCGGCACGGCAGGCCTGGTCGTGGTCGTCCACCCACTGCCACAGCGAGGAGTCGGGCCGCTCAGCCCAGCTGGTGCGGCTGTAGCGCAGGTAGGGCGTACTGGCCATCCGGCAGGCGCGCACCGCCTGCACCGTGAGGCTCTGCGCGAACGGGTGCGTCGCGTCCAGCACGGCATCCACCGGGTGGCGGGCGAGATGCTCCACCAGGCCGTCGACGCCCCCGAAGCCCCCGCGCAGCACGGTGCCGGGCGGCTCGTTGCGGGGCGCCACGGTGCCGAAGAGCATGCTGGTCACCCTCACCCCCTCGGCGACCAACCGCTCGGCGAGCTTCTTCGCCTGACGGGTTCCGGCGAGCACGAGGACGTCCATGGCTGCCCAGCAAACCACCTCGGCGGGCCGGGGACCAGCAGGGCCTGACATGCTGGGAGGCATGCCGGACGACGCGAGCTTCTACCTCAGCGGGCTTGACCTGCGCGGTCGGGCGGTGCTGGTGGCCGGTGCCGGGCGCGTCGCCACCCGACGTCTCCCGGCCCTGCTGGAGGCCGGGGCGGTGGTCACGGTGGTGGCCCCGCAGGCCAGCGAGCTGGTCAGGGAGCTGGCGGCCACCGGGCGGCTGGCCTGGTTGCCGCGCGAGGTGCGCTCCGAGGACGTGGTGGGCGCCTGGTACGTGATGGCGGCCACTGATTCGGCCCGGGCCAATGCCCTGGTGGGCGAGGCGGCCGAGCGGCAGCAGACCTTCTGCGTGCGCTGCGACCGGGCCGCGGCCGGCAGCGCCCGCACCCCCACGCGGCTGGCCGTCGACGGCTTCACGGTCGGCGTGCTGGGAACCGGCGACCCGCTGGCCACCCGCGCCCTGCGCGACCGGATCGCCGCCGCGATCACCGTCCCAGCGGCTGGAAGCGGGCAGCAGGGGTGAGCTCGCCGCTGGGAGAATCCAGGGGCCCCGGCGACCCGCACGCCGCCATCCCCCGAAGAACGAAGGACATGACCACGATGAGCTCGTCCACCCTGGCCCCGCTGGTGCCCGGCACCGTCACCCTGGTGGGCGGTGGCCCCGGCGACCCCGGGCTGCTGACCGTGGCCGGGATGGTGGCGCTGCAGCAGGCCGACGTGGTGCTGGTGGACCACCTGGCGCCGCAGGAGAGCCTGGAGCACTGCCGCCCCGACTGCGAGGTGATCGGGGTGGGCAAGCACCCGCACGGCGAGTTCGTGGCCCAGGAGCGGATCAACGAGCTGCTGGTGGAGCACGCCCGCCGGGGACGACGGGTGGTGCGCCTCAAGGGCGGCGACAACTTCGTCTTCGGCCGCGGTGGCGAGGAGTGGCAGCACTGCACCGAGGCCGGCGTCGCGGTGCGCCTGGTGCCCGGGGTGACCAGCAGCGTCGCCGCCCCCGCCCTGGCCGGCATCCCGGTCACCCATCGTGGCCTGGTGCAGGGCTTCACCGTGGTCAGCGGCCATGTGGCCCCCGGGGACCCGCGCTCGGACCTGGACTGGTCGGCGCTGGCCACCACGGGGACCACGCTGGTGGTCCTGATGGGCGTCACCCACCTGCCGCAGATCATCGACGCGCTGCTGGCCGCCGGGCTGGACGCGGGCACCCCGGCCGCCGTCGTGGCCCGCGCCGGTCATCCCGAGATGCGCACCGTGCGGGGCACCGTGGCCGACATCGTCGCCCGGGCCCAGGGTATCCGGCCTCCCGCCGTGACGGTGATCGGCGAGGTGGCCGGGCTCGACTTCAGCTGAGCCGAGGGCGGGCCGTCAGCCCGCCCAGGGCAGCTCCACCTCGCCCAGCCAGGGCTCCAGCCCGTCGGGGCGCCCGGCCCAGCGGGAGGACACCCGCTGCTCGTGCTCGGTGAGCAGGACGTCGTGGAAGGCGCGGGCGATCCGGTCGCGCACCTGCTCGTCGATGCCGCTCACCACCAGCCGGGTGAAGGGGGTGCGCTCCTGCCACAGCCCGGCCTCGCCGATGCTGAGCTGGCCTCCCGAGCCGTCCCAGATGCAGACCACGCCCGGGCGACTGGGCAGGTGGAAGCAGCCTCGCGCGCGCACCTCCCCGATGCCCAGCAGCTCGATCTGCTCCAGCAGCCGGCCGGGATGGAAGGCGCGGGGGCTGTGCAGCTCGACGGTCCACACCCCGTGCCGCTCCTGCCGGGTCCGCGCCCGACGCCGGGTGGGTGCCATGCGCTGCTGGTTGCGCTCCACCTGGTGGCGCGAGGCGAAGACGGCTGCCACGTCCAGCGAACCGATGCCCTGCACCAGGTCCACGCCGGGCACCAGCGCGTGCTCCAGCAGGGCCAGGGCCACGGGGTCGGCGTCGTCGAGGGTTAGCACGGTGTCGCAGTAGTCCAGCTGGTTGGCCAGCGCCTCCCCCACCGCGCGCACGTCCTGCTCACTCAACTCCAGCCCGCGCTCGGCCAGCAGGTCATCCCCCAGCAGGTCGTGCACCAGACGGGCCTGGTCCACCACGGTCAGCACGTGGGCCAGTCGCAGAGCGTCCAGCTCGCCGTCGTCCAGCGCCTGCTGCACCTGGTGGGCCACCGCATCCGGGGCGCCGGTGGTGGGCAGCGTGACCAGGACCTGGCGCCAGCGCTGCTGGGCGGCGATCCAGCGCAGGGTGGGCACCAGGCCCTCGCGCACGGTGCAGCTCAGGCAGCCGTGGTCCAGCTCGACGTCCTCGCGGTGCACCACGCCGCCCAGGTCGGCCACGGTGCAGCGCACCACCTGCCCCTGGTCGGTCTGCACCAGGTCGTGGCGCACCTCGACGCCCTCGGCCATGTCGCAGGCCAGGCCCAACGAGGCCACGTCGCGCACGGTGGGGTCCACACTGGCCAGCAGCACCACGTCCAGCATCACTGCTTCTTCCCGTAGCGGCGGTTGAACTTCTCGACGCGGCCCTCGGTGTCGATGGTGCGCGAGCGGCCGGTCCAGAAGGGATGGCTGGCGCTGGAGATCTGCACGTCCACCACCGGATAGCTCTGCCCGTCGGTCCACTCGATGCGCGGCGACTCGGGCCCCACCGCGAGCGTGGAGCGGGTCAGGAAGCTGGTGCCGGCGGAACGGTCCCGGAAGACCACGGGCGTGTAGCTGGGATGGATCTGCTTCTTCATCGGGTGCGGCAACTCCTCGTCGTGAACTTGACCTTGACTTGAGAATGATTATCATTTTGTCTTCGGCTGTCAAGGTGGCAGCCACCACCCCAGGAGGTGCCGATTGTCAGCACGATGCCAGGTGACCGGGCGGGTTCCCCGCTTCGGGAACAACGTCTCGCACTCCCACCGGCGCACCCGGCGCCGCTTCGACCCGAACCTGCAGACCCGCCGGTACTGGGTCCCCAGCCTGGGGCGCACCGTCCGGCTGCGGATCAGCACCAAGGGGATGCGGGTGATCGAGGCCCGTGGCATCGACGCCGTCGTCGCCGAGCTGCAGGCTCGCGGCGAGAAGCTCTGAGCAGGAAGGAAGTCCGATGGCCAAGAAGTCCGAGCTGCGCCCGCTGGTGAAGCTGCGCAGCACCGCCGGGACCGGCTACACCTACGTGACCCGCAAGAACCGGCGCAACGATCCCGAGCGGCTGGTGCTGCGCAAGTTCGACCCGATCGCTCGGGCCCACGTCGAGTTCAAGGAGGCCCGCTGATGGCCAAGAAGTCCAAGATCGCCAAGGACCGCCAGCGCCGAGAACTGGTGGCGCGCTTCGCCGAGCGCCGTGCCGAGCTGAAGCGCACCATCCGCAGCGGCAGCGACCAGGAGCGCGAGGCCGCGATGGCCGCCCTGGCCCGCCTGCCCCGCGACTCCTCGCCGGTGCGGCTGCGCAACCGCGATGCCGTCGACGGCCGCCCGCGCGGCTACCTGCGCAAGGCCGGCGTGAGCCGGGTGCGCTTCCGCCAGATGGCCCATGCCGGCGAGCTGCCCGGCATCACGAAGTCGAGCTGGTGAGCCGTGGCCGTCCCCAAGCGACGCATGTCGCGCTCCAACACCCGCCACCGCCGCGCCCAGTGGAAGACCACCGCGCCCGACCTGGCCACCATCACCCACCAGGGGCACCAGTACCGCGTGCCCCGCAACCTGGTCCGGGCCGTGCACCGCGGCCTGGTCGACCCCGAGACCTTCACGATCTGAGAGGCAAGCCCATGAACCACTCCGAACTGGTGGCCGCCGTCGCCACCGCCACCGACCTGCCCATCGAGACCGTCAACGAGGTGCTGGGTAGCACCGCCGAGCTGGTGGGCCAGGCCCTGGGTCGTGGCGAGCGGGTCCAGCTCGCCGGCCTGCTGGTGGCCGAGCCCACCCGACGCAAGGAGCGCAGCGGACGCAACCCGCGCACCGGGGAGCCGATCACCATCCCCGAGCGCACTGCCGTCCGACTCACCCCGGCCGCCGCCCTGAAGCGCGCCGTGGCCTGATCCAGGTCCTCCGCAGACCGTCGCGGACCCGGGACGACCCACCGTCCCGGGTCCGTTCATGTCTGAACTCACCACATCACCACAGATTTCCCCGGCGAGGCGGGTGACAATTCGGCTCTTCGGACTTGAGGTGGGGGTCACGTGTCGAGGCCGCCGGCGATGAGTAGGCAGCGGAGGCGG